>NZ_JBEZZG010000057.1:0-33794 GCF_040639085.1 Nonomuraea sp. NPDC023979
CGCTGTCATCTGGCACAACTGGAACATCGGCGCACCCGTGAAACGATCCCTGATCGCCTACGATCACTAACCCAAATTTCACATCAGCGATCTAGTCCGGCGGGGCATCACTGTCGCATGGTTCAGCTCGGTCGGCAGCGCTCATGTGGGGGACGTCCTTGATGGGATGGTCGCGGCGGCTGGGGGAGGGAGCCGGCGGCGGCGCACCCGCTGGGCCGCCGGTCAGGGGCGTGCAGCGGAGGCGGCCAGGATCGCGGCGGCCAGGGTTCGCCCACGAGCTGGAACGTGCTGCGGGTCGCCGAGCCGGATCTCCTGATCTTGGAAGTGCAGTATCACGGCGCCGTCCGGGTCCCGGGCAACGTCGATACCGGCGTCGGGCAGGGTGACGCCGCGAACCCCGACACCGTGGTCGCTGCTGAGGTCGGTCAGTTCCGGCAGCACCAGCCCGGCGGCGGCCTGGGCGGTGGTCAGCCGGTCGCGCAGCTGATGCGTCTGCTCGGTGGCGCGCTCGCGTTCGGCTTCGGCGGCGCGGGCTCGCTGCTCTGCGATGGCGGCGCGCTCGCGTTGGGTGTCGTGCTCGGTGCGGGCCTGGCGGAGCTCGTCCTCGGCGCGGGCCCGGAGCTGTGCGGCGGCAGCCGCTTCGCCCTGGGCGGCGACCAGCGCGAGTCGGGCCTCAGCGGCTTCGGCGCGGGCGGCGTCAGCGTGTGCCGTGGCGGTCTCGGCGCGGGCGTGGGCCTGAAGGGTTTCGTGCTCGGCGCGTTCGCGGGCGGTCTCGGCGTCGCGGGCGCGCTGCTCGGCGTCGGCGGCCGCAGCGCGGAGGGCGTCGGCCTGGCGGGCCTGCTCCTCGACAGCCGCGCGTAGCCGGTCGAGCTCGCGGCGGGCCTCCTCCAGTTCGGCCGTCTTCGCCTGGAGCTGCGCCGTGGCGCGGTCGCGCTCGTTCAGGGCGTTGTCGCGGGCCTGTTCGGCGGCGCCGCGGGAGCGTTCATGCTCGGCGGTCTGGGCCCAGGCGGCGCGGGCGTCCTCCTTGGCCTCGTCGACCTTGCTGCCGGCCTCCTGTCTGATCTGGTGGGCGGCCTGTTCGGCGGCCTGCTGTGCTTCGCGGGCGGTTTGGGCGCGGCGTTCGGCCAGCTCGGCACGAGTGCCGGCTTCGGCCTGCTCGCGGCGGGCGCGGTCGGCGTCGGCGCGTGCGGCGCGGGCCTCGTTCAGCGCGTCGGTGACGGCTTCGTCCAAGGCTGCGCGCAGGGCGGCCGCCGTGGCGGTCAGTTGATCGGTCAGCGGCCCGAGTACGGCGCCGGCGTGTTCCAGGCGGACCTCTCCGCTGTCGCGGTCGGGCGGTGCGGCGGCGACGCGTTCGCGGTTGTAGCGGCGGCGGTGGTCGTCGCTGCAGTCCAGGGCGTCGGCGCGTTTGCCGGCGGGCAGGGCGCCGCCGCAGTAGCGGCAGGGCCGCCGCCCAGCGGCGCGGGTGCGCGCGGCGCGCCCGGCGGCCACCGCCTCCTCGACCTGCCCCTGCACCGGCTGCGGAATCTCCTCGCTGGTTCCCACGCTCGGACCGGCCTGCTCGGTTCCCTCGATCATGCTCACAAATCTATCAGAGCCATAGCCGATCCGTATCCGAATCGGATCATTCGATCGGATACGAATATCCGGGCAGCGTGGATCTCTCACACAATTGTTGTTATGTGAGAGCACACCTGCTGTCAGTGGGATTCCCGCCTGCTGTCAGTGGGCCTGATCCGCAGCCGATGCCGCCCCTTCTCCCGCTGACCGCCTTCAGTACCACAAAATTGATCATGGAAAACCGTATGGGCGCCCCCGAACGGCTCCCGGAGCCCGCCCCCGCGCCGCCCGCCCCGGATGAGCATGAGCACCTCCTGGACGGCCGGACGGCCCGGCTGGTCGAGCAGGGCCTGGCCGCCAACACCCGCCTCGCCTACGCCCGCGACTTCGGCGCCTACGCCACCTGGTGCCAAAGTCCACCGGCCGCACCCTGCTGCCCGCCACCCCCGCGACCCTGGCCAACTACGTCGCCCACCTGGCCGCCCAGTAGTACGCCCCCTCCACCATCGACCGCGCGCTGGCCTGCGTGCTGGCCGCCCACGACCAGCTCGCCAAACCCGCCACCGCCGCGGCCCGGCTGGCCCTGCGCGCCTACCGCCGCGAGCGCGCCCAGCAGGGCCACCGCCCCCGCAAATCTCCGCCGATCACCGTCGACCGGCTGCGCGCGATGGTCGACGCCCTGCCGGACGGCGCCCCCGCAGGACGGCGTGACCGCGCCGTCCTGGTGCTCGGCTTCGCCCTGATGGGCCGCCGCTCGGAGATCACCGACATCGACATCGACGACCTCACCTTCACCGCCGACGGCCTGGAGCTGTACGTCCCGTTCAGCAAGACCGACCAGGACGCCCACGGCGAGATCGTCGCCATCCCCTACGGCCAGCACCCGCAGACCTGCCCCATCAGGGTGACCCGCGCCTGGCTCACCGACCTGGCCGACGCCGGCGTGACGACCGGGCCGCTGTTCCGCCCGATCGACCGGCACGGCCGCATCGCCTCCCCCGCTCATCCCGTCGCCGGGCGCGGCCGTCGTGAACGGCTGACCCCGCAGTCGATCAACTTGATCGTCAAACGGGCCGCCGCAGGCGCCGGCCTCGACCACGCCGATGCCTACACCGCACATGGCCTGCGCGCGGGCGGCGCCACCTCGGCCGCCAAGGCCGGCGCGCCCATGTCCGCGATCACCCGCCATGGACGCTGGGCCGACGGCTCGCCCGTCGTCGCCGGCTACATCCACCAGGCCGACAAGTGGAACGACAACCCGCTGCACGGCATCGGACTCTGAGAGGTCGTGTAGGTTCCCAAATTCCGTGCACCTTCTCATTCGCAGTCTCACACGGGTGTCATCCCGCAGGTCAGCAGCTTGCCGTCGCCTGGGAAGCCGAGGAGATGACACGCGGCCTGAGACAACCGACGTGTGACACGGTGTGAGACACCGAGGTAGCCGGCAGGTCACAGCGTTGGCGCATGACGCAGAGATTGAGAACCGACAGGTCGGCGGTCGCTGGTCCGCCTATCGGTACCGTGGCGCCTGATCGACTTTGAGCCACTTCGCTGTGCGGGCAACACTTGCCAGTGGTGCTCGCTCTTGAACGGCTGCCGGAGCCACCCAATCTGGACTGCCCTGTGTGCCTGCGCGGCCGGCTCGGGCAGCCAGCAGCTCCGCGAGCAAGCCGCTGGCGGTGGTGGCTGTCACTGATCGCTCTGCAAGGAGCCCGGCTTCGCCGAGGCGAAGAGCCGCGATGCGGAGGGCACGCCGCCGCCTGTTCGGGAGCCGGTCGAGACACTGCTCAAGTTCGATGAGGAGCTCCTCGATGGTGTCGCCTGCTGCGATCGCCCAGAGCGCAAGGGCCCACTCGGCCAGGGAGTGGTCGTCGTCGCACGCTTTGAGCCGGTCGCGCCACCACATGGCGTCACGCGCATGGGCCCGGGTGTGTGCGATGAGCGCCGCGGGGTGACCAGTGGCGCCCAGTGCTTGTGCGCCTGGCACACGCGTATATCCCTCAAGAAGCGGCATGGCCGCACCGATGACGGCGATCTCCGTAACAAGCCAGCAGCGGCCGACCTCGTGGAACAGCGCGGTGGAGGCGTTGGACCAGGGGACGTGCTGCCCTTCTCGCCGCGCTGGAATCGTCGGAAGCTCGCGACGTCGGCAAGGGCCGATCCTGACTTGCGTAGGAGTTGGATGGCCTGTGAGCGACGATCGGGGGAGGACGCTTTCGGCGTCTGGGGCGTGGGACGGGTGCCGAAGGAGTAGAACTCGGCGGGGCTGAGGGCTACCGCGATCCTTGCAAGTTCCGAGCGCACTGAGGTCGTCTCGGTGCATTGGCCGTCGAGTACGGCCCGACGGAGTTGCTCCTCAAGGAAGCTGCCTTTCTGGGGCAGGCCTCCGGTGTTGAGGATCAGCTGGGCCCGCTCACCGTCCTCGGCGGAAAGACCGGGGATGTCGATGACATCACCGGCGATGACTTCGCAGGCCGCGCCGAGCCTCAGCCAGGCGATCTCGTCGTCGGTGCCGATCGCCTGGGTAAGCCGATCAATCCACCAGCGGGCGAACTGGCGTCGTTGCCCGAGTAGGTCGCGAATGACGCGCATGCGAACGTGATTGTTGGGGTGTGCGGCGATGGCTTGGGTGAGGCGCTCCCACACCTTGCCGGCGTGTGACGGGTCCGGAAGTGTCGCTATCGCCCTGTCGTCGAGCGCCTCCAACAGGAGCTTGCTGCCATGGTCGTCGGTCAGCGCGTCCACGTTCGCGGCGGCTTCCAGCGGCCGGCTGTTGAACACGCCGTCGGTGATGAGGCTCCACGATGCCACGCGCACATGCTTGGAGGGATTGTCCGTAAGCTCGTGAGTGATCCCCGCCTGCAGCACATAGAGGTCGGAGCCCGTCGCGTGGCCGCCGTAGAAGCGGGCGGTGTTGAACCAGTAGGGCCGTCGAAGTAGTTCACGGAAGACGTGCGTGCGGTCGAAGCGGGGGTCGCCCTCGCCGGCGTAGCGGTACAGATATCGCGCCGCGAAGTACTCCCGCAGCGATTGCACTTCGAACTCGTAGGTCTCCTGTTCCTTGCCCGTCAGGGCCCACAGTCGGTCGGTCGCGGCCTCGAAGAGTTCATCCACCACGTTCTCGGGCTTGCCATAGGTCCGCTGGAAGTGCTTCATCGCGGCCTCGACCTCGTCGCGCGTCATTCGCCCGCTGTGACCGTCTTCCTCTGCTCGGGACTGGACGTACCAGCCGAGGAACGGGACGATCTCCAGGAGTTCCGTCCGATATTTCCGGACCGTCTCGGGGTGCTTGTTCGCCTCTCGAGCCAAGAGCAGATTCATGTACGCGTCGTACAGTTCGGTGCGTTGGCTTGGTGTCGCGTCCCCGTGCTGGCGCAGGAGGTAGAGCAGAATGGTCAGCTGCATCGGATGGCCGGCGAGTTCGCCGATGTAGGGCTCGCGAGTCCTTTCGTTGAAGTTGCGGCGCAGTGTGCGGCTGTCGTTGCCTCGGACGTTGTGCACGGCGCACCACTTCCGGAGGAACTGATCGCGCAGAGCATGATCCAGGGGACTCAGCGAGATGACCTCGAACACATCCGCATCCGGTTCTGGCAGACCGGCGGAATTGGGACGTGAGGTGACGATCACTCGGGGTTCGACGGCGTACGCCCTGCCCCGGGAGCAGAACAAATCGATCTCCTGCACGACGCGGCGGCGCGCCGCCATACTGCCGACCTCGTCCAGGCCATCAAGAACGATCAGGCTCGGCACCCGGTCGAACAGATCCTGTACATCCGAAGCTGCTACTGAGGTGCCTCCTGCGAGATGCGACATCAGGGCGGCTAGGAAGCACTCGATGGTCGCCTCCTGAGCGTGCCGCTTCTTCTCCTTCTTGATGGTGGGGGCATCTGACTTGTCGAAGACGTCGTAGCCTTGCATCCATGCCGCATAGTCGGCGAGATCGAACCGGAGCGGAAATCTGGGCTTGCTGGTCGCCGGCAGATCAGATGTGGGCGTCTGTGCCGGCATGAATGCGGCACGGAACGCCTGGCAGACGATCTGCCCCAGCGTGGACTTGCCCTGACCGGGTGCTCCCCGCACGAGGGTGAACGGGTAGGGCGACTTGCCGATGATGTAGGAGGCGGCACCGCCCCAGCCGGTGGGTGTCAGTTGCCAACCCCTGTGCCCGGCGGGGAACGTGGATCATGTCCGCCGGCACATCGACGAACAGGTCGGCCAGGCGTTCCCGGTCCAAATCGACTTGGCTGAACTTGACGCGCTCGTCGTTGTCCCACTGTGCAGCGGCCACCTTGCGAAGGAGGTCGCGAAGGCCCGAATTCCGTTTGGCTGCTGTCTCCTCACTGAGGAGATAACGGATGACCTCCCATCCTGCCAGCATGTCGGCATAGGCCCACTTGAGCTCGGTCGATGCCGCATCAACCATCGAGTTGATCGCCTCGCGCCACAAAGCGCTCATATCGAGGCCGAAGGTCTTCGAGTGGGCGGCTAACCTTTCGTTAAGCTTGTCGAACGTCCCTGTTCTGGGCCTACCGGTACTCGGGACATTCGTCACGATGATGTACTTTTTCGCGCCCTCGGCCGCGAGCCGCCTGATGTTCTCGGCTTCCTGAGTGATTGTTGCGTCCAGCCACGCAACGGGGTCCTTCTCAGTGCCTGTGGCAGACCATTTAACCTGATAGATCAGCCGTTTCTCAGGTGCGCTACGGACCCCATCACGGCCTCCGTCGGCCTGCCGCAGAGGTAGCGGGACAAAATCTGGGAAGCGCTCGGAAAGCAGCGCCCCGATGAGTTGCTGGAAATCGTGATCCCCGAGGCGCTCGTAGAGGTACTTGTGGCGGCTGTCAGGCAAAGTCCCCCCTCAGGTGTCATCTGTCACGATGATCCCACTGCGTGTCCAGTATGGAGGTGAATCGTCCTCAGCTGACCCGCGTTCGCACCGTACGGATAGACGACGGCGATGGCCTCAGCCCTGGGCTTGACGCATGACGGTGCGGGGGTTCTTGTGCCGGGTCTTGCCCATGATGAGCTGCAGCGGGACCTCGGCGTCGCCGAGGTGGGTGGCAGCGCTGTGGCGCAGCTGGTGCGGGTCGATCCCGGCGTGCTTCTCCAGCAGGACGCGGTCGCGGTCGGCGTGCGGGCAGATATCGCCGGCCGCCGGCCTGCGAGCCGGGACGGGGTGGCGTTCGGACAGGAACACCGGCCCGTGCTGCCCTTAGGGAGCCGGAGGAGGCGGGGCAGCAGGTGGGCGGTGCCGCCATCCCGATACACCCACTCGACAGCGCCACCCGTGGACCGAAAGGCGCCCGCCCATGCTCCAGGTCCAAGTCCTCAACGTTCAGTGCCAAGATCTCTGCGGCTCTGCCCGCCGTTTCAGCACCGTCTGGGCGAGGGGTCGTCCTCGTCGCGGGGCCGCCGTGATCGCTCATACCCTGCGAGAAAGGGAGCAGTGGGCTTCCGCCTTCCAGATCAATCGAATATCGTCGATTTACGATGAATGAGACCAAGGGTCCACTGCCGCGCGCAGAGGCCGAGGAGTACGCGAGCTGGTTCAAGGCCCTGGCCGACGCGACCCGGATCCAGATCGTGTCGCTGCTGGCCCGGCGGCGCGCGCCGATGAGCGTGGGCGAGATCGTGGCCGCGTCCGGGGTGGGCCAGTCGACCGTCTCCCACCACCTGAAGATCTTGGCTGAGGTGCGGTTCGTGCTGGTCGAGAGGCAAGGGACGTCCAGCCTGTACCGGATCAACGAGAACTGTGTGAGCTGTTTTCCGACCGCCGCTGACGTGGTCATGGGCAACCCCGCGCCGGTCGCGCCCACCTGCGACTGAAGGAGCCTGGTCATGGCGTACGACGAGATCATCGATCACTACTCCGCGCTGGCCCGTGCCGCGGACGCCGGAAGGACGATCGCCGACTGCGGGCAGGACGCGTTCGAGCAGGGTGGCTTCGGCGCGGCCGGCTATGAGGAACTCGGCTTGCTGCCCGAGGGGGCGGTGCGGGCCAGCCTGGGATGCGGCAACCCGGTGGCCGTCGCCGAGCTGCGTGCCGGCCAGACGGTGCTGGGTCTCGGCGCGGGCGGCGGTATCGACGTGCTGCTCTCGGCCCGCCGGGTCGGCCCGCAGGGCAGGGTGTACGGGGTGGATGCCAGCGCGGACATGGTGGCGCTGGCCCGGCGCAACGCCGAGCAGGCCGGCGCGCGGAACGTCGAGTTCTTGCACGGCAGCATTGAGCGGGTGCCGCTGCCGGACCGGTCGGTGGACGTGGCCATCTCCAATTGTGTGATCAATCTGTCCGGCGACAAGGCGGCGGTCCTGGCCGAGGCGTTCCGGGTACTGCGGCCGGGCGGCCGGTTCGGCGTCAGCGATATGGTGGTCGACGGCGAGCTCGATCCGGAGCGCCGCCGGGCGGCCGAGCAGCGCATCGGCTGCGTGGCCGGGGCCCTGCCGGTCACCGAGTACCGCAGGCTGCTGGCGGCGGCCGGGTTCACAGACGTGCGGATCGTGCTGACCGCCGATCACGGCGACGGGGTGCACTCAGCCATCGTCCAGGCCCTCAAGCCCGCCATCGGGCTCGGCCTGGAGATCCGGCCGATGCGCGAGAGCGATGCCGCCGAGGTGCTGGCGATCTACCAGGCCGGGCTGGACACCGGCCAGGCCAGTTTCGAGACCACTGCGCCCAGTTGGGAGGGTTCACCGCGAGCCGGTTGCCGCACCTGCGGTACGCGGCGACCGACAGCGACTCCGGCGAGATGCTCGGCTGGGTGGCCGTCTCAGCGGTCTCGTCCCGCCCGGGTCTACGCCGGCGTGGTCGAGCACAGCATCTACGTCCACCCCGGCTGCCAGGCTCACGGCATCGGTCGTGCGCTGTTGGCGGCGTTCATCGCCGCCGCCGAGGACGCCGGTGTCTGCACGATCCAGTCGGGTGTCTTTCCCGAGAATGCCGCCAGCCTGAGCCTGCACCAGGCGCTCGGCTTCCGCGTCGTGGGCACCCGCGAGCGCATCGGCTGTCACCACGGTCTCTGGCGGGACGCGCTGATGATCGAGCGCCGTAGCACCTTGACCGGGGCCTGAGTCGCCGCCCGGGACGGTGGCCGGGAACAGGGATGGCCGTCTGATGGTTACATCGGTCGTGGCCGGTGTGCCCAGTGTCCCCGGGCCTCACCTATCGCCTTCGCGGACTACCGTTCGGCTGGAGCCGCGTTGTGCCCTTCGCCGAGAGGCGACACACACACCGGTACGCACACGTGGCTGAAGGCCCTCGCCGAGTCGGCGAGGGCCTTCAGCGTTACGAGACTCACCCAAGCTCCGCGGACTCCTTCTGGCTTTGATGTATGTCAATATAGAAAGGCGTCGATTTCGATGGCTGTCTATACGGAGTAGATGTGGAACCTCTGGAGCTCTTGGAGTGCAGCTCGCCGCTGATGCGCGAGCCGCTGGACGCCGAGCAGGCGGCCGGGGCGGCGAGGGTGTTCAAGGCACTCGGCGACCCGGTACGGCTGCGCATCCTGTCCATCGTGGCCAGCCGCGCCGGCGGCGAGGTGTGCGTGTGCGACATCACCGGCGCGTTCGAGCTGTCCCAGCCGACCATCAGCCACCACCTGAAGGTGCTCAAGGAGGTCGGGCTGCTGACCTCGGAGCGGCGCGCCTCCTGGGTGTACTACCGGCTGGTTCCCGAGACGCTGGGTGAGCTGTCGGCTCTGCTCGACGCGTCCGCCACCGTCTGAGGATCAGCACGATGCCCTCTTCCACGTCCCCAGCTTCACCGGCCTCGCCGGCCGCCGCGCAGGGCGTCATCGCCGGCCTGTCCACGCTCGACCGCTTTCTGCCGGTGTGGATCATCGCGGCGATGGCCGCCGGGCTGCTGCTCGGCCGGCTGGTACCGGGGCTGAACACCGCGCTGGAAGCGGTGAAGGTCGGCGAGATCTCGCTACCGATCGCGCTCGGGCTGTTGCTGATGATGTACCCGGTGCTGGCCATGGTCCGCTACGACCGTCTGGGCGCCGTCACCGGTGACCGCCGCTTGCTGGTCTCCTCCTTGGTGCTGAACTGGGTGCTCGGCCCGGCCGTCATGTTCGCGCTGGCATGGATCTTCCTGCCGGACCTGCCCGAGTACCGCACCGGCCTGATCATCGTCGGGCTCGCGCGGTGCATCGCCATGGTCCTCATCTGGAACTACCTAGCGTGTGGCGACCGCGAGGCCGCCGCCGTCCTGGTCGCGCTCAACTCGGTCTTCCAGGTGGTCGCCTTCGGCGCGCTGGGCTGGTTCTACCTGCAGGTGCTGCCCGGCTGGCTCGGCCTCGCGCAGTCCGCGCTTCAGGTCTCGGCCTGGGACATCGCCCAGTACGTGCTCATCTTCCTGGGCATCCCGCTGGCCGCCGGCTACGCCTCCCGCAAGCGCGGCGAACGCACCCGCGGCCGGGACTGGTACGAAAGCCGTTTCCTGCCCCGCGTCGGCCCACTGGCCCTGTACGGGCTGCTGTTCACCATCGTCATCCTGTTCGCCCTGCAAGGCGGCACGATCACCTCCCAGCCCGGCGACGTCGCGCGCATCGCGCTGCCGCTGCTGGCCTACTTCGCGCTCATGTGGGGCGGGTCGTTCCTGGCCGGCAAGCTGATCGGCCTGGGCTACGAGCGCTCCACCACGCTGGCCTTCACCGCCGCCGGCAACAACTTCGAGCTGGCCATCGCCGTGGCGGTCGGCGTCTTCGGCGTCACCTCCGGCCAGGCGCTGGCCGGAGTGGTCGGCCCGCTCATCGAGGTTCCCGTCCTGGTCGCCCTGGTCTACGTCAGCCTGGCCGGCCGCCGCCTGTTCACCGCCAAGGAGCCCGCCCGTGCCTGGGGGCGAGTCAGGTCGTTGCCGGGGCGGGCTTCGCCGCCGCGGACCCGGCGACGACTCGGCTCACGGTACGAGTGCGCCGGTCCAGGTAGGCGGCGAGGAAAGGCGAGCAGCAGCGCCATACCGGAGAGGATCACGCCGACCCAGTTCGGGGCGGCCGAAGCCTGGTCGAGCTGGAGCCCTGCCCCCACAGGCCGGTGTCGCGGGCGGCGAAGGTGGCGTTGGCGATTTCGACGGCGATGGTACAGACCACCTCCGGGGTCAGATAGCGTCGGCGGACGTAGCGCAGGTCCTCCTCACTGTGGGCGTGTGCGCCGAAGATCATCTGCCGGATGCCGCAGTTGATGGCGTAGGCGTAGATGACCAGCATGAGCCGCTCAGCCGGCACCTCGGGGCTCATGTGGCCGGTGCCGGTCGCCGCGGTCACCTTGGCCAGGCAGTCGGTGCGAAGGATCGCCTCCTTGAGGATGTCGATCAGCGGGACTTCACTCCAGCGGCGGGCCACCTCGTATTTGATCCGGCGCAGGTTGTGCGTGGCTCGGGGGACGGCGCTGTTCCTGATGCTCCCTTGGTATGCGGTGAGTCCGGGCTTGATCAGACGGCGGAGGCTGAGGCTTGCAGGCACATCAAGGCGTCGCCGTATGTGATTTCCTAGGACCGCTTCGATGACCTGGTGCTGCGCCTCCAATCCCAATCCGGCTCTCTGTCGAAGCGGTTGCGCACCTCGTCGAACGCGATGATTCTTCCATGATTAGTGTCGAGAAAGCCGTCCTGTTCGGAAATGACGGTCAGCACCAATTTCCTTATGCAGGACACCGATTGATACTCGATGAGAATGGCGCCCAGGTCTTCGCTGGATATGGCCAGATCCTGGAGCTCGCCGTCGTCATAGTCGTCAAGGACGTCGCCAGACAAGTCTATGTTGAACAGGCAGTCCCCGGCGGACAGACGATCGAATATATCTTTTTCTTCATACGTGCCGTACGACTTGAGTCGAGCCGCGATGGCATCCATGACAGCGGTGGTGCCGAGCAGCACTATGGTGGGACGCACGACGGCTCCTGACGACGGAATTCTAAGAATATCCTTTGCGTGCCTAGATTATCATGAACTGGCACGCAAAGGACATCCTTCTAGCTGGGAGTAGAAGCGGCTAGGGTTTGATGACGGACATTAAAGTATCCATGTCCCTTGTCACCAAGAATCCGTTCCTCTCAAGTCCTCGCACCACATGCTTACCAGCCTGCGGCAGATAGATGATGATGGGGTAGTCGGTGAGTTTCTGCGTGGCCAGAGCCTGTTTCAAGGCGCCTTTTCCGCTTCCCGTCTTGACCTGGATGACCGCGTTTTTGGTGACGATGTCGAAGTCCGTGAGCACGCTGCCGTCGGCGCCGACTACATCTATGCCTTGCGCAACCACATGGCCAGGGTGGCGCTTTTCGATCTCTGCCACCAAGTCTGGAACGAGAGGATCGTCGCCCTTGCCGACGATGTGGCGTCCAGCCGTACCTGCCTTCGCGGCCTTGGATCCGGCCCGTACCGATGATCCTACTTTGCCTACTGGGACGACGCTGATTGCAGCCCATATGCAGGAAGCGCCGTCACCTTTCGCGCATTCTACGAAGTCGGCGATGAAGAGCTCGTAGAGGGCGTACGGCTCGGCCTTACCCCATGCGCAGTTCTCATGACCGATTTGTTCGCAGAATCGGAAGTACGCATTGATGTCCTGCCCGGGCGCCGGGCTAGGCGTGGGGTGGGGATTTTCGGCGTCAGTGGCCTTTGGTCCAGTGGATGACGGTGTAGGGGAGGGTTGGGCAGTCGGGGTGGGAGTCGTCGGGTCGCCTGCCGGGCGGTATGCAGGATACTCAGGCCGTACATCCGGTTTGATGTCGCCGCTCGCGGAGCGGCGACCGGTGTTGCAGAATTCACCGGGCGTGCATCCGCTGTGGCCGTCGAGTTCGATGATGTTGATGGGGTTGCCGCCGGTGAAGGCGTAGCGGTTGGAAGTCCAGGGGTCGGTGCCGAGGGAGAGGTCGTTGAGGGCGCCGTTGTAGGTGTCGCGCAGGAGGAAGCGGTTGAGGCCGGGGTTGTAGTCGCGGAACCCCATGTCGTACATGCCGGTGGAGTTGTCCCAGCGCTTGCTGTTGAAGCGGTAGGGGTTGTACTCCTCTTTGGCGGTGGGGTCGACGGGGTCGGGTTTGTCGACGCCGGTGAAGAGTTTGTCGTCGTTCTTGCCGTAGGCGGTGTAGCCGTAGGTGGCGCGGGTGTCGCCGGTTTCGCTGGTGATCTGCTCGACGTCGGTGTGCGGGTTGTAGCCGTAGTAGGACGACTCTTCGCGGCCTTCGTCGGCGACCTTCACCTGCGAGAGGCGTTCGCCCCAGGGCGAGTATTGGAAGGACTTGGTGAGCTTGCCGGCCACCTCTTCGTCCAGGACCTCGGCGGACAGGCCGAGGTAGGAGTAGGTGATGGTCTTGGCGTTGGCGGTGCCTTCCTTCTCGGTCTTGGTGGTGGTGCGGTCGAGCGGGTCGTAGGTGTACTTGGTCACCGTCGAGGTGACGCCGTCGCCGCCGAGTTTCTCGTGTTTGACGACGTGGTCGAAGCCGTCGTAGGTGTATTTCTCCCAGACCTTGCCGCCGCCTTGGATGGTGCGCAGCCGTCCGTAGGGGTCGTAGGTGTAGGTGGAGGTCTGGCCGCCGGTGACGGAGGTCATGAGGCGGTTGCGGTCGTAGGTGAAGGTGGTCTTCTTGCCGAGGACTTCTTCTTCCCAGACGTTGCTGTTGGCGTCGTGGGAGTAGGTCTCGGTTTCCGCGGTGCCGCCGGCGACGGGGGTTTTGACGGTTCTGGCGATGCGGTCGCGGGGGTCGTAGGTGTAGGCGTAGACGTGTTCCAAGTAGGCGCCGGGGGAGTCGGCGTTCTGGATCTTGGCGTGGTCGCGGTTGCGGTGCAGGTTGCCCTGGTAGCCGAGGGTGTGTTCGGCGACGACCGTGGCGTTGGGCTTCTTCTCGATCGAGTGCCGTAGCACGCCGGACAGGAAGTAGTCGTAGGTGACGGTGTTGCCGTTGGCCTTGGTCTCGGTCAGGCGTTCGGCGCGGGGGGTGTAGGTGTAGCGGGTGGTCTTGGGGTTGGCGTCGGTGGCGTTCTTCTTGTTGACGACCTCGTCGACCAGGTCACGGACGTCGTAGCGGTAGGTGGCCAGCGTCTTGTCGTGGGTGCGCTGGGTGACGGCGCTGTTCTCGTTGTAGGCGTAGGTGGTGGTGTTCTTGACCGTGCCGTCGAGCTTTTCGACGATGCGGTCGATCTGGTTGAGGTTGGTGTAGGCGATGTCCCATAGGTCGATCTTGGCGGTGGGGGAGTTGTCAGTGATCCGGGTGAGGTTGGCGTTGGCGTCGTAGCTGTAGGCGAAGTCCTTGGCTTCGGTGTCGGACTCGCCGCTGTTGTCGCGCACCAGCTTGACGGCGTCGGCCACGACAGTGCCGTTGGCCTCATCGGTGAGGGTGACGCTGTGGGCCAGACCTGCGGTGAAGGAGTAGGTGCCCAGGTCGACCCAGGTGCCCGGGTTCTGGGTCTGGTCGACGGTGACCTGTGCCTGGCCGCCTGCGTGTTTGACGGTGTAGGTGGCGTTGGTGGCGGTCGCGCCGGCCGGGTAGGCGGCCTGCACCTTGTAGCTGCCCTCGGTCGGGGTGGTCAGGTTCCAGGTGAAGCTGGAGCCTCCCGGATCCTGGCGAGGGCTTCCCGGGTGTTGATCGAGCGGCTGCAGGCGGTGGAGGAGACCCAGGCGGACCTGGATGTCGCCGCGTTGTGGGCGGCGCGTTGTTCCATTCACCGGCACGGGCGGGACGGATACGGGAAACTGTCCCAATGCCTGCTGAGTACACCCAAAGTGACCAGTTCCGTGGTGCCCGCATCCACCTGAGCGACCTCTCCGGCCTCGAGATTCGCGATTGCGACGTCACCGGCCTGAAGATCGTGGACTGCTATGGGGGCAACGTCTCCATCGGTGGCGGCTTCGAGCGTGTCGTTGTCAACGACGTCGACGTGACCGCCCACGTCGAGGCCGAGCTCGACCGGCTGCATCCCAACCGGGTGCTGGCCCGTGAGGCCACGTCCGCCGCCGAATACCGGGCCGCTTGGGATGCCATCGAGAAGCAATGGGAGGAGACGCTCGACCGCGCCAGGCGCCTACCCGAGGCGAAGCTGCACGAGCAGGTCGACGGCGAGTGGTCGTTCGTCGAGACGCAGCGGCATCTGCTGATGGCCGGCGATGCCTGGATCGGCAACGCCGTGCTCGAGGAGGACGCGCCGTACCACCCGTTGGGCCTTCCTAGCGGCTGGATGCCGGCCGAAGCATCGGCGAGGCTCGGGCTCACCCTCGATGCCACCCCGACGCTCGACGAGGTACTCGCGCCGCGGCTCGCCCGCATGACCACGATGCGCCGGGTCGTCGACGAGCTCACCGAGGCCGAGCTCGATCGGGTGTGTGGTCGCAAGCCGGCGGACCCATATCCGGACCGGGAGTACGTCGTGCGCCGCTGCCTCACGGTGGTGTGCAAGGAAGAGGCCGAGCATCACCGGTATGCGGTCCGCGACCTCACCGTGCTCGAGGCCGGTGCCCGAACCGAGTGAAGGCGCGTCCCGGCAATGGACGGCGATCTCGCGATCCTGCGCTTGACCAGCCCATCTTGCTGTCGGAGCCCCTCATCGCACCCGCGCTGCCCAGCCAGGGAGCGGTGCCGACCGGCGAGGTAGCCACGACCGGCTGCGGAAAGACCAGCAATGCGGGCTTCCCCAGCGAACGACGCGAGGTCTTCCTCGATGTCACGCCGCGGTGGACCTACGAAGGCGATCACGCCCGGAATGAACTGCACCCGCAAATCCGGCCAGACGGCCCGAGCATGCGGCACTGGGTGATGTCGTCATCGGAATCGACTCCTGAAACATCTCTGGCCAGTGCGGCAACCCGACCTATCCCACCGTGAATAGGAATGTCTCTCAGCACCGAACCTGGATAAGCGGCAACGTGGGGAGGTAGCCGGCGGTTCATCCCCCTGCCTTCAGCCGGAACGCGAGGCGGCGGGGCGCCTGCACGCGATAGCTGTCCGTCACCAGCTCGGCAACCTCGACCCAGTCCATCTCGTCGTCCAGCACCATTCCCACGACATTCACACCCCAGTCGGCCCGGAAGAACGGAGGGCCGGCATGCGCCAGCGCGGCCAACTCCCCGGGCGGCGCCCGGAAGGTCATCAGGATGGCCGGATCGTCCAGATCGATGTACGCCGACCCCCTCACGTCTGTGGTGTAGACGTGCAGGAACGTCCGCCGGCGAATCCGCCACCGCAAGCCGATCCACGCCGGCTCCTCGTACGCCTCGGGCAGCTCCCCGCAGATCACCCGAAGCCGGCCCACAACGGCGGGTGGAACGTCCGCGATGTCGCTCATCTATACCTCCCGCGCCCATCCTGCCCGCCGGGTAGGACATCAGCACATCAGAGTCTCCGGGGTTGGCGGGGCCGCGCCGTAGGACGAGTACGGCAAGCCCCTGGGCAACCAACCTGATGCATCAGTACTACTAAAACTGGATCGCGGGCCCCGGAAGATCTCGTCCCACAGAACCGGTCGGCTGAAGGCTGGGCCCGCGAAATCACTTCCGGTCGATCCCGGCGGGCGTTTCATAGATGAGCACCTATGAAACGCCGCCACAGCCGGGACTCGTCCAGGGCGAGCGCTGTTTCATAGGTCGATGCAAACAGGTAGCCGAGTGAAACACTCCTATGAAACACTTCCGTGGTGCGCAACGACGACTACCTCCGTGTGGAGGCCCACGACTGCCCGATGACCTCCTGCGCCGCCCCGGCTGGCTCGCCGTGCCGAACCGGCCGGGGCAAGGTGGCCGTCCAGTACCACACCGCCCGTTTCCGGCTCGTGCCCGCGCTCGCCAAGGCGCTCGCCGTGGCGACCCCGCCCGTCCGCAAGCCGGGCATGGCATGGATCGAGCTGCCCCGCCCGGCTGCGGCCGGCGCCGAGCCGGCGGGCCATGTGCGGATCGGCTATGCCCGCGCTTCCACCGTCCGCCAATCCCTGGACACCCAGCTCGACGCGCTCAAGGCCGCCGGCGTCACCCGTGTCTTCTCCGAGAAGATCTCCACCCGCGCCACCACCCGTCCCGAGCTCGACAAGGCCGTCGGCCTGGCCCGCGAGCTACGCGCGGCGGGGATGGCGGTCACGCTGGTGGTGCACGAGCACAAGCGGCTCGGCCGCGGCCTCGATCTGGCCGCCCTGGCCGAGCAACTGCGCGCCGCCGGCATCGGCCTGGAGTTCCTCACCGGCGAACTGCAAGGCTCCCACGACCCCTCTGGCGTCGTGTTCACCGTGCTGGCCGCGCTGTCGGGGATGGAACGCGAGTACATCCGTGACCGCACCCTGGAAGGCCACGAATCCGCCCGCAGCCGCGGCAAGAGCATCGGCGGCGCGCCCGTCGTCGACGAGGCCATGCTGTCCATGGCCCTGCACCTGCGCGAGCAGAACCTCAGCCTGCGCGACATCGCCGCACGCCTGGTCATCACCACGGGCAAGCGGAGAGGGCGGCACCCTTCTGCGGCGACCGTCCTGCGCATGTTCCGCGACCACGACGCCGGCATCGGCGCGGCCGGCCGGTGAGTTCGCCCGTCGTCCCGGCCCCAGCAGAGGAAGATGGGACACATGCCGGAGCGAAGCGAGCCGATCCACCCGGCGTATGAGCCGGTGCATGAGGTCGTGAAGGTCGTCCGCCTGCCCGTGCCCAACGAGATCCGCGACCCGGTGTGGTGCATCCACACCGTCACGCGAGGACGCTGGGCTACCTCCAAGGACCAGGCGATCGCCGACCTATTTAACGAGCTCCCTCTTGAGCCCCGCGAATGGGCGCTGGACGGCCTGACGATCTGGGGTGAAGGTCGAGATGGCGGAGCACCCGCAGGAAGAGCGTCACCGAGCAGGTGAAGGCGAGCACACTGATGATTGCGACGGCGATGGGGCGGACGAGCAGGTAGGTGCCGAGCGTCGCGGACAGCAGCAGCCAGATGCTCACGGTGGCGTTCGCCAGCAGGACCAGCGCCCACAACACGGTGAGGTGGACGAAGCAGCGGCGGATGCGCTCGTGCGCCATGACGGCCTGGGGCAGCCGGACGTATTCGCCGATCAGTTTGCCGACCAGCGGACGGCGCAGCCATATCGAGGCCAGGAACATCATGCTGAAGCAGATGGTGCCCAGCTCGGGTTGCAGGAAGTAGACGATGGCGCTGCCGCTCCAGGCCGCCAGCGCGACGCGGACGGTGATCGCGACCGTGGCCAGGATCATGCTCGCGGACATGGGCCGGCCGAGGAGTCGCCGCCAGGCCAGGCTGCCGTAGGCCCAGGTGAGCACAGCGGCCAAGGCGCCGTTGAGGCCGAAGGCGGCCAGCGCGGTGTAGAACAGGGTGAGCGGGATGATGACCGCCTCCAGCAGGCGGGGTATAGCCTGCCTGGCCAGTGACATCAGGCTGGGGAAGGCCACCAGCGCCGAGCCCGCTGGCACCGGCTCGGCGAGACCGGCTACGGACGGGGATGAGCTGGTGCCGGCGCCGGCCTGGATGGTGGCCACTATGTCCCCCAAAGACCCGAAGAGGCCTTGGGCGGGGTGCTGCGAGCAGCCGGGCGCGCGAGCATCCATCGCGGCTCACCGCCTCAGGCCGGCTGCCGGACACCTCCCAGTCAACGCCCATCGCCGCCGTGCGGCTATGGGCGAACTCAGCAAGGCTCATCGTCGCCGCCGATCACCAACAGCCGCCCATCGGCAGCCACGGGGATTGAGCGCCGGTCAGCGCGAGGGCTGCCGCGGTTGGTCTCCAGCGCCCGCCCGACCTGGGTGCCGCCGGCGCCCGGCAACGCCGGCGGGGGGCGGCATGACGGGCCATGGCCCTGGCAGCGGCGGCAACCGCAAGATCTGCGTCTCCCCGTTCATCGCCGGGGAGGGCGTGTGCGGTACGTAGGTGACGAAGCTGCCCGGCGCGATCACCGCTTTGGCCTGGCCGTCGGCGTGCTCGTCCCGCGCTGGGGCGCTGATCTGGGCCATGCTCGCCTGGAACGTGCCGCCGCTGCCTTCGGTATGCCAGATGATCACGCTGGTGGAGCCGGGCGTGGTCAGGTCGGTGCGTACGCACACCACCTGGCTCGGGCCGGGCTTGTCGAAGCCGGCGACACACACGTCGCCCAGCGGTGCGTACCCGCTGGGCGGTACCGGCCGCCAGATGCTGCCGCTGGTCGCCGAACCGGTCTCGGTCGAGTCGTAGATCCACCGGTAGTCGACCGGGCCGGCCAGCGCGGCGGGCCGGTCCGCCGCCTGGCGCACGCACACGGCCACCACCTCGCCGTTGGGGTCGTCGTAGGAGGGGCACCCGAGGCTGCCCAGCGCATGGAAGCCTCGCGGCGGTAGCGGATGCCAGAACCCGCCGTCGCGATGAGCCCCGCTGTTCTCATCGCTCCACCGGAAGGTGAACGTCGTGGTGAACGCCACTTCCACATCGCCCAGCACCATCGCCATCGTGGACCCGTCTTCGCCGAGGTAGCCGAACCCCAACGTCACACCCGAGAAAGATCCTGACAACCCTGCCGGACAACTCTGCCGGCCGGCGTCGGGCATGCCCACGACGTGAGGTCGTCTATCCGGGTTCGGTCTTGCGCCAGCGTGCCTCGAAGCAGGAGTAGACGCCGAAGGTGACCAGGCCGAGCGCGACGGCGACCAGCAGCCAAGGGCCCAGGGGCGTCAGCGTGAACTTGCGAAGCGCTCCGTCCAGGCCCTGCGCCTTTTCAGAGTCGAAGGTGGCGGCGGTGATGACGAGGAACACGCCGAGGACGGCGAACACGCTGCCCCGTGCGAAGATGCCGACGAACCCCAAAACCTTGACCGTGGCGCGGGTGCGCGCCCCCATATGGTTCATGTGCAGGTTGTCGGTGAACTTCCGGCGAACGGCTTCCACGATCATGCTGATGCCCACCGCCACGACGCCGAGGCCGATGAGCAGGACCAGCCACCGGCCGCCCGGATAGCTCATCAGCGTGGCGGTGGCGTCTTTGGACTGGTTGTTGCCCGAGCGCCGACTTCCGACGCCGAGCAGGAAGACAACGATGCCGATGCACAGCGCGAGATAGACGACGGCGCGCCCCAGAGAGGCCAGCCGCTTGACGGCCGTTGCGCCGTTCGGGCTGGCCTGCCCGTAGACCACCTCGGCCAGCCGCCACAACGCCAGCCCGGCGAAACCGATGGCGACCAGCCATAAGGCGATGAATCCGCCGGGGTAGGCGACGACGGCGTGCATCGCTCCTGAGGCGTCGGCCGCCTCACCGCCGGCGCCCATGCCGATCTGTACCGCCAGTACGCCGATGAGCAGGTAATTGACGCCGCAGGCCACGAACCCGGCCCGGGCCAGCCACTCCAGCCAGCGGCTTGAGGCCGCCTGGCGGCCAGCGGACCTGGCCCCGCTCTTCACCGTCATCACAGCCTCCAGATGCGATCAGTCGATTGGTCGGTCGGTTAGTCGGTCAGTGCGCTTCGCAGCCGGCCCAGGACGTTGCGCAGGATGCGGGAGACGTGCATCTGGGAGATTCCGAACTCGGCGGCAATCTCGGCTTGTGTGTGGTTGCCGTAGAAGCGCAGCAGCAGGATGTGCTTCTCGCGCGCGGGCAAGGCGTCGATGAGCGGCTTGACGGACTGCGTGCCGACGATGGTGTCCAATGCTTCGTCGGTACAGGGCAGGATGTCGGCCAGACTGACGGAGGTGCTGTCGTTGGTATCGAAGGGGGCATCCAGCGACAGCGCGGTGTAGGCGGCCGAGGCGTCCATCGTCAGCAGGACGTCCTCCTGCGACAGGCCCATGTCGGCCGCCAGTTCGGCGACGGTCGGCGAGCGGCCCAGGGCCTGGCTGAGGTCGGCGGACAACCGGGTCAGCTGCGAGCGGCGTTCCTGGTGGACGCGGGGAACCCGGATGGCCCACGCGCGGTCCCGGAAATGGCGTTTGACCTCGCCCGCCATGGTGACGGCCGCATAGCGGCGAAAGTCGTGGCCGAGCCGGGCGTCGAACCGGTTGATGGCCTTGATCATGCCGACGTAGGCGGCCTGCAGGAGATCTTCCATGGGTTCGCCCCGGTTGCGGTAGCGGCGCGCGAGGGACTTGGCCATCCAGGCGTGCGTCTCCACCAGCCGCTCACGCAGCCGGACCTTATGTGACTCTGGGGTCTGCGGCCGGGCCATTTCGATCAGGAGCTCTTCGGCGGTCATCTGTTCCAGGGGAATGTCCAGGACGGCCATCTATTCTTTCCCTTTGCTTCCGGTGCCGTGCAGCCGCCCAGCGGCCGGGCGGTGGACGAGGACGGCCAAGCCGGCGGGACGTGCAGTACCGCCGGCCTCAGCGTTCCCCCGTCGGCGTGGGTGGGGGATTAGCGGGTCGTCTGCTCATCGGTGAGGGGCAGCAGCCGGTGCATGACGTCACGGTAGGAGCGCAAGGCCAGTCTCAGCTGCTCGGTGTCGTGGTCGCCAGTGTTCTTCCAGAGGTCCTGCAGCTCACGGATGCGGCTTTCCAGCGCCTGGTGGAGCGAGGCCGTCATCTCCTCCAGGAGGGAGTGGGCGCGTTGCACCGCATCGCGGGGGTCGTCGACGAAGCACGACTGAAGGTCGCGCCAGCGGTCCTGGACATCGGCCGGGTCACTGCCGAGCAGAGACACCGCTGGTGCCGGCGCTGCGGATGCGGGTGGTAGCTGGGCCGTCTGGTCGAAGACGACTTGGTCAGACGGCGCCGCCGGCTGGACGTCGTCGCTGTGGTCGTCGTCGTGGTCGTCGTCGTGCGTATCGACGGGTCTGGGCCGGGGTGACGGCGCCTCGGCGAATTCGTCGAGGCGCTCATCAAGGCGTTCGGGGTCGTTGCGGAGGTCCATGTCGAGTCACCTTTGCTGGGAGTCGTCGGTGAGTGCCGGTTCCTTCTCGCGGGCTTCGGCCGGTTGAGGGTGGTGCTCGTCGCCGTCGTCGAGAAGTTCCTCGAACAGGACGCGGTAGTGCACCATGGCCTGCCGGAGATCCTCGGTGGAGGTTTCACCCGGAGCGACGCGCCTGCTGATCTCGTGGGCTTGGCGGTAGTGGTGCAGGGTACGGCCGTGCACCACCGACAGGTCCGCCAGCTGCTGCTCGAAGTCTTCGGTGGGATATCCACGCTCGGCCATGACGGTGATGACCAGCTCGTCGGCCTCGGTGACGGCGGGACCCGGCGCGTCGACGAACCGCTCCTGGAGCTTGGCCCACTGCTGGGCATAGGCCTGCCGGGAGGCGGGGGCGAGCGGCGTGATGTCGAGGGTGGCGAAGTGTTTCTCCCGGGCGCGCAGCTCCTGCTCGGCCTCGCCGCGGCTGTCTTGTTCGTTCAGGGTGCGTTCGTATTCGGGGCCGAAGCGCCGGCGCAGGCCTTGCCGGCGACGGCGCAGCAAGACGTAGCCGATGGCCGACGCCAGGACCACCGCCACGGCGACGGCCACCCAGAGGATGGTCACGATGGACATGTCTGCCTCCTGCAGATGTCGATGCCTTCGCACGGGCCGGTGAGCACGGGGCAAAGGCGGCGGGTTGGAACGTAGGTCGGCGTCGGCGCTCGACGGCCGACGTCGGCCGCGGCACGCCGATACCGATGCCCCGGCCGGTCCGCTGCGGACCTTCGATCGAGACCGCGTGGCGGGCCGCCGCCAGTACGCGGGCGGGCCGTCACGTGCGGCCTCAGACCGGGATGCAGTCACCGTACGGACGTGGCGCTTCCCTTTCAGAGACGACGATCATCCGGAGCCCGGCGGGTACTCTGCCTGCCGTCGTAGCCAGGAAGGTCGACCAGGGTGGGCGGTGGCCGATCGTCGATGCGGCCGTTGACGCGGTCGTCGATGACGTCCTGGCGGCTGCGGACGCTCGACCTGCTCCAGCGTGACCTGGTGCGCAGCAGCAGGGGCAGCAGCAGCCCGGCGGCGCCGCCGAGCATCAGGATGACGCCCACGATGCGCAGGTCGAAGCCGCCCACCGAGCCGTCCGCCAAGGCGAAGGCGAGGATGGCGCCGACGACGATGACCACGATGGCCACGGCGACGGGCATCACCCATCACCCCCGCCGCGCCAGGCGCGTGAGCTCTGGGATGGGTTGCCGGGCGTGCTGGGCGGGATCATCGGCGGCCGGTTCTACGGCCGGTGCGCCGGCCGGTGATGAGGTTGTAGGCGAGCAGCAGGACTGCCGCGCCGGCGATGGCGCAGAGCCAGGTGGACAGGTTGAAGAAGCCCTGGATGCCTGAGACGTGGAACACCTGGGTGGCCACGAAGCCGCCCAGCAGCGCGCCGGCGATGCCGAGGACGAGGGTGATGATCAGACCTTGCGAGTCTTTACCGGGGACCAGCATTCTGGCCAGCAGTCCGGCGACCAGTCCGAGGATGATCCAAGCGATGATGCCCATGGCCTACTCCCTGTGGCGGTGCATCGATGTCTGCGCGGGATCGGTCTTCCGGACCGGTCGAAGCAGGGGGCCGGCCGCCAATCCGATTGCCGGCGCCGACGGTCACACTTGTTCGTCTCCAGCCGACACCCGCGCGTGCCGTACCGAAACAGGCGATCCGGGAAGGATCCATCTCCAGAACCGATCACCAGGTTTTCGCGGTGCCACAGCGGTCAGAGCGCGTGCATCAGACGGCCTCGTCGCTGTGGCTGGCGGCTGTCGGGACGTCTTCGCCGGGTGCTGGTTCGGTGGGCGGGGCGGCGGGTTCCAGCCAGCCAAGCCGCTCGGCGAGCTGTCGGGCGCTGTTGATGACGGTGGCGATGTGGGGCGAGGGGTTGGCGTCGTGCCACAACAGTGACCAGGGATAGTGCGTGGCAGGTTCGATCAGGGGCCGCCAGGTGGTGCCCGGCCGGTTGGAGGTGCGGAAGGAGGAGGGGATGCAGTGCACGCAGCGGTGCTGCAGGACCAGGTCGGCGGCGGCCCGGGTGCTCTCCACGGTGCCCTCATAGATGGCGGGCGCGAACCCTGCCGAGCGGCACAGCGCGATAACGAACTGATTGAGCTCCGGCGTCTGGGATTCCTCGCCAAGCAGCAGGAGTTCGTCGGCCAGGGCGGTCACGGGCACACCGTCGAGGTCGGCGAAGCGGTGGTCGTCGGGCACCAGCACGCCGAGCGGATCGAGCCTGACCAGCTTGGAGGTCACCTCGGCCGGGGTTTGGGAGACGTGTCCGATGGCGATGTCCAGGCGGCCGTCGGCCAGTTGCCGGTACTGCTCGGGGGTGCCCGCTTCGACCTGATGAATGGTGATATCGGGATGGGTGTGCTGGAGTTCGCGCAGGATCTGCGGCATGGTGTCGTAGCCGGCGTCGATGATACCGACGCGCAGCGTGGGCACCGACGCGGCAGCGTTACGTGCGGCCTGCACGGCCCTGCTGACGTGGTCGAGGATCTGGCGCGCCTCGATGAGGAAGGCGGCGCCCGCGGGGGTCAGATCGACGTGGTGGGTGCTGCGATCCAGCAGCCGCACCCCCACCTCGCGTTCCAGCCGCTGGACCTGCTGGCTCAGCGCGGACTGCACGATGTGCTCACGGGCCGCGGCCCGGCCGAAATGCAACTCCTCGGCCAGCGTCACGAAATAGCGCAACTGCCGTAACTCCATGCCCGCCAACCCTCCCTAACCGGGCGGCGCCGATATGAACCGTCTTCCTGCACTGTAGACCCTCGCACGGCTTTGACTGCCCCTGCGCTTACTTGCTGGGCTGGGGAGTCTGGCAGGCGATCTTCGGGTTCATGCCGAGGTAGTTGAGCGGGCCCGCCAAGATCGTTACGGCGATGGTGGCCACCTGATTGCAGTTCTCCACCGGTCGCGTGTAGTAATTGCGCTGGCCTGCGGCTACTGCGCCGGCGATCAGCCACAGGACCAGCACTATCGAAGCGATACGCATCGCTTCTACCTCCAACTTCGTTGTTGCGCGAGGAGTACCGAAGGCGATGAGGGCAACAGGGCGCACCGCACGGGCTCATCGTGCGGTGCGGCGGTATCCAGGCGGGACCAGCTCGCGGCCCAGCCCTCATCGGGCGGCCTGCCGGAGAGGGAGGATCAGCGTTTGAAGGCGTCCTTGACCTTCCCGCCGGCCTGCCTCAGATTGCCTGCGACCCGATCGCTCTTGCCCTCAGCCTGCAGGCGCTGGTTGCCGGTGGCGCGGCCCAAACTCTGCCTGGCCCAGCCCTTGACGGCCTGCGCCTTGTCTCTGATCTTCCTGCCAAGGCTCATCGTGATTCCCCTTCACTGCCCTGCTCGGCCATCACCCGGACAGACCGTTGATCCGTCTGCCCGTCGTCCATGGCCTGATGCAGGTGGACACACCCACCGCGCTGAAGCGGCTTGGATCTTCAGTGTCCTCCCTGGTCTGTGGTGGGGAACCGAGCAATGATGCGGCCGGTTATCACTCGAATCGATGAGCGTACGCCGGGACCGGGGCCAGGGCCGGGAGGATGCGGCTCACACGATTCGTTCGTGGACGTAACACCAACGCCAGGCCGTCTCCGGCTCCAGCGCCGCGACCACCGGATGATCGGTCTCCCGGTAGTGCTCGCGGGCGTGGGTGCCCGGCGAATCGTCGGAACAGGCCACCCAACCGCATGTCAGGCACGCCAGCAGGCGGGTCCAGGACAGGCCCAGAGCCAGGCATCCTGCGCACTGCGATGATCCGGGCTCGGCTCTCGGAGAAATATCAAGATGTTCGCATCGTGGCGCCTGACCGTTCAAGCTGCCGCGCGCGCTCACCTCCATGCCATCGATGTTCAGGGTCATGACGACCCTCCTCAGGCGACAGCCGACACAAGGTGTGCCAGCTGATCCCCTTCAGTAGACCTGCTCGGCCTGCCACCGGAAACGGGCAATCGCGCAAAGCCCCATCACCAGCCACGATCGCCACGTTGAGCGGGCCCAATGGTTCCGATGACCGCGATGGCGGGGATGGACGACGAAGGAGGGGGTGAGCCTGGAGGTCGTCGACACCGCCGGCGCCCTGAGCGAAGCCGATCTGAGCCTCGAACCCGACTTCGCTGCTGGCCACGGTACCGGCCACGGTGTCGGCGTGTGGCTGATCCGGCGCTGTGTGACAAGGTCAGCCTCGAAGTCGTGGCGGCCCGGGCCCAGGAAGATCGGCATTGGTCGGAGCGAGGTCCCCCGCCCGCACCCGCCGACGCCCGGCCGCTGATCGCCAGTGGTGATAAGCCTGGCTCTAATCGGTGATTTCCGCTCGGGCGAACCTGCCAGATGATCAGAGCACTGCACGCACGACACCGCTCACGCCGGCACCCTCGCAACGTGTTCACGCCGGCCGCCGCAAACCGGCCGCCCTCTTGTCTCCCGAACTCCCCTCGTAGGAGCCCGGCATGAACACCACACGCACCGCCAGCGCCTCCGCACTCGTGATCGCCGCCCTGACGGAACGGCCCGGGATCGCGCTCACCCAGATCACCACCACCGACCGCCTTCTGCGCATCATCCCGCTCGCCGACCGTGCGGGCCTGCGGATCGAGGGCGAGCTCGACCACTCCACCCTGCCCACCCTGAGGCGCGCACTGGCCTCCATGAACGTCGACAGCAGCCTCTACGTCGATCTGAGCGGCCTGACGTTCATCGACACCGGCTGCCTGCGCGCCCTCGTCGGTGCCGCCGCCGCTCTCCACGACGACGGCAGTAACCATGTTCTGACGCTGCGCTCGGCTCCCCCACAGGTGCGACGCCTGCTCGAACTCACCGGCTGGCACCAAACGCCCGGTCTCCACCTGCAAGCATCGGCGCGGCCCGGCCGACCCACGCCCGGCCCAGCGCACTCATGAGTCCACCGAACCCCCGGGCGGTGGGCGCCCTCGGCGGGGTGCCGCCGACCACCTGCGCAGCACGATCACCGCCCTCATCCGACCTCGTCGCGGAGCCTTATCGCCGCGAGGACAGCATCAAGCCGCTGCCCCGATCGGAGCACCTCATGACCACCCTCCACCCCCGCCTCGGGGCAGGTCCGTGGCCCATCCCTGCCAGCGCCACCATCGTGCACCTGCGCGGCGAGCTCGACCTCGCCACCCGCGAGGCGGTGCGCGAACGCCTACTGCGCGCCTTGCAGCACAGCGCCAGCCTGCTCATCCTCGACCTGTCCAGAGTGTCATTCTGCGACGCCGCGGGGCTAGGCGTCTTGGTCGGCGTCCAACACCAGGCCAGAATCCTGGACATCGCCCTCGGCCTGGCCACGCCCCGCCCGCGTGTGGCCAGGGTGCTGCGCCTCACTGGCCTGGACCGCAGCTTTCCGCTGTACGGCACCACCCCGGGCAGAGGCACCGGCGTGGGTACGGGCAGGATCCAGTCCGGCCCTGCGGCAGCGCGCTGAGACCTCGTGCGCCGATGTCTGTTCTCCCAAACGGCAGCGGGACGACCGCTCGGCCGCGCACTTGTCCTCCCGCCGTGGCTCTATCGCCCGCGCCAACTGCCGAACTGGACCGGCTGCGCCATCAGGTGCTCCAAGAAGCCCGGATCGAGGCCGCTGCGATCCTCGCCCAGGCCCGCATCGACGCCGAGCAGCTCATCGCCTCGGCGCAGCTCATCGCCTCGGACACTCTGCAGCGTGCGCGGAGCCGGCAATTGCCGCGGCAGCAGGCCATAACAGGCCGCCCGGGCCAGAGCACGCAATCGGCACCCGCACCCGCCGGCGGGGACGGCGGTGATGGCCCCGCGGCCATCATGGTGCTCAACGACCGCTGGCGCATCTACGCCCCCTTGAACGCCGACGCCAGCGCCATGGCCACCCTGTACAAGGCCTACGACCTCGCCGATCCCGCCACTACCGTCGTCGCCAAGGTGTTCCACCAGGCCAACAACGACCCCCAACGATTCCGCACCTTCCTGCGGGAAGTGCGCGGGATGCGCCTGCACCACCCGCACATCGGACGGACCCTCGACTCCGGCCAGGACCGCAGATCCCAGGCGGTCTACCTCATCTCGCCCCTCTACCAGCCAGGCAGTCTCCACCTCCACCTCCACGGCAGGCCAAGCGCCGAGGTCTCGCTGACATGGAGCCTGCAGATCCTGGACCAGGTATTGGCCGGGCTGCAGGCCGCCGCCGCGAGCGACATCATCCACCTGGACATCAAGCCGCAAAACATCGTGCTGGACGGCCCCGCCACCATCAGGATCATCGACTGGGGCATGTCCCAGCTGCATCAGGCGGGCAAGAGCGTCTCCACCGTGTCCCCCGGCGGCACCAAGTGGTTCGCCAGCCCCGAGCAACTCGGCGTCACCGACGCCGCCCCCAGCACTCTGTCCGACCTGTACGGCGTCGGCGCCCTGGCCTACTGGCTGCTGACCGGCCTGGCGCCGCTGCGACGCGAGCTCGAAACCGCCGTCGGCAGCGACGCCGACCTGCTGCAGGTCCGCCACCTGATGCAAGCCGGAGCCCGCCCCGAACGCGCCGACCGCCTCACCCCGGACGTGCCCGAACGCCTGGGCCGGCTCATCGACCAGTGGCTCAGCTACACCCCTGCCGATCGCATCCCGCACGGACTGGATCCGACCGCCGCGCTCGACTGGGCGCGCACGGCCTTGGGCTCCTTGAGCGTGCAGAGACCTCAGCGCTAGGAGGCGGACCGGCGCAGGTCTGCTCTGGCGATCCGCTCGACGAAGATCGGAACGAAGTCACGGATCGGCCGCCCATCGAAGAGGTGGTGGGCCGCCACCACCGCAGAACGTACCCGTTCAGCCGAATGGCTGAGGGCGAAGGCTCCGGCCAACCGCGCCTTGAGTTCATCCACCGCCAGGAGTTCACGTCCGGCGACATCGATATCCATGTGCTCTCCCACGAAGGTGGCTGGAGGTCGTATCTTGCCGAGCACCGCGGAGCGGAGCCTGCTCACCGCCGTCTGACTAATCCTCGTTGTGTGTCGTCCGCGGCGGGTTGGCCGTTGCCTGCCGGCGCAGGTCGATGATTGGTTGCAGGAGCCACAGCCAGCAGGTCGCCAGCGCCGCCGCGGCGCCGAACACGATGGCCAGCCAGTTGCCGAGCACGACCTCGGCCACCAGGGCCATCGCAGCGGTGATCGCGACCGCCAAGGCTACGGCGCCGGCCAGGCCCAGATCGTTGGCGCGATGCACGATCTTCTCCTTCAGCCCGGTACGAAACAGCAGCCGGTGCTGAACAGCGGGCGTGATGAAGCAGAGCGAGGCGGTGGCCGACCCCGTCAACGCGATGAAGAACAGCCAGCGGCCGGAGGTGTCCACCCTGGCGAAGCCGCTCTGGAACGGCATCGCCAGCAGAAAGGCGAACAGCACCTGCACCCCGGTCACCATCACCCGCAGCCCCTGAAGGAGTTCGGACAATTCACGGTCGATGCGCTCCTTGTGGCTTTCGTCGGCGCTGCTCTCCTCGGCCGTCCCTGCCGAGGAGCCGCCATCGGCGGGAAGGCGGCTTTGGCTCTCTTGATGAGGTAACGCCATCGGTCTGATACCTCCGTGAGTTTTCGTGGCACGGCCACGGGGGTGGATCCATCGCTCGTGTTCCGGCTCGCGGCCTCCTGAGCGCCTGTGGCCTACCGGCGGGGACCCGCGCCTCCGTGTGGGAGCGTCAGGGGCGATCGAGCGGCTGCCCGGACCCGGAGGGGCCGCTGGTCGCCGCCGATGAGGTCGTCGAACAAGGCCTGATAGTGGGTCATGGCCTGCCGCAGTTCCTGGATCGACACCCAACCGCCTGCGGCGCGCCCGCTGATCTCGTGGGCTCCGCGGTAGTGCTCCAGGGTGCGGCTGTGTCGCCGCGACAGGTCGGAGGCCTGCTGCGCGAAGTCCTCAGTGCTGTATCCGCGCTTGGCCATGACGGCTCTTACCAGTAGATCGGCCTCGCTGACCGCAGGACTCGGCTCGTTCACGAAACGCTCCTGCACCGCGGCCCACCTATCGCCATAGCCGCGGCGTGCGTCGGGATCGAGCGGCTGGATGTCGAGTGGGCCTGATCGCATTCGACGGGCCCGCAGCTCACGCTCGGCCGCCCTGCGCTCGCCCGCGGCGGCAACCGTGCGCTTGTAGGCGGGGCCGAACCGCTCGCGCAGGCGACCCCGACGCCTCCGCAACAAGAAGAAACCCACGGTCGGCACCACCACCATCACCCCGACGATGACGGCCACCCACATCACGACCTCGGTAGACACGACCGCCTCCGCCCGATATTGCCAGCGCATCCCCATCCGAAGACAGGTAACCGGATACCGCCAGTCAACGCCGCCTGCCCGCAAGACGGCCAGAGGCGTTCGCAGCAAAGCTCATCGCGGGAACTGATCGCCGCTCACGACCCTCGAGAGGATGAACCACTGCCCGCCTGGTTCATCAACCACACGTTCAGCCGTCGGCGGTGCCGGTCTGCTCGGGCGGTCCAGGCTTGTGCAGGCGCAAGCGGGAGTGGCCGTCGGGATGATCGAGCAGGACCTCACCGCACAACCGGCGGACCACGTACAGGCCGAACCCGCGCGGCCTGCCAGGGGTTCCCGGTTCAGATGGTCGGCGGTGAGGGTGCCGGCGTCGCCAGGTCCTGTTCGGGGGTCAGTGCGATGGAACGGAATCCGGCGTTAACCACGTTCGGAAGACCACAACGACAGGGGACCACTGACCTGAGAGAACCCCGCTAGCGCCGGATTCCGTTCCAGTCCCAGCCAGTACTGACCCCCGCTCCGCGACCACGACGCCAGCACTGGCGCGCCGGGCGCGGCGGCCCGGTGAGTTCGCCGGTTGTCCCGGCCCGCCCACTCCCAGCAGGGAAAGATGGGACACATGCCGGAGCGAAGCGAGCCGATCCACCCGGCGTATGAGCCGGTGTACGAGGTCGTGAAGGTCGTCCGTCTGCCCGTGCCCAACGAGATCCGCGAACCGGACTGCATGATCGGCCCGAAGGTCTGGGTCAGGCGGCGGATCCGCCGCCTGGTCCCCTGGCTCGTGCCCCGCCAGGCCCCGCGTGCGGCTGCTGGCACCACCAGGTGGACTGGCGCCAGGCCGCAGAGGCGGCCATTCGTCTGGTCCGCCAGGCCCAAGCCGCCGGCCTGCGCGGCGAACGCATCAGTGACTACGCCATCGAACGCCTTGACGATCAGGGTCTCGGCGACCGGGAACAGGACGCGGTCCTCGCCCTGGCCTGCACCGGGGGAATCGAGCCGAACACCGAACCAGGCGCCGAATGGCGTTACTTCGAGGGGCAACACCGAGTGGCAGCCCAGCTCGACCAGGGGGTGCGGCAGACCGTTGTGCAACGGTGGGAGCCGTTCGACCCCGCCACCGGCCTGCCGATCCGGCAGTAGCGATCCGGCAGCACACGGCGGGGCTGACAGGGCTGAGCGGCGCCAGCCCTGTCAGCCCCGTGCGTCACGGGGCGCTAGGCCGCCCGAGCGGAACGCCGTCCAGCTCCAGGTGGCGACTCATGTCGAGCTCGAAGCGGCCATACAGGTTCAGATGGGACCAGAACAGAGCCGTCAGCCCGCGCCGGTCGGCCGGGCTCAGCCGTTTTCGCCAGGCCGGATCGCGCAGCACGATCTGGATCAGGTGCGTGTTGAGGTAGGTGATGGCCGCGGCGACCAGGTGCAGAGCCAGCGCGGAGACCTCGACGTTCTCCCGGTCGTCGCCGGTCAGGTCGCCGGCCTTGCCGTAGAACAGGTCCTTGCTGGCGGAATTGAAGTTCTCCACCACGTTCAGGCCCTCGTTGATCTCCCTCCTGAGTTCCTCATCCGCCAGATACTCACAGATGAAGATCGTCCTGATCACGCGGCCCAGCTCCTCGATCGCCTGGTAGGTGGGGTGCTTGGGGCCGCCCCGGGTGAAGCGCCGCAGCATCTGGTGCGGCTCGGCGGTGCGCAACCGCAGCGCGGTCGCGTACTTGATCATCTGATCGTAATGGCGGGCGATCACATCCCAGTCGATGGTCTTGTTCGACAGCACCGCCTCCAGGCGCGGCCAGGCCTCATCCTCACCGGTCCCCGGCCGGTACAGCCGCGCAGAGCCGATGTTCTTCAGCCGCGGCAGCAGTTTGAAGCCCAGCAGCTCCGAGAAGGCGAACCCGACGATCGAGGCGCCATGGGTATCGGTGTACTGGCGATCGATCTCCGCATCGGTCAGGTGGCGTAGCAGGCCCTCGATCATCGAGGCCACCTCGGAGGCGGTCGTGCTGGTCACCTGGCTGTAGATGCACACCGAACGGCGTTCGACGTGCCAGTACACCATGATCCCCGGCCCGTGATACCGCTCATGCCACTCGGTCATGAAATTCGCCGGCCAGGACCCGAACTTGCGCGAGTCGGACGCGCACGAGGTGCCTTCGCCCCACAGCATCGTGTCGCGCGCCTTCAGGGTGGCGTTGACGATCAGGCGGATCGCCTCGCGCAGGTTGTCCCGGTTGATGAACAACCGGCGGGTCCGCCGCAGCGCCGCCTCGTTGTCGATCTGCCCGGGCGGCAGCGCGGCCGCGGCCACGCCGTCGGCCACCCGCTTGATCCCGACGTTCGTCCCCAGCCCATACAGGCAGAGCAACAGCCGTCGCTGCAGCACCGCCTCATCGATGACGGTGCGCGAGGCCACCGAGGTGAAAGCGTCGGTGTAGTCGGTGACGTGGGCCACGTCCTTGAGCACGTCCAGCAGGTCGATCACGCCCCACCGGCGGGAGATCTCCGCCTTCAGCGCCTTCAGGCCCGTCGGCTCCTCCTGCTTGCCCAGCGGCGGGACGCTGATCCACGGCTCGCCCTTCTTCCGGGTGATCTTCACGCCGCCGGTGGTGCCTTTGCGCATCGCCTTGTCCAGCCGATCGAGGGCGGCGGTGTGGCGGCGCTGCAGGTCGGCGATGAACGCCGCCGGGTCACGGGGCTTCTTCAGTGCCTCGTAGTGCACGTCCCGGTTGTCGTCGAAGTCGGCCGGCAGGTCCGCCTCGGGGTTGCGCCAGATCTTGCCGCCCTCGACCCAGATTTCCCGCCGGCGGATCGCCTTGCGCAGCGCCCCCAGCACGCACAGCTCATACGGGATGCGCTCGATCCGGCCGCGTTCGTCGGCCACCGCCTCCTGCCAATCCTCGGGCACGACATGCTCGATCGGGACCGTCTCGGCGCGGTCGTAGAAGACGGCCTCGGAGTCGGCGTAGCGATCCAGCAGCTTCAGAGCGTCCATCACCGGCTGGAAGGTGGTGTTGTTGCAGCGGAAGTCCAGCGCGCGCAGCAGCTTGGGCAGCCCCCGCCGGTAATGACGCGAGTAAGAGCCGCGCAGCTTGACCCGCACCCGGGTACGGAGCTCCTTCTCATTCGCCTTGGCCTCGGCGATGATGTCGGCCAGCGTGGCCGTGCCCACCACCGGGTAGATCGCCTTGCGGACGAGCTCCTCGGGCAGGTCCAGCGCCGCCTGGGCGAGCCTGGCCAAGATGCCGTACTTGCCCTGCACCCGCCGGAACTCGCTGCTCAGCTCGTTCTCGACCTTCTTCTCGGCCCGCACGCTGATCTTGTGCACGAGCTGGATCAGCAACTCCACCAGGCCGTCGATCATCTCCGCCTTGCGCACCCAGCACAGCGCCGCCAGCAGGGTCAACCTGATCGGCTCCGGCGCGGCGGCGAAGTCGGACGGGTACATGCGCATCGCCCGTGCCCGCCACACCTCCACCACCTTCTCCGACACCCCCTCGAACAGGTTGTCCGGTAACCCGATGGCCTTGACTCGCTCCAGCTTGACGATCTCGGCCAGCAGCGTCTCCAGCTGCAGCGGCCCCGGGTCCTCCTTCAGCTCCTGCAGGAAGCTGCGCGCTCCGGCCCCGGCCTCGCCCTCGCCGTCCGGGTCGGGGTCGGGGATCGCGATCAAGTCTTCGAGCGCGGCCGCCGCCGAGATGGGGAACCGTCGCATCGTGGTGGCGGTGAACTCCCGCTCGAACAGTGCCTCGGCCGCGCCGGCCAGCCGCTCGATCTGCTTGGGCGTGGGCGGCTCGGTCCGGTCCTCGCGGCAGCGGGCCAGCAGCGCGGCGCGCAACCGCTCCCGCGACGTCTCCACCGGACAGATCTTGTCGGCCAGCCAGAACGTCAGCTTGTCCCCATCGGCGACCGTCGTCTCGCGAAAGCCGTGGAACCGGCGGATCTGCGCCCGGTGATACTCGATCGTGCTGCCCGACCAGCGGTACTCGGCAAATAGGGCCGCATCGACCTTCACCTGGCCGGCCATGTAGTCCACCGCGGCCTTCGGCACGTCCTCCCGACGTGGGAAACGGCCCTCCAGCTCGAAGAACTTCAACATCAGCGCGAACCTTATCTTTAGCTTCGATTTTGATCACGGCCGTGACCAGGGGAGATTCGATGTGGACGGTGTCGTCGACGAGCTTATGGAGCCGGTCTG
>NZ_JBEZZG010000058.1:0-33138 GCF_040639085.1 Nonomuraea sp. NPDC023979
TGGTGCCCGGGCCCGGGCACCACGGCCCGCCAGGGCGGATGGCAGACTCAGCAGACATGATCAGGATTCTGCTCGCCGATGACGACCCGATGGTCCGCCGGCATCTCAAGACCATCCTCGGCTCCAGCACGGAGCTCGACGTGGTCGGCGAGGCACAAGACGGGGCAGAAGCGGTCGAGGAGGTCCTGCGCAACCAGCCCGACGTGGTACTGATGGACCTCAGGATGCCGGGCGTCGACGGGATCACTGCGACGAAGGAGATCACCGCGCTGGCCGCGCCGCCCGCGGTTGTCGCGCTCACCACGTTCGACTCCGACGAGCACGTCCTCGGCGCCCTGGAGGCCGGAGCCGCGGGCTTCCTGGTGAAGGCCACCCCGGCCGAGGAGCTGCTCAACCTGGTCAAGGTCGCCGCCGACGGGAACGTCGTGATGTCCCCGAGCGCGGCGCGCAGACTGATCGCCCAGTCCTCCAGAGGCGACGAGCGGCGCGACGCCGCCCGATCGCGGATCGCCACGCTGGCCGAGCGCGAACGCGAGGTGCTGGCCTGCCTCGGTGAAGGACTCACCAATCCCGAGATCGCCCGGCGGCTGTTCCTGTCGGAGACGACCGTCCGCAGCTACGTCTCCCGCCTCCTGGCCAAGCTCGACCTCACCCACCGGACGCAAGCGGCCCTGCTCGCCCACCAGGCCGGACTCCTCGACGAGCCCGCCTGAACACGACCCGCGACCACCCGGCCGCCACGGGCGACACCACGGCGGCCTTCCGAGGTACCCCGCTGTGCACACACTGTCCCGCTGGCCGGAACTCATCGTCCGCGATCGAAGAATCATGCTCATGGCCGCCATCGGCGCGGCCATCCTCTGCGCCGTCGTCCAGATCGTCCTGTACACCACGAGCGGGGACGGCCGCGGCCCCGGCTCACTCGCCGGGCTCGCCCTGAACCTCCTGCTCAACGCGTCCTTGCCGCTGGTCGTCCGCCTCCCGCGGACGGTAGGAGCACTGGCCGTCGTGGTCACGACGGTGCTCGCTCTCGGGGCCGGCCTGACGCCGGAGGCGGTGGCAGCGCAGACCAGCCCGATCACGACACCCGTGGCAACCCCGGTCGTGGTGTCCTTCCTGGTCACCCTGCTGCCCTGGCACCAGGCGTTCGCCTTCGCCGCCGTCCTCGCGCTCCCGGTGATCCCGATCTGGGCTCCCTCGTGGGGAAACCTGTACGAAGCGCTGTCGTCCACCGCCCTGCCCGCGCTGGGCGCCCTGTACCTGAGGGCCCGGCACGAGCTGGTGCGATCACTGCGCAAGCGGGCCGAGCTGGCCGACTCCGAACGCCGCCTGCTCGCCGAGCGCGCCGAGACCGCAGAGCGGCAGCGCCTGGCCGCCGACCTGCACGACATCGTCACCCACCACGTCACGGAGATCGTGCTGCACGCCGACGCCCTCCGCGTCACCACCCGCGACGACGACGCCCGTACGGCGGCTGAGCAGATCCGGCGAGCCGGCACGCGCACCCTCACCGAGCTGCGTGATCTCATGCGTGTGGTCACCACAGGGGCCCGGCCCGCCCCCGCCGGGCGTCCCCAGAGCGACACCGGCGGCGACCTCGCCGCACTCGCGGCAGCCGACCACGCGGCCCTGCACGTCGAGGGCGACCCCGACACGGTGCCCGCCGTCGTGGCCCGGGCCGTCTACCGGGTGGTGCAGGAGTCGCTGACCAACGCCCGCAAACACGCCCCCGGAGCACCGGTCACGGTCACCATCTCCTACCCCGGCGACCGGGCCGACGTCGAGGTACGCAACGCGCCGCCCCGGCGGAGCGCCGATCCCTCGCTGACCAGAGCCGGCTCAGGAATGGGCCTGACCGGGCTCGACCGCCGGGTGACCCTGCTCGGCGGCACCTTCAGCGCGGGACACGACGGCGAGGGCGGCTTCTCGGTCACCGCCAGCCTCCCCGCCTCCGCCACCCGCAACGCCGCCGCACCAGAACCCCGGGCCTCCGGCGTGACGTGAGGAGGCGTCCACAGTGCGCGGGGTTGCGAGAAGAACCCGAGGACTTCGGACGGAACCACCGAAATGACTGTCTCCTCAGCTCAGGTTCGCGCCCGGGTCGAGGTCGGTCAGGTCGGCGGACGCGGCCCACAGACGCGCCGCCAGTACGGGGTCGGCCAGGTGACCTCGGACGGGTTCGAGGGTAGGCAGGCCACGGATCCCGAACACCCGAGGCCCCCAGAGCTGGCCACCGCGTACGGACGGGTCGAGGACGGCCCGGACGGCGGGCCAGGCGGCGGCCTCCTTGCTCTGCAAGAGCAGACCGGCCGGCAGGCCGCGCAGTCGTTCGCCGACCGTTCGGACGCGGACCGGCGGACGTGAGGGGGTGAGGGAGTCGAGCGCGCCGCCGGGGTGGGTGACCACGCTCAGCGTCGTGCTGCCGGCGGCGCGCAGGCGGCGGTCGAGTTCGAAGCCGAAGAGCATCTGCGCGAGCTTGGACCGTACGTAGGTGCGCTTCGGCCGGTAGTCGCGCATGCTCTGGAGATCGTCGAGGTCCAGGCTCTCGGATTTCGCCGTGAAGCTGCCTGTGGTGACGACGCGGCCGGCGGGTGCAGCCGCAAGCAGGGGTGCGAGCCACGAGATCAGCGCGAAGTGCCCCAGATGGTTGGTGGCGAACATCAGCTCGTTGCCGTCCCCGCTCTCGCGCCGTGGCGGCTCGTCGAGCAGCACGCCGGCGTTGCAGACGACCGCGTCCAGCCTCTCCAGCGCCAGGGCGTCCGCGCAGGCCTTGAGCGAGGGGAGGTCGGCGAGATCCAGGCGGATGTGACGGACGCGCGCACCCGGGACGCGGGCGCGGATCGAGACCCGCGCGGCCTCGGCCTTGGCGGTGTCACGGCAGGCGAGGACGACCGTGGCGCCGGTGCCGGCCATTTGTTCGGCGACGAAGTAGCCGATGCCCGCGTTGCCGCCCGTGACGAGGAAGTTCTTGCCCTCGGCACGTGGCAGGCGCCGTACGTCCCAGGGGGCAGGGCTGTGGAGGAAGGACACCGTCCGGGCTCCTTACGTTGATCGCGTCTGGGTCAGTGCTGGAGTTCAGCCGGCGCTCGTCTGGGCATCAGGGTCACGGCCGGGACGGTGACGGCGGTCAGGGCCACGACGACGACGAGGCTGGCCGTCATGGCGGAGCCGAAGCCGGAGCCGGCCGCCTGGAAGAAGACCGACGTGACGGCGGCCGAGCCGGCCCCGGCCGCCAGTTGCTGGATCGCCGACAGGGAACCGCTGGCGCTGCCGGCCTCGCCGGGATCGATGTCGCCGATCGCGACGTCGAAGATCGTGCCGTAGCAGGCGCCCATCCCCAGGCCCGTGAGGAAGACAGCCGGCGAGAGGGCCCACAGGCTCAGGTCCGTGCCCGAGGCCGCGACCAGGACGAGCAGCCAGCCGCAGCCGGCCAGGATGACGGCCAGGCCGAAGAAGATGAGCGTACGCCCCAGCCTCCTGATCAGCGCCATGCACGCCCCCGAGGCCACGATGATGCCGACGGTCATCGGCAACAGCCCCAGGGAGGCGTCCCGGGCCGAGGCGTGCAGCTCCTGCTGCATGAACAGCGACAGGACGTAGACCAGCCCGGTGGTGGCCGCGAAGACGATCAGGCCGACGAGCAGCCCGGAGCTGAAGCCGCGGTTGCGCAGCAGGGACGGCTTGAGCAGCGGGTCTGCAGCGGTGCGCTGGCGGCGGGCGAAGGCGGCCAGGAACACCAGGCCGGCGGCGACCGAGAGGATCGGGACGGCGGTCCAGCCGTTGTCCGACCCCTCGACCAGCCCCAGGAGCAGCCCGAACATGGCGGCGGCGAGCAGCCCGGAGCCCACCCCGTCCACGCCGGTGGCGGCGTCGCCGTCGTCGTGCGGCAGCAGCCGGACGGCCAGGACCAGGCCGAGGCCGCCGAGCACCAGGTTGACCAGGAAGATCGGGCGCCACGACAACCCGGCGAGGTCGGCGTCGATCACGAACCCGGCCAGGATAGGGCCGCCGACCGAGGCGGCCCCCAGCAGGGGCCCGAACAACGCGAACGCCTTGGTGAGCATGTCACGCGAGAACGTCTTCGTCATGATCGCCATGCCTTGCGGGATCAGCAGCGCGCCGAACGCGCCTTGTGCGCCACGGGCCAGGATCAGCAGGGCGGGGTCGGGCGAGAGTCCCGCCACGGCCGAGGCGATCGTGAAGCCGCTCATGCCCACGAGAAACAGCCTGCGCTGGCCGTACTTGTCGCCCAGCCGCCCGCCGACCACGAGCAGGACGCCCATGGCGAGCATGTACGCCGACCCGAGCCACTTGATCAGGCCCTCGCCGCCGTGCAGTTCGGCGGCGATCGTGGGCGCGGCGATGTTGGTGACCGTGGCGTCGATCATGTCGAGGGCGTCGGCGAGCAGCACCAGCCCCAGGATCGCCCACATGCGGCGCGTGGACGCGGTCGCCGGCGGGCCGGCGGTTGCGGGGATTGCCATGACACATCTCCGTTCGCGAAAACCTGAACTGACTCTGAAACTATAACCATTATAGATTCAGAGGCGTTTCAGGTTACGGTACGATGGAGACATGCCGACGACGATGGGACGCCGCGAGCGCAAGAAGGCACAGACCCGCCAGGCACTGTCGGAGGCCGCACTCCGGCTCTTCAGCGAGCACGGCTACGACGGCGTCACCGTCGCCCAGATCGCCGACGAAGCAGACGTCTCCATCGCCACCCTGTTCGCGCACGTACCCGACGGCAAAGAAGCACTGATCTTCGACGACGGCTCCGAACGACGCCTCTGGCTGACCGCCGCGGTCCACGACCGGCCCCCCGGCCAGTCCGTACTGGAAGCCCTGCGCCGCAGCATGGCAGCCCGAGGCCCCTTCACCGACGACCTCCCACCCGAACTACGGCACAAACGCGACCTGATCGTCAACACGCCCGCCCTGCGGGAATACTCACGCAAGCTCTGGATCGCCTGCGAAGAAGCCCTCGCCGAGGCGATCGCCACCGAGAGCGGCCGCGACCCCTCCGACATGACCATCCGCGCGCTGGCCCGCTACGTCCTGGAGATCCCCGAACTCGCAGGCACCGAACCCGACCCCCTGGCCGCGCTCAACGCCATCTTCGACCTTCTCGAACACGGCTGGCCCGAATCCCCCGGCAAACCCTGACCAGCCCCACCCCGCCGACCCAGCGGACCCTGCTGAAAGGACGGCAGACCGGTCTCAGCCACTACGTCCGCCTCGGCGAGGGTTGTCACAGGGCGAGCGTGCGGCGTAGCCAGCGCAGCCGTGCCGTCTTCGCATCCTGGGAGAGCACGGCTTGGGGGACCATCACATCGAACCCGTGGAAGCCGCCCGGCCAGACGTGCAGTTCAGCCTTGCCGCCGGCTTGCCAGATGCGGGTGGCGTAGGTGACCCCCTCGTCCCGGAAGGTTTCGGCGGAGCCGACGTCGATGAACGCAGGGGGCAGCCCGGACAGGTCGGTGGCGCGGGCCGGGGCGGCGTGGGGGGACACGTCGAGACCGCCGCGCTGCTCGCCGAGCAGCGCGGTCCAGCCCATCTCGTTGCGTGCGTGGTCCCAGACGTCGATGCCGGCCATCTGAAGTGAGGACGGGGTGTTGTTGCGGTCGTCGAGCATGGGGCAGTTCAACAGCTGACCGGCCAGCGCCGGTCCCTTCCGATCGCGGGCCAGCAGGACCACTGCCGCGGCGAGACCACCGCCCGCGCTGGGCCCTGCCACCAGGAGACGAGATGGGTCGATGCCGAGGTCTGCGGCGTGTTCCACGGTCCAGAGCAGGCCGGCGTAGCAGTCCTCCACGGGGGCGGGATGCGGGTGCTCGGGGGCGAGCCGGTAGTCCACCGACACCACGGCCAGGCCCAACTCCGTCGCCATGTCCAGGAGGGGGTCCACGCCGATCATACGGTGGGTTCCGCCGATCATCCCTCCGCCGTGGATGTAGTACACGGCGGCTACCGGGGTGGCGGCCTCGGCGGGCCGGCAGATCAGCAGGGGGATCTCGGGTGCGTCAGCGGGACCAGGAGCGGTCCGCTCCGTGACGACGAAGGCGCCGTCCCGGCTGATCTGCTCGTTGCTGGGAGGCGGGGCCCATTCCGCGGCCTGCCGCCGAAGTGCCGGGATCATGTCCAGGGACGGGACCGTGGTGGGGATCTGCCGGCGCAGCACGGTCAGCGCGGCGTCGAGCTCCGGGTCGAAGGGCGGCGGCGTACCGACCGGGGTGGCGGTTGGCTGCACAGGAGACTGGTCGATGTTCATGAAGAGGCCTTTCCGACCGGACGGACATGAAGAGTTGCTGAGCGATCACCGGCGGCGACGGGGCGGTGACGGGGTGGCGACCGTGCTCGTGGTGGCGGTGCGCGCCGCCACCGGTGACGGAGACGCTCTGCGTCAGGAAGTGCCGGGACCCGACGGCGGGATGTTGTGGTTGATGCGGAAGAGCTGGTTCGGGTCGTAAGTCGCCTTCAGCGTGCTCAGCCGCTGGTGGCTCGCCTCGGTGTAGGCGCGCCTGACCCGCTCGGGAGCGGAGTCGTGGTCGAACAGGAACCCCGGGAGCATGGCGCCGGTGTCCCACGGCCGGAGCCGTTCCAGCACCTCGTCGGCGGCCGTGCGCGCCGCCTCGGCTCGCTCGGCAGGCGCCGGCATCCGCAGCCACAGGTGGAAGGCCGCGCCCTGGGTGCTGACCGCGTGCGGGCGGCCGGGCAGCCGGTTCAGCGCCCCGCCCAGGTGACGTAGCTCGATGCCGGGGAACGGGCCCCCGGAATTCGACGGGTCGATGAACGAGACCAACTCGGCCACGGCCTCGTCGTCGAGTTCGCGGAGCAATGCGCTGCGCAGGTGCGCCGAGACCGGGTTCCTGGGATCCTGATAGATCTCGGTGATCTGCGTGTACGGCAGCGCGGCGCAGTTGTCCTTGTCTTCCGGGCCGAGCGCGCGCAACGGCTCCACCAGCCGCGCGCCTTGCTCCTCGCCCCCGGTGTAGACCACCCGGATCTGTATGAACGAGCGGCCGCGGAACTCCTCGGGCAGTTGCGGCGCATCAGGCAGGCGCATCAGTGTCACCGAGGACGACATCTCCTCCGGCTGCTCCTTGGCCCAGGCCAAATAGGAGCCGAGCACGTGGGCGGCGTGCGTGGGATCCTCCCCCGGATACCAGAGCTCACCGCCGTAGACGGTGCGCAGCGGCAGCAACTCGATCTCGGCCGCGACCACGACACCGAAATTGCTCTTGCCGCCCCGCACCGCCCAGAACAGGTCGGGCTCCTGGGCAGGCGAAACCGTGCGCAGCAGGCCGTCGGCGGTGACGATGTCGAGCGAGCGGACGTGGTCGGCGGCGAAGCCGTACGTGCGGCCGGTCAGCGGGAGCCCGCCACCGGTCAGGTAGCCCATCACCCCGACCTGAGCGGATGAGCCGCACAGCGGCGCGAGACCGTGCTCGGCCGCCGCGGCGAGCACCTCGCCCCACCGCAGGCCGGCTCCGATCCGTGCCGTGCGGGCACGCGGGTCCACCGACAGCTCGCGCAGCTGTCCGGTGGCGATGAACACGGCGCCGTCCGCCGGCACCGACTTGCCGTGCCCGGTCGACTGCACCGCAACCGGGAACCCTGCCTCCGCCGCGAACCGGACGGCGGCGGCCACGTCATCGGCGTCCGCGGCGACCACGACCACCGCGGGCCGGTGCTCGACCGTCAGCAACCAGCCGGAGCCGGCCTCCTCGAAGCCCTCGTCACCGGGGTGGAGCGTACGCCCCCGGATCAGCTCGCGCAGGCTCACCAGGTCGCGCCGGTCGACCGCTGCGTTCGTATGCAGCATGTCAATCATCCGCCTTTCAGGCATGTCACTCATGTGCCTTCTCGAAGGAGGTTCGTCTGGTCGCTGGTTTCCGCGGGCGACGGAGGGGCCGGCATCCGCGCGTCGCGCAGCAGGATCACGGCGGCTACAGCCAGCAGGGCAGCGAGCACCGCACCGACGACCGCGGTCGCCTGCAGGCCGTACACAAATGCCTCACGGGCCACCGACAACAGCCGGGCTCCGTCGCCGACCGGCAATGTGCGGGCGGCGTCGACCGCGGCGGCCAGGGTGTCCTCGGCCGTCTTGACGACGGCGTCGGGCAGCCCCTCGGGGAGCTTGCCGGTCAGGTTCGCCCGGTACACCACGAAGCCGATGCTGCCGATCACGGCGATGCCCATCGAGGCGCCGAGGTCGGTGCCGGTCGAGGCGATCGCAGAGGCGGCACCGGCCCGCTCGGGCGGTGCGGCTCCCACGATCAGCCCGGTGCCCAGCGAGATCATCGGCCCGAGCCCGAGTCCGATGACGGCCGCGCCTATCACTGCGACATACAGGCCGGAGGGACCACTGAGCTGGGCCAGCACCACCATGCCGAGCGCCGCGACCACCAGGCCGCCGGCGAGCAGCGTGCTCAGCTTCATGCGGCTCGCCAGGGCAGGGGCCCCCATGGCGCCGATCATGACCGCGATGGTGGTGGGCATCGACCAGAGCCCGGCCTCGATCGGGGACAGCTCGCACACCAGCTGCAGGTACTGCAGGACAAAGAACTGCGAGCCCCCGGAGATCAGGGTCCCCAGGACGAGCATGCCAAGGGCCGATCCGAACAGTTTGTTCTGGAACAGCGAGAGGTCAACCAGTGGCTGCTCGATCCGCCGCTGGCGAGAGATGAAGAGCGCCCCCAGCGCCAGGCCGGCGACGATGGCGATGCCCGACTCCGGGCGCAGGCCGTCCTCGGCGATCCGCTTGAGACCGAAGATCAGGGCAAGGACGCCGACGATGGACATGATCGCGCTGATGAAGTCCGGGCGGGAGACCGACTCGTCCCGGTACTCCGGCAGCACGATCGGGCCGAACCCGATCAGCAGCAGCATGATCGGGACGCCGAGCAGGAAGACCGAGCCCCACTGGAACAGCTCAAGGAACGTACCGCCGACCAGGGGCCCGATGACCGTGCCGAGGCCGAAGAAGCCGGTCCAGGCCCCGATCGCGGCACCTCGCTGCTTGGGGTCGGTGAACATGATCCGGATCAGGGAGAGCGTGGAAGGCATCAGTGTGGCGCCCGCGAGGCCGAGGAGCGCCCGGGCGGCGATGAGCATCGCCGCGTTGACCGCGAATGCCGAGAGCACCGAGGCCACCCCGAACGCGAACGCGCCGATCATCAGCAGCCGCCGGCGGCCGATCCTGTCCCCGATCGCGCCCATGGTGATGAGGAAGCCGGCGGTGAGGAACCCGTAGATGTCCACGATCCACAGCAATTCGGCGTTGCTGGGCCGCAGGTCGGCGGTGAGGGCGGGCAGTGCCAGATGCAGGACGGTCAGGTCCATGGCGATCAACATGGTGGGAAGCGCGAGGACCGCCAGCCCCAGCCATTCTCTTCGGGTCGCCCGCGGTGCGGCCGCCGTACCGACATCGGTACTCAACGGAATCTCCTTGTCTGGTGGTTGAAGGTTGAGGTGTGGCCGGTGGCCACGGTGCCGAGCGCCGTCCAGCGACGTGGCGGGTGCGCTGGAGCGGATCTCAGGCGGCGGACAGCAGCGTGTTCGCGCGGGACAGGACGGTGTTCAGGACGCGGCCGGCGGTGGCCAATTCCTCCTCCGGCAGGTCGCCCCACAGCTTTTCGGTGATCCGGGCGATGGCGGCGCGGACCTGGTTCCACTGGGCCTTGCCGTCCTCGGTCGCTTCGACGATGCCGTCCTGGCTGGTGCGGACCAGGTTCGCGGCCGTCAGTTCGACGATGCGCTGGTGTGCCGTGGCCTGGTCGACCTTCAAGGAGTGGGAGATTCGCTCGGCCAGAGCATCGCCGGACAGAGTTCCGTCGCTGACCACGGTCAGCGTCAGCGTCACCCACTGGGGTTCGGTGATGCTGGTCCCGGCCAGCTGTCGCTCCAAGAGGGTGTTGAGAGCCTTCTCGGTCTGGCCGATGACCTGGGGGCCGAAGGCGGGCCTGGCCGGCTGTGCGATGGTGGTCATGTCTGAGCTCCTCAGCGCCATGAAGACAAATGTTGGCCAAGCCAACATGGGTGAGACCAACGTTGGTTTGGCCAACATTACATATAGTCGTGGGTCCTGCCAACAATTTGCTAGATTTGGCTCGTGGACACTCCCGAGGGGCCGCCGCCGGAGCGGCTGCGCGCGCTGCCGAGCAGGCTGACCTACGGTGCGGCATTGATCGCCAACCGGATCGTGGATCGGGCGTTCGCCCAGGCCGGCATCCGGCGCCACCACTACTCCCTGCTTGCCACCCTGGAGGAGTACGGCCCGGCCAGCCAGGCCGCCCTCGGCCGCCGCACCGGCATCGATCGCAGCGACATGGTGGCGACCGTCAACGACCTCGCCGAACGGCAACTCCTCGAGCGCGCACCCGACCCGGAAGACCGCCGCCGCAACATCATCACCATCACCCCGGCAGGCCGAAGGCAACTTGCCGACCTTGACCGGCTGCTCGCCGCCGCCCAGGACGAATACCTCGCCCCGCTGTCCGCGGCCGACCGGCAGAACCTGATCAACCTGCTCACCCGTTTGGCCGATCACCACGGCGACAAGCACAACTAAAGGGCGGCCGGTTCTGTCGATGACAAGTGCCAGCGCCCCAGGGCTTGTAGTGCGCTTCGCGGGATGAGGTGGCGCTGGCCCGTACGCCTCGGTCCTGATGCCCACAGAACTGAGCCACCGAGCTGATGTGACAGCTCACACAGATTCGGCCCCGCTCCGGCGAGCGTCGAGCTGGGCGGACGCGCCTGCGGCCCGGCGTGTATGACGGGCAATACGGATTCCCTGTCACTCGTTGATGCCGCGATGCGCCGGCGTCAGTGGCGGGCACCACCTCTCCCCTGCGTAGCCTTCCAGATTGATTTTGCTAGCTATTTCAGTCATGTTTGAAATAACTAGCCAACAGTACGGAGAGCCATGGAACACGTGACCTTCAACAGCGCCGGCACCCGCTGCGCGGGAGATCTCTACCTGCCCGAGACGAGCGACACCGTCCCCGGGCTGGTGCTCGGGCACAGCGGGGTGATGGTCAAAGAGGCGCTGGCGTTCTTCGCCCCGCACTTCGTCAAGGCCGGCTTCGCGGTGCTGGCCATCGACTACCGCACGGTCGGCTCCAGCGAAGGCGAACCACGCGGCCAGGACTACCCGGAACGGCAGGTGCAGGACTTCCGCAGCGCCGTGTCCTACCTGCAGACCCGCCCCGAAGTGCAGCCGGAGCGGATCGGGGTGTGGGGGGTGAGCATCGGCGGCTCGGTGGCAGCCCAAGCCGCCGTGCTCGATCGGCGCATCAAGTGCGTCGTCGTACAGAGCCCCAGCGTGTGGAACGGATGGCGATACCTGGAACGCCTCCTGGGCCGTGCCGGCGTCCACGCGCTGCGCGACCAACTACAACAGGACTGGCAACGGCGCTACGAAGGCGGGCAGAGCGCTCGCGTACCGCACCTGACCCTGGAGGGCGACAGCGTGAAGGACACCCCGGACATGTCCACCCGCCTGTTTCCCACCTACCGCAACGAGAAGACCCTCGACTCAGCCGAGCACCTGCTCACCTTCGCACCGGAGAACCTCATCCACCGGCTCACGCCGACGCCGCTACTGATGATCGCCAACGGCGGCTGGGACCCCTACCACATGCTCGAGGAGGCGCAAAGCGCCTTCGCCAAGGCGGGCGAGCCCAAGCGGCTCGCAGTGCTCCCCTACGACGTGCTCGGGCTCTACACCGGCCCCGGCCTGGAAGAGGCGATGGCGCTCGCAATCGACTGGTTCGACCTCTACCTGCGCAGAACCCGGCTCGCGGACATCACCCCGACACCGACCTACGAGTCGGTGGCCGCCATGACACAGTGAACCGGCACACGATCAACAACGGAGGACGCGACCATGAGCACTGAGGAACAGCAGGACCGGCTGCTCCGCTGGGTGGAACGGGTAGCCGCCTTCTGCGTCGAAGAGTGGGGGCTGCCGCCCATCACCGGACGCATCCTCGGCTGGCTCATGATCTGCGATCCGGCCGAGCAATCCGCCGGCCAGATCGCGGACGTGATCCAGGCCAGCCGGGCCTCACTCACCTCGAACATGCGCTTCCTCACGGCCATCGGCCTGGTCAAGAAGGTGAGAAGACCCGGCGACCGCGTCTCCTACTACCGCATCGAAGACGACGCCTGGCAGAAGGTCATCCAGCGCAAACTCGAAAGCCTGAGCGCGTTCGGCGAGATCGCCGACGAAGGACTCGACATCGCGGGCGGCGAGGGACACCGCACCGAGCGCATCAAAGCCGCCCACGACTCCCTGACGTGGCTACAGAACCTCGCAGCCCGTCATCCGCTACGCCGTTAAGGAACCCCCATGCACCGCTGGCAACCCAAGCTCGGGCTGATCCAGGAAACGCTGCTGCTCACGCTCCACGCCAGAGCCCTGGACGCCGGGCGGCCCAGCCCCATCCTCGGCGACACGCTCTCCGCCGAACTGGCCCGCAGAATCGACTACGACTTCGGCAAGCTGAAAGTCAAGCCCAACCTCGTCCTCACCACGGCACTGCGCGCCAAGAAGCTCGACGACGACGTCCGCGCCTACGTCGCCGCTCATCCCGGATGTGTGGTGCTCGACCTGGGCTGCGGCCTGGACACCAGGATGTTCCGCTGCGATCCCCCGCCCGGCGTCGACTGGTACGACATCGACTTCCCGGAAGTGGTGGACCTGCGATCCGAATGCCTGCCCGGCCGTTCCCACCTGGTCGGAGCCGACCTCACCGGCTCCGACTGGCTCACAGCCATCCCCGGTGACCGGCCGGCGATGATCGTCGCCGAAGGGCTGCTCCCCTTCATGCCCGGCGACTCCTTCCGAACGATGACCCGCGCGCTGACCGGCCACTTCCCTGCGGGCGAACTCGCGCTCAACGGCTACACCCGCTTCGCCGCCTGGGCCATGAAGTACCACCCGACCATCAAGGCGCTCGGCATCAAAGCCGCCCAGGGCTTCGACGACCCACACGAACCCGAGTCCTGGGACGCCGGCCTCGAGCTGATCGAGGAGCAGATCCTCACCCGCGCTCCGGAAACAGCCCGGTTCCCGCAACCCCTGCGCGAGCTGACCCGTCTCACCGCCCGCAGCACGGCCTTGTCTCGGCAAGGGGCACGCATTCTCCGCTACCGGTTCTGAGCGCGTGCCCCATCTCCCCGGCGGTGGCAGCGGTCGTTGCACGGCGTAGAGACAGCCGAACCCGCCGTGCAACGGAAGGGCTCGGTTGGTTGGAGAATGTACGGGCGAAGCCCGTTTGTTTGTGGTGGGCGGTGGATTTGCAACTACCCGACGCCTTTACATTGTAGATTTCTAAGACCGTGGCAGCCGTGGTTCTCCTGGTGGCCCCCTCTTCCGCTGCCTGGTTCGGCGGCTCGGCGCGGCCGGCCCGGTGGCTCCCTCCTGGGCCCGGACGAGCCTGAGGGCACGTCACGGCAACACCCCGGACGACCGGCTTGGTTTGAATCGGGCGCGCGACCCGGTTTGATGGGCGAGGACACTTCCCCTACCCGGCGCTGGTCTCCGCCGCCGCCTCTTCGCTCGACAGGAGGCGGTCGATGAGAGCCTTGAGCGTCTTGGCGTCGTCCGGGCCGAGCCGGTCCAGCAGGTGGCATCGGGTGGCCGTTTCCAGCGTCGGCAACGTCGTGTCGATGACGCGCCTGCCTGCCGGGCACAGCGTGACCTCCACCCCGTTCGGAACTTTGTCGCGGGCCACGTAGCCGCGGTCGGCCATCCGGGTCAGCAGGTGCGACAGCCGCGTCCGATCCCAGCCGAGGGTGGCGGCGAGGGCGTTCTGCCGCAGGCTGCCGCCGGACTCGTGCAGGCAGACCAGGACGCCCAGTTCGGGCTCGGAGACTCCGGACGCCGCCGTGGTTTCGGCGATGACGGCGGCGCGGACCAGCTCATGGGCGCGCTTCCACCGCAGCCACAGCTCGGTCGCCTCACCCGGGCCAAGTGTTGACATATCAACAGTCTACTTCCTAGTGTTCGTCCCGACCACATACTTCGATGTGCAAGGACTTCCCTGATGCTCGATCCTCGGCGGCACTACGCCAGCCTGCGCCTCGTGGCGCTACTCCCCCTCGTGCTGTTCCTCCCAGCCGTGATCGCCTTCTTCACCGACCCGGACGTCGCGTGGGGAGAATACCTGGGCGTCTTCTTCCACCTCTCGATCCTCTTTCTGGTCTCGCGCCTGGAGGCGGCGCCCTGGGCCAAAGCAGCAGGCTACGGCTGGGTGGCGCTCGACGTGCTCGCCGGCATCCTCATGATCAACGGGGTCGAGTACGACACGGCCTGGGCGGTCAGGCTCGGCGGCCACGTCCTCGCCGGGGTCTGGATCGTGGCGAGCTCCGTGGTCAGCCGTTCCTGGCCGGTCCGGGTGGTCGGCGTCGTCACCGGCGTCTGGCTCGCCGGCTACTCCTTCGTCGGCACCGTTCTCGCCGAGGAGTTCCTGCGCCCGGCCGGGATCATGATCCTGGTCTGGTTCGGCCTCCTGGCGATCTTCCACCGCGACGAGCCCACGCACCTGGCGGCACCGGCCGGCCCGGCGCCGGCCTGACGCGCGGCACGCCCACAGTCCGGCGAGCGCGTCGTCGATGTGTCTCCCTCACGACCAGCCGTTGCGTTGGAAGGCCAGCTCCACGAGCTGCGCCACCGCACCGTCCGCGCACGGACGGACGACCACGTCGGCGGCGGAGCGGACGGCGGGGTGGCCGTCACCCACCGCCGCGCCGATCCCGGCGAGCTCGATCATGTCGAGGTCGTTCGGGTTGTCGCCGACGGCGGCGATCTCCGCCGTCGCCACGCCCCGCTCCTCGGCCAGCTCACGCAGGGCCAGGCCCTTGCTCACCCCCTGCGGAAGGATCTCCAGGTACGTGTCCTCGGACAGCACCGTGGTCGTCCCCGCGACACGCACGCGGGGCAGCCGGTCGCCGATCAGCATGCACTTGGTGACCTCGTCGGCCGGCAGCGCCGTCCAGGAGCCGGGGTCGGCCAGCTCGATGCGGTCGCGCCGGGCGTAGTCCCGCAGTTCGGGCACGTCGTCCACGGCGTAGGCCCGGCCGCCGGAGAACACCACGGGGTACGCCCCCGGGGTGACGTCGTCGAAGACGTCGATCAGCGCCTTCCACGCGGCGGCCGGCAGGCAGCGTGAGCGCACCACCGTGCCGGTGGCCAGGTCGACGGTGCGGGCGCCGTTGTAGAGGATGGCCGGGCCGTCGAGAGCGAGCTCTTCGTAGTACGGAAGGGCAGAGCGCTCCATGCGTCCGGTGGCGATGACGACCTGCCCGCCCGCCGCGCGGAAACGGCGCAGGGCGTCGCGGCTCGCGGGCACCATGGCCAGGTCGCGGCCGACCAGGGTGCCGTCGAGGTCGGTGACGATCCAGCGGATCACGGCTGCCTCCCGGCTGCGGCGACCTCGGCCATGACCGAGCCGTCGAGGTCGAAGCCGCCGACGCAGGCCAGGTAGCCGCCCGGGGTGAAGACGCTGCCCGACAGGGGCAGGTAGGTGCCGCCCGCCTGCCGTACCAGAAGGGAGCCGGCGGCGACGTCCCAGGCGTTGACGTGCGTGCCGTAGGCGACGTCGGACCAGCCCGCGGCGACGTGCGCGAGCTTGAGCGCGGCGCTGCCGGGGCGGCGGGTGCTGGCGAAGGCGTTGACCATGCGGGCGAAGCGATGCAGCGCCTCCTCCCCCTCCTCGGCCAGGTCGCGCGGGGTCGGGTAGCTGGACAGCAGGACGGCCTCCCGGTCGGTGCGCGCCCCGGCGCTGCGGATCGGCTCGCCGTTGCACTCCGCGCCGCCCAGCCAGGCGGTGAACTCGTCGTCTCGGACCGGGTCGTACACGACGCCCGCCACCACCTCGCCGTCCACGACCGCGCCGATCGAGGTGCAGAAGAACGGGAGGCCGGCGGCGAAGTTGGCGGTGCCGTCGATCGGGTCGACGTACCAGCTGATCGCTCCTGATCCCCGGGTGCCGCCCTCCTCGCCCACCACGACGCTGTCCGGGCAGCGACGGGCCAGCACCTCGCGGATCTCCTCCTCGGCCGCCTTGTCGTGCTCGGTCACGGGGTCGTGGAAGTCGCGTTTGGTCGCCACCTCCGGGCTGGACCGGAATGCCGTGCGCAGGCGGTCGCCGACGGCCCTGGCGGCCTCCGCCGCGATGGCGGCCAGAGCGCGTGAGGTGGTCAGGTCCATGTGTTCTCCAGCAGTCTCAGCAGGCCGATGGGGTCGTCGACGGTGGCGTGCGGGGTCTGCCGCACCTGGTAGGGGATCTTCTCCGTGCTGCGCGACCGCATCAGCACCGTCGCACCGGCTCCGGCACGGACGCCGCAGACGACGTCACGGTCGTGGTTGTCCCCGACGTACCAGACCCGTCCGGGCGCCACGCCCAGGGCCCGGCAGGCGATGTGGATCAGCTCAGGGTTCGGCTTGCGCACCCCGGCTTCGTCGCTGTAGACCTGCACGGCGAGCTGCCCCGCCAGGCCCTCGCGGGCCAGGAAGTCCCGGTGCACCAGGCCGCACAGGGCGTTGCTCACCACGGCCGGTCGCACGCCGCGCTCCCAGCAGGCGGCCAGGAGCTCCTTGACGCCGGGGCGGAGCGTGCGCTCGCGGCGCCGTTCGCCCATCAGGCGGCATAGCGGGCTCGCCTCCACGGTCACCAGTTCGCGGGCCTGCTCCGGCCAGTCGGTCGCGACGAACTCCGCCCAGAAGCGGCGATGCGTCATCTCCGCCGGGGCGTACTGCCGGGAGGTGGAGTCCTTCCAGCAGGAGTCGGCCCGGGCGCCCGCGCGGATGTCGGTCTCGATCTCGGCGACGCTCAACCCGCCGAACCCGGCGCGCTCCAGCATCGCGTGCACCTCGGCGGCCAGCTCGGCGGCCCACGCCGGGCGTTTGACGGTCTCGGCCACCACGCCGCCGAAGTCGAGCAGCAGGGCCTCGGGCACGATCATGCGCGGGCCTCCGCCGTGTCCCGGTCCTGGATGCGCAGGCCGTCGGCGCCGAACAGGTGGAGCTGATCGGTCCAGCAGGTGACGGTGTCGCCGGGCGCCGCCTCGACGGGGCTGTGGGTGACGGCGAACAGCTCGGTGTCCAGGACGCGCAGCCGTACCGTCCAGGAGGCGCCGGCCGGGAGCACGGCCTCGACGGTGGCGGGTTCGGACCAGGCGCCGGGGGGCGGCGTGCCGAGGCGCAGCGCCTCCGGGCGGATGCCGAACGCGGCCGGGCCGCCGGCCCCATGCCTCTCGCGGCTGTGCGCCAGCAAGGAGCGCCCCAGCCCGGCCGGCGCCGGGCCGACGTCGACGAGGGCCATCGCCGGGCTGCCGACGAACTCGGCGACGAACCGGTTGGCCGGGCGGGCGTACACCTCCATGGGGGGCGCGAGCTGCTGGAGCTCGCCCTGGTTCATGACCGCCACGTGGGTGGCCATGGTCAGCGCCTCCAGCTGGTCGTGGGTGACGAAGACGATCGTCGCCCCCGACTCCTCGTGGATGCGCTTGAGCTCGGCGCGCATCTCCAGCCGCAGCCGGGCGTCGAGGTTGGACAGCGGCTCGTCGAGCAGCAGCACCGCCGGGTCGACGGCGAGCATGCGGGCCAGCGCGACCCGCTGCTGCTGGCCGCCGGAAAGCTGCGAGGGGTAGCGGTCCATCGCGTCGGAGACGTGCACCATCTCCAGCGCCGCCTCGGCGCGGGAGCGGCGTTCCGGCGCGGGCACCTTGCGCATGCGCAGCCCGAACTCCACGTTCGCGCGTACCGACAGGTGCGGCCACAGGGCGTAACTCTGGAAGACCAGTCCCATCCCGCGTTTCTCCGGCGGGACGTACAGGCCCTTCTCCACGGAGTCGAGGACGCGGTCGCCGACGGTGATGGAGCCGGCCGTCGGCTGCTCCAGTCCGGCGATCATGCGCAGGGTGGTGGTCTTGCCGCACCCTGACGGGCCCAGCAGGCACATGAAGGCGCCGTCCGGGACGACCAGGTCGAGGTTCTTGACCGCGTGGTCGCCGCCGCCGTAGCGCTTGGCGATTCCGCTCAGGACGATGGTGGGCATCTATCCTCCCAGGCCGGACGCGAGACTGCTCTTGGTCAGCCTCTGGGTCAGGTACGTCATGGTGAAGGAGACGAGCGCGATCACGAGCACGACCGCATTGGCGAGCTGGGTGTAGCCGTAGTCGACCAGGCCGATCGACAGCGTGGTGAGAAGTTCCGTGCCGGTCGTGGTCAGCATGATCACGATGCTCAGCTCCTTGAGCCCGGAGATGAACGGGAGCACGATCCCGGTGACCAGCGCCCCCTTCTGGATGGGGAAGACGATCCGCCGCATGCGTTGCCACCAGGAGGCGCCGGCGATCTGGGCGGCCTCTTCCGGTTCGCGGCCGAGTTGCGTCATCGCCGCGATGCCGGAGCGGGAGCTGTAGGGCAGATGTGTCACCGCCATGACGAGGATGAGCAGGAACGTGGTCCCGTACAGGGCGGGCACCGGGCCGCGGGCGACCGCGAACAGCGACAGCGACGCGGCCGCGAACGCGATGCCGGGGATGAGGTAGGGCAGGAACGAGACCTGCCGCAGGAACGCGGCGACGCGGGGCGCCGAGCCGCGCACCACCACGTACCCGATGAGCAGCCCGGCGACGGCGCAGATCAGCGAGGCGATGCCGACGATGCGCAGCGAGTTCCAGGCCGCGGTCCACAGTTCGGCGCCGCGGAAGACGCCGTGCGGGAACCCGACCGCCCCGGGCAGGCTCTCGGCGAACCAGTAGCTCAGGGTGAAGGTCGACAGGTCCATCGGGGTCCGGGTGAGCGACGACAGGAGCAGCGTCAGGATCGGCACCAGGACGCTCGCCACGAAGACGACCCCGCCCAGCGCGAAGGCGGGCCAGCGCCATCTGCGCAGATCGCTCAGCCGGTCCATGGCGCCCTTGCCGCCCACGGTGACGAACCGGCGGTGCTCGCGCAACAGCCGTGCGTCGGTGAGGACGATCAGTACGCCGATGAGCACGATGACGGCGGTCAGCACCGAGGCGACCCCGGTGCTGCGGTCACGGATCGACTGGTACAGGCCGGTGGAGAGCACCCGGTAGTCGGCCGGCAGTCCCAGCACGTACGGCGTGCCGAACGTGCCGAGCACCCGCCCGACGACCAGCAGCACGGCCGACGACAGCGCGGGCAGCATCAGCGGGGCGACGATCCTGCGGATGACCACCCGGCGGGGCGCGCCCAGGATGCGGGCCGAGTCCTCCAGTTGCGCGTCGATGCGCCGCAGCGCGTTGCCGACCAGCAGGAAGACGAAGGGGTAGTAGTGCAGGCCGAGCGTGATGACGATCGGCAGCGGCCCGTAGGCGAGCCAGTCCGGCGTCGCGATCCCCTGGGCCTGCAGCACGCCGGCCTGCCCGCCGGCCCGGTCGTTCTTGAACAGGGTGAGCCAGGCGAGCGAGAAGGTCCACGAGGGCAGCATGTACGGGACCACGAGCGCCCCGGCCAGCCACGTGCGTCCCGGCACGTTGGTACGGGTCACCATCCAGGCCATGCCGCCGCCCACGACCAGCGCGAACACGACCGTGCCCAGCGAGATGACCAGCGTGTTGAGCAGCGGCTCCCAGAACAGCAGGTCGCTCACCTGCGAGCGGAACACCCGCCACAGGTAGTAGCCGGTCCACTCGCCGGGTTGCTGCCCCGCGTGCGCCTGGTCGCCGTACTGGAGCCGGAAGGCGTCCGACAGCACCGCGACGAGAGGGGCGACGACCATGTACGCCAGCACGACGACGAGGATGAAGCCGAGCGCGGCGGTCGGGTCGTGGCGCAGGACGCGCAGGCGGTAGAGCATCCTGCGCCGTCTCGGAGGCCGTGGTGGGGGCGTCGATGGTGGCGGCTTCGGCTCGGTGAGAACAGCCATGATGGGTTCCTTCGGGGGGTCGTGCCTCAATGGCTTCGTTTGAGCATCGCGTCGGCCAGGGCGTCGGCCGCCTCCCCGAGACGCTGGCCGACGGCGTCGAGGCGGGAGAGCAGTTCGCGGCGGCGCAGGGTGTCCATGTCCAGGGGCATGGTGAACAGCTCGCCGAGCCTGCACTGGCGTAGCTGCCGCATGCGCGTCCTGGCCTTGCGCGTGGCCAGCACCGCGGTGGTGACCGCGCCGGGGTCGTCCACCATGTGCGTCACCGCGCGTTCGAGCTCGTCCAGGCCCTCGGCCAGCGCCTGGAGCGGCTCGGCGGCGAAGCCGAGGTCACCCGGGCCGAAGATGTCGGCCTCGCGCACGTAGTCGCGTAGCTGGTCGAGCACGTCGTCGATGCAGCGGGACAGGCGGAACAGGTCCTCCCGGTCGATGGGCGTCACCAGGACCCGGCGCAGCAGCGCGACCAGCTCGGCGCGCGCCGCGTCGCCTTGGTGCTCGACCTCGGCCATCCGGGCGCGGGCCAGCGGCCGGTCGGACCCGGCGGCCACCTCGCCCGCCAGCCGTGCGCCCGCCCGGGCGGCGGCGATCTGCGCCTGGACCAGCTTGATCACGCGCCCGCCCGATCCGCCGCTCAGCTCGTCCCAGACCCGCGCGAGCCCGCGCCGCCCGCGTCCCGGCCGGCTCACAGCCACCTCACCGCCAGTCCGGCCAGGCAGCCCAGGGCCATCGACGACGGCAGCGTGACCGCCCAGGCCATCCCCACGGTCGCCACGCCGCGCCACCGCACCCTCTTGCCTCCCTCGCTGGCGGCCGCGCCGACGACGCCGGCCGTGACGGACTGGGTCATGCTCACCGGCGCGCCGAGGACCGAGCTGCCCAGTACGGCCCCGGCCGCGGCGGCCTCCGCCGACACCACGTGCAACGGCCTGGCCAGGACGAGCCCCCGGCCCAGTCGCGCGCCCACCCGGGGCAGGCTGGTCAGCGCCCCGGCCAGGAAGACCGCCACGAGCAGCGCCATCCACGCCGGGCCGACGTGAACCGGGCCGATGCCGCCGACCCCGTGCCTGCCGACCTCGACTGCCACGCTGACGACGGCCAGCATCTTCTGGCCGTCGTTGACCGCGTAGGCGACGCATTGCGCGCCGTAGGCCAGCAGGTGGGCGGCCAGCACGATCCGCGGCATGCGCCCGTGGCTGGGCACCCGGCGGGACACGGCGCCCATGACGTAGCCGAGCAGGACTCCCGCCAGCGGCGCCGCCACGCCGACCGCCAGCACCGTGCCGAGCCCGGACAGCGACACCGGCAGCCCGGCGCCGAACCCGGCGCCGGTGATGCCGCCGACCACGGCCAGCGTCAGGCTCGTCGGCAGGCCCCGCCCGGCCAGCACCGCGACCACGCCGACGGCGATCACCACGCCGGCGAGAAACGCCGCCGCGCCGCCGTCCGCGCCGAGCCCGGCCAGCCGCTCGGTGAAGGTGGCCGCCACCGCGACCCCGAGCAGGTACGGCACGGCGATCAGCGCGCCGGCGAGCAGCCCGACGGTGAACCAGCCGGGCGCCTTGGGGAAGCGCAGGCCGAGACCGATCAGCGCCGCCCCGTCGTTGGCGCCGGTGACCAGCACGAACAGGACCGCGGCGACGGCGAAGGCGATGGTCCACATCACCGGTACAGCCGCCGGTCGCGCGACAGCCGTACGGCCGGGGGCCTCCGCCCGGGATCGGCCCGCCACTCCCCCGGCCGGACGGCGCGCCCGTGCGGGACGGGGGTCATGGCTGCTCCAGCAGGCTCGCCGCCGCGTCGACGGCCGCCGCCACGTCGTCGCCTGGCGGGTAGAGCAGGGCCCGGCCGACGACCAGGCCGCGGGCCCCGGGCAGGCGCAGGGCCTTGCCCCAGGCGGCGAACGCCTCGCCGGCCGCCCGTCCGGGGTCGCCGCCCAGCAGCAGCGTCGGCAGCGTGGTTGCCGCCAGCACCCGTTCCATGTCCTCGACCACCGGGATCTTCAGCCAGGTGCGTGCCGAGGTCGTGCCGAGCGCCTGCACCACGCTGATCGCCTTCACCATCGCCGCCGCCGACAGCTCGTGCCTGACCGAACCGTCCACGTGCCTGGACCAGAAGGGCTCGATCATGGCCATGAGGCCGTGCCCCGCCAGCGCGGAGACGGCCCGCCCGCAGGACTCCAGGGTGCGTACGGTCGCCGGGTCCTCCGGGGCGATCCGGCACAGCATCTTGCCGCCGTCCAGCCCCATCGCGGCGATCGACGGCGCGTCATAGGCGGTGAACCGGTCGTCGAACTCGAAGACCGAGCCCTGCATGCCGCCCCGGTTCATCGAGCCGATGACCAGCTTGTCGTCGAGCGCGCCGAGCAGCAGCAGATCCTCGACGACGTCCGGCGTCGCCAGCAACCCGTCCACGCCGGGCCGCGCCAGCGCGGTCATCAGCCGGTCGAGCAGGTCGAGCCGGCTCTCCATCGCCATCGGCCGCTCCCCCGCCCCGAGGGCGGCCCGGCCCGGGTGGTCGGCGGCCACGATCAGGAGCTGGCCGCGACCGGCCAGCACCGGCCGGCGCCGCCGCCCGGCGGCCAGTTCGCTCACGCGCTCCGGCCGCCGGGCGCGGTCCTCCCGCAGCCGGCAGAGGGCGTCCTCAAGCATGCGCTTCCTCCTCGGAGCGGGTGGCGGCGAGATTCACTTGGTCACCTCCGCGAGCTGGACAGGGCGTCCGTCGCGGCGTGACAGGTCGGCCGCCTCCGCGAGGTGCAACGCGGCCAGCGCGTCGCGCACGGTGCAGGGGCTGTCCCGCTCGCCCAGCCCGACGGCCCAGGTGGCCCGGGTCCCGGCCAGTTCCATCCGCACGTCGTAGCCGGCGCCGTTGTACCGGGAGCCCTGCAGGGTGACCAGCGTCCCGTCGGCCATCGTGATCAGGGCGGCGCTGGTGTCGACGTCACCCGCCTCGGCGAAGAACGGCTCGCCCCGGTTGGCGCCGGTGGCGTAGACCGTGTCGGCCTCCAGCCCGGTCACCCAGCGCAGGATGTCGAAGTCGTGGATGTGGCAGTCGCGGAAGATGCCGCCCGACCTCGTGACGTACTCGGGAGCCGGCGGGCGCGGGTCACCGGTCAGGAGATGGACCCGGTGCAGCTCCCCGAGCTCGCCGTCGAGCAGCGCCTGGCGCGCGGCGGCGAACCCGGCGTCGAAGCGCCGCTGGAACCCGATGTGGACCAGGGCCCCGCCGCGTTCGGCCGCCTCGGCCACCCGGATCGTCTCCGCCACGGTGGGCGCGGCCGGCTTCTCGCAGAACACCGGGATGCGCCGCTCGCAAGCCCTGACGAGCAGCTCCGCGTGGGTCGAGGTGGGGGTCGCGATCACCAGGGCGTCCGCGCTCCACGGGTCGCCGAGGGTGCTCCCGAGCCGACCGGCCACCTCCGCAGCGTGATCCTGGTCGGCATCGGCGACGACGAGGTCGTCGACCAGGCGGGTCAACGTTTCTGCATGAAATAACCCAATTCGCCCAAGCCCTATCAAACCGACCCGCATATCGTCTCCTTCGCCGGGAGCTTCAGTCTTAGATGAACGAGAGATGAACGTCAATGATTTGTCCTGACATTCTGACGAGATGACGTTCTTTCAAGATTGGGCATAAATATGTCTTGACAACCTATTAATTACGCGTTCATCGTGGTGCGCACTGCGGCGTCAGTCGGGGCTCTGAGCCGCGTACGGCACTGCGAGCCATGAGGAGTACCGCCATCATGCGGCGTACCAAGAAGATCGTCACCGTTGCGGCCCTGCTGGCCCTGGCCGCCTGCGCACCGTCCACCGGCGGCCAGGCCGGCACCCTGAACGCGGAGGCCGAACCGCTGCCCTCAGCCTCCGTCGACGCCGCCTTCGACCTGAACGCGCTGGTCGAAGCGGCCAAGAAGGAAGGCAGCCTGCTCGTCTACGACTCCAGCGGCGACATCGAGGAGGTCGCCAAGGCCTTCACCGCCAAGTACGGCATCGCGATGGAAGGCGTGAAGTCAGACACGCCGCAGACCGCGGAGAAGATGACCCGCGAGCACGCCGCCGACAACGTCACCATCGACGCCGCCATGTACGAGGACGGCGGGGTGCTGATGGGCCAGCTCATCCCGCAGGGCATCGTGCGGACCTGGGTGCCCGCCGACCTCCAGGACCAGATCCTGCCCGAGGACCGCAACCCCCTGCGTGCCCTGTCGAAGGCCACCGTGTTCGCCTACAACACCAAGCTCTCCCCCGGCGGCTGCCCGGTCGGGAACATCTGGGACCTCACCGAAAGCGACTGGTCGGGCAAGGTCGTCATGCAGGACCCGCTCGGCAAGCCGACCGTGCTGTCGTTCCTCACCCAGCTCGACTCACATGGCAATCAGGCGCTGGAGCAGGCCTACCAGGCCAAGTACGGCGAGCCGCTGAAGACCGAGGAGAAGAGCGCCGCCTACGAGTGGATCAAGCGCCTGGCGGCCAACGAGCCCGTGCTCACCGGCTCCGACGAGGACACCTCCGGCGCCGTCGGCGCGCCCGCCGCCACCGACAGGAAGATCGGCTTCATGTCGATCTCGAAGTTCCGCAACAACGAGGACAAGGGCTATACCCAGGCCACCTGCGAGGGCATGGCACCCTTCGCCGGATTCAGCTATCCCAAGTACGTCGCCATCGCGGCCAAGTCGAAGCATCCGAACGCCGCCAAACTGTACGTGCACTTCATCATGACGGAGGAAGGCGTCAAGCACGAGATCGGCGAGGGCGGCATCTCCGGCAACAGCACCGTCAAGCCGCTGGTCGCCCCGGCCGGCCTGAGCGACTGGAAGGGGCAGCTCTTCCACACCGACCCCCGATCCCTGGTGGCCGATCTGCAGAACAGGCAGATCATGTCCGACTTCTGGCGGCTCAACCACCGCTGAAGCCATAGGACTGGGTCGTTCGCCCTGGCGACGTCTCCCCGCAAGAAGAGTCCCTCACCTGCCCAAGGAGAACAATGCGTCCTGCCCGCCCCCTGTTCCTGGCAGCCCTCAGCGTCATGCTGACGGGCAGCCTGGCCGCACCCGCCTCCAGCCAGAGCATCCCCTCCATCGACCCGAAGATCGAGACGCCCGCCCTGTTCGACGACGAGGCCGGCGGCAACGCCAACGGCGACGACCCCGCCATCTGGGTCGACCCCGACGACGACGAGGACAGCGTCGTCGTCACCACCGCCAAGGAAGGCGGCCTGAACGTCTACGACCTCGACGGCGACCTGACCCAGCACATCGACGCCCCCGCCGCGCCAGGCCCGGACGACGAGAACGGCCGCTTCAACAACGTCGACATCGCCTACGGCTTCGCCGGCAAGGACCTGGCCGTCGTCTCCGACCGAGGCCGCGACCACCTGCGCTTCTACGCCGTCGATGACGGCCGCCTCACCGACGTCACCGACCCGGCCGTGCCGTTCCTGTTCAACACCACCCAGGAACAGGTCAACGACCAGGAGACCGGCTACGGCCTGACCACCTGGAAAGACGCCACCGGCGCCTACGCCCTGGTCAGCCGCCGCCACAAGACCTCCATCGGCCTGTTCAAGCTGGTGGCCACCGCCGGCGGCAAGGTCAGCTACCGGGCCGTCCGCACGCTCGACCTGCCCGCCTCCTTCACCCTGCCCAACGGCGCCACGTGGACGCCGTGCATGGAGCCCGACGAGCTCGCCCAGGTCGAGGGCATGGTCGTCGACCAGCAGCGCGACGTGCTCTACGCCGCGCAGGAGGACGTCGGCATCTGGCGCATGCGCGCCGACCTCACCGGCGCCCCGGTCCTGGTCGACAAGGTCAAGGAGTACGGCGTGCCCGGCACGTACGACCCCGAGACCGAGGAGTGCGTGCCCGGCGCCGACCCCGGCTACGGCGGCGCCCACCTGTCGGCCGACGCCGAAGGCCTGACGATCTACTACCGGGAGGACGGCAAGGGCTACCTGCTCGCCTCCAGCCAGGGCGACAACACCTTCGCCGTCTACCGGCGCGAAGGCGCCAACGCCTACCTCGGCCAGTTCCGCGTCGGCGCCGACGACGGCATCGACGGCGTGGAGCACAGTGACGGCTCCATGGTCCTCAACGTGCCGCTCGGCGACTTCGACAGCGGTCTGTTCATCGCCCACGACGGCGCCAACACCCCCGAGGTTCCCGACCGGGAGAACACCAACTTCAAGTACGCCGACTGGAACGACATCGCCGACGAGCTCGGCCTCGACGTCGACACCGACGGCTGGCACCCGCGCGACTGACGAGCCCGGAGCTTGCACGGGGCGCACGACCTCCAGGCCCGGGTCCGGCCTGGAGGTCGTCAGTCCCGGACCTTGAAGTCCCCGTGGCTCGTCTTCAGGATCGGCGCCGTGCCCTGGCAGTCGTTGATCGGCGCGTTCATGAACCCCCACATCCAGTAGAGCCTGTCGGAACGCCCGTTGTCGTGCACGGTGAACGAGACCTTCTGGCCGGTCACGTCAGTGTTCTTGTCATTCGTGAGGTTCGCCTGACCACGGGTGATGACGCCGGTGGCGACGGCGACCTCACCGCCCACCAGCAGGCAGGTGATCTTCCCCTCGAACTCGGCGACGACGCCACCGGTCCTGCTGTTCCCGTGGAACACCTGGAAACGCCCCTTCGTGGTGCCGGGTCCGCCACGGGCCTCGATCTGGAACTTCACCGGGTCCCCGGCCCAAGACCCGAACGCCTTGGTCAGGACGCCGCCCGCGGATCCCGACAGCCGGGGCTCGGGGGCGGAAGGCGCGGTGCCGGCGAAGGACGCCGTCGCCGTCCCGGTGATCAACGCGAGCGTGGCAGCCAGTCCGGCGATTCCACGTCGTGCCCACAGCTTCTTCGTTTCAGTCATGTAGCGGCCCCCTCGGGAGATTGCGTTCTACAACTCCGCCAGTCTGTCGCCGCGGGGGTGCCCTGAACGTCGGCGTCAGGTCTCGGCCAGATCCTCCGGAGGTCGCGATCGAGGTCATCCCCCAGACGGACCCCGATCGTGGCGAGCGGAGGTCATCGCGCTGAGCCGCAACGGTCTCCTTGGCAGTAGCCGTTGCTGAGAATCAGCTGGCCACGCTGGACCGTGAAGGCTCCGGCTTCGACGCCGACGATCACTCCCTGGCAGGTGGAACAGACGAGGGCCTGCGCAGGGGCACCCGCCCGGGTGACAGAACTGGGGGCATCGGGCACAACGCTGGTGGCAGGCGAGTCGCTCATGCGATCACTGTGCCGCACGCCACCGACAATTCCCGGGAGAGGCGGTGTGACCGGCTGGTTCAGTACGCGGTCGAGACCAGCCCCACCCGGTAGGCGAGCACGACCGCCTGGACGCGGTCACGCAGGTGCAGTTTCGCCAGGATGCGTGACACGTACGTCTTCACGGTCTCGGGAGTGATGAACAGCTTCGCGGCGATCTCCGCGTTCGACAGTCCGGCGGCGATCTGTTCGAGCACCTCCAGCTCGCGCGGGGTCAGGGCCCGTACGACCTCCTCCCGGGCCGATCCGGAGGTGTCGGCGGGGCGGAGGCGGTCGGCGAAGTGGCCGATGAGGGAGCGCGTGACGGCGGGGGCCAGCAGCGACTCGCCGCGTGCGACGGTACGCACGCCGTTGACCAGCTCCGCCGGTGGCGTGTCCTTGAGCAGGAAGCCGCTGGCTCCCGCCCTGAGCGCTTCGTACACGTACTCGTCGACGTTGAACGTGGTGACGACCAGCACCTTCGCCGGAGTGGCGCTGCCGGGGCCGGCCAGTTGCCGGGTGGCCTCGATGCCGTTCAGGACGGGCATCCGGATGTCCATCACGATGACGTCCGGGCACAGCCGTCGCGCCGCCTCGACTGCCGCCCGGCCGTCCGCGGCCTCGCCGACCACGTCGAGGTCGGGCTGGGCGGAGAAGATGGCGATGTAGCCGGCTCGTACCAGCTCCTGGTCCTCGCAGACGAGGACCTTGATCGGGGTGTCGGTCATGTCTCACTCCTGGCGGGGATGCGGGTCCGTACGCCGAACCCGCCGTCGGGCCGGTGCTCTGTGACCAGTTCGCCGTCCAGCAGGCGCAGCCGCCGGCGCAGGCCGTCCAGCCCGCGCCCGCCCGACGGCACGGCGGGCACGGCTTGCACAGTGCCGTCGGGGCCGTCGTTGGCCACCTCGACGGCGAGGTGGTCGGGGTGGTGGTGCAGTGTGACCGTGGTGCGGCGTCCTGGCGCGTGCTTCATCGCGTTGGTGAGCGCTTCCTGCACCACCCGGTAGGCGGCCAGCTCGACGTCCACGGCCCGTGGCCGCTGCTCACCATGCTCGGTCAGCTCGGCGGGCTGGCCGGACAGGCGGGCGTTCTCCACCAGACCGGCGATCCCGGCCAGCGTCGGCGCGCGGTCCGCGCCGCCCGAGTCGCCGGTGGCTTCCAGTACGCCGAGCAGGTGGCGCAGTTCGGTCAGCGCCCGCCGTCCGCTGTCGCTGATGGCGGCGAACCCCGCCGTCGTGCCGGACGTGAACTGTGCCGCGTCCGCCTGGACGACCATGGCGGTCACATGATGCGTGACCACGTCGTGCAGCTCGCGGGCGATGCGGGCGCGTTCGGCGGCCCTGGCCACGTCCGCGCTGAGCCGCCGGCGCTCGGCCTCGTCCGCCCGCCACCGGCGCATCGCCGCGCCGGCCGTCCAGATCACCGCCAAGGTCAGGTAGAACGCCACGAAGTCCTGGACCCGGCTGGGCGACCCCAGACCGTGCAGCACCACCGCCAGCACGGCGTAGCCGGCGGTCGACGCCGCGGCGAGTCCGCGACGGAACCGGGCCTGATGGGCTCCGGCCGCGTACACCGCCAGGTAGAGCCCGATGCTGGCGAAGGTCGGCGGATAGGCCAGCGCCTGGTGCAGGGCGAACGCGGTGCCGGTGACCGCCAGGCAGAGCGCCGGCCAGCGGCTGCGCACGGCCAGCGGTGCGGACTGCGCCAGGGTCAGCACCACGGCCGCCGCGTCGGACGGCCGCTCGGCCAGATCGCCGATCCGCGCCGCGATCGTCGACAGTGTCGGCACGAAGCCCAGCAGCGTGAGCGACGCCGCGAGCGCGCTGTCCTTGGCGAGGGTGGAGCGAGTTCCCCAGAAGTCCAGCCAGGAGCGGGCAGAACGGACGACGTTCGCGAACACCGTGCAAGCTTAATGGCGCAGGCTGGTTCCGCCGTGCCTCCATCCCCCGTGAGAGCTACAGCGAATGTCCGTTCCGGTGGGATGGCAGGCCCCGTGCCGCTTCCTAGTCTCGGTGAGGTCGCGGAAATCGCCGCGGCGACTCGGTCGAGAGGAACGCGATCATGGCGTCCATGGAACACCCGGCAAGCGCTTCCCCGGAGGCCGCCCCCTCGGCGGGACGGCTCCGGTTGCGGCAGTTCCGCTTCCCTGTCCTGCTGGTGGCCATGTTCGGTGTGATGACCGCGATCGCCGGGATCAACCAGGTCGTCTCACCCGTCCCGATCCTCGCCCTGCCGGTGGGGATCGGCCTGGCCGTCGCCGCCGTGGCCTGCTACCGATGGCTGTGCCGGACCGTCGAGCTCCGCCCGGACATCGCCGAACTCCCGAAGGCGGGCAGCCGGTCCCAGCTGTGGCGCGGGACGCTGCTCGGGTTCGGCCTGTTCGCCGGGTTGATGGTGCTGATCGCGATGTTCGGGGGCTGGCAGGAGGTGTCCTGGGGCTCCGTCGGCGGGCTCGTCGGCGCCGCAGGCATGATGTCGAGCGTCGCGGTGGCCGAAGAGCTCCTGTTCCGCGGGGTTCTGTTCCGCATCATGGAGGGGCGCATCGGCACGGCCGGCGCGCTGGCCGTCTCCACGCTGCTGTTCGGCGCGCTGCACCTGGTCAACCCCAACGCCACGCTGTGGGGTGCGCTCTCGATCGCGTTGACGGGCGGCTTCCTGATGACCGCCGCCTACGTCGCCACTCGTGCGCTGTGGCTGCCGATCGGGCTGCACTTCGCGTGGAACTTCACCCAGAGCGGGATCTTCGGCGTCACGATCTCCGGGGCGGACGTGCCGTCCCACGGCCTGCTGAACGTCACGCTGTCCGGCCCCTCCGTGCTGACCGGCGGGACGTTCGGACCCGAGGCCAGCCTGCTCGCCCTGCTGCTCTGCCTGGTGCCCACCGTCCTCCTGCTGCGGCGGGCCGCGCGTAACGGCCAGATCCGGCCCCGCTCCCGCCGCACCGAGCACCCCGCCTGACCCCCCGGCTCGTACGTCCCGTCATCGCACCAGACCCAGGCCGGGTGGGCCGTGCACGCAGTTCAGGCGTGGCCGTCCGCCGGGGTGAGCAGGCGGGTGAGCGCGTCGACGGCCCAGTCCTGCCACTGCTGGTGGGACCAGCCGCGGTGGGCGACGAGCAGGTTGTAGTTCTCGGGCGAGAGCACGGCCAGGGCGACGTCGGCGGCGGCCTCGGCGGTGAGCCCGTCGCGCAGGGTCGTCTTGCGGGCCAGGGCGTCGGTGAAGACGCGTTGCACGGTGAGGCGCTGCTGGAGGTTGGCGGCCCAGACCTCGGCCAGGTCGGGGTCGGTGGTGGCGGCGCTGCGGACCACGTCCAGCAAGGGTGCGGCGCGCAGGTAGATGTCCGCGGCTCCGGCGACCTGGCGGCGTAGCTGCCCGAGCGGGTCGGGGTCGGCGAGTGCGTCGCGCACCCACTGCCGTTCCAGGGTGGGGATGGGCTCGTCGTCGCCGGCGACGGCCTGGTCGAGGGCGGTGGTGAGGATGGCCCGCTTGGTGCCGAAGGAGTAGTAGACGGTCGGCTCGCTCACCTCGGCCTTGGCGGCGATCGCGGTGATGCTCGTGGTGGTGTAGCCCGCCGTGGTGAACAGTTCGGCGGCCGCGGTGACGATGCGGGCTCGGGTGGACCGGGCCCGCACCGTGCGCCCGTCCTCCTTCTTCCCGGGTACGCGCCCCGATGGGGTTCGTGGTGTTTCGCTCACGACTTGACTATAGCGGCACTATGAAAACATTCTTATAGTGTGACTATGAAAACTCCGGGCTCAAGGGCGCGGCGCTCGATCCTCGTCCTGGGCGGCTACGGCGCGGTCGGCCGCGAGGCCGCGCACGCGCTTGCCGGCCACCCCGGCACGAACGTCATCGTCGCCGGACGCAACCCCGGCAAGGCCCCGCCCGTCCCCGGCACCACCGCCAGGCGCGTGGACGCCGCCGACCCGGCCGACCTGGCCAGAGCGCTGGACGGGGTCGACACCGTGCTCATGTGCGCCGAGGTCGACAACGCCCGCGTCGCCCGCGCCTGCGTGGAACGCGGCATCCACTACGTGGACGTGACCGCCTCCCACCACCTGCTCGCCGCCCTCCAGGCCCTGGACGAGCCGGCCAGGGAGCACGGCGCGACGCTCGCGATGAGCGTCGGCCTGATCCCCGGCGTCACCAACCTGCTGGCCCGCGTCTGCGCCGAACGCTCCCCCTCCACCGAGCTGCTCATCGGCGCGCTGCTCGGCTCGGGCGAGGCACACGGGCCCGCCGCACTCGCCTGGACGCTGGACGGGCTCGGCCGGCTCGACGGCTCGTGGACCATGAACTTCCCCGCGCCGTACGGCGAACGCACCGTGCACCGCTTCCCGTTCTCCGACCAGCACACCCTGCCCACCACCCTGGGCGTCCCCTCGGCCCGCACCGGACTGTGCCTGGACTCCCGCCTGGTCACCCGGTTGCTCTCGGTGGCCGGACGGCCGGCCGTCGCCCGCCTGCTCCACCGCCCCCAGGTCCGTCGGCTGCTGCTCAGCGCGCTCGGCACGGCCCACGTCGGCGGTGACGGCTTCGCCGTGACGGTGCGTTGCGGCGCGGTCCAGGCCTCCTTCACCGGACGGCGGCAAAGCCTCGCCACCGGGCGCACCGCCGCCCTGCTCATCCGCCACCTTCCTGACCTGCCACCCGGGGCCGCCCACATCGAGCAGCTCGTGGACCCCGTACCGTTCCTGACCGAGCTGGCCACCGGCGGATTCGCCCTCGACCTCGGCGACGACCCCGCATGACCGTCGTTCAGCACGAACCCGCCCCCGGAACAGTGCGGCAGCGTGCCGACCAGGCCCCATCCCGCCGAGCCCGGACTTCATGGCGAAACCGGGGGATGTAGGTTCTCGCCTGTGAGTGATATTCGACGTCTTGGTCCGGAGGACCTGCCCCTGTGCCGGCAGCTCGAAGCCGATCGCGGCTGGGCCACCGACGAGGCCAAGTGGCGGTTGATGTTCGAGGCGGGCGAGGTCTACGCCGTCGACGCGGCGGACGGGGACGGGCTGGCCGGGTGCGTCGTGGTGAGTCCGTACGGCGATGCGCTGGCCGGCGTCGGCATGATGATCGTCGCCGGCAGGTACGGCAGGCAGGGGCTCGGCACCCGGCTGATGGAGCATGCCCTGGAGGTCGCCGGGGACCGCGTCGTGGAGCTGACCGCGACCCGCTTCGGGCGCCCTGTCTACGAGCGACTGGGCTTCCGGCCGACGGGAAGCCTGACGATCACCACGGGGCCGATGCGGGAGACGGCGTCGTCGGCCGCCGTCCGCGTGGCCACACCGGACGACCACGCCGCGCTGATCGCCCTGGACGCCGAGATCACCGGGGCCGACCGGAGCAAGGCGCTGGCCGCCCTGCTGTCCATGGCCGAGCGCGTGGTCGTCACCGACGGCGGCTTCGCCGTGGCCTGGAACGCCGGCCCCCACCGTGTCATCGGCCCCGTGGTCGCGCCTTCGGAGGAGGCCGCCCGCGAGCTCATCCTGGCCGCCGCGCACTGCGCCGACCGCGACGTGCGGATCGATCTGCTGGACGCCTACCCGGGCCTGCGTCCGTGGCTCACCGGGCTGGGTCCCGTTCAAGGACCGTCGGCCCTCCCGACGATGGTCCACGGCGCCGACCGGCACCCGGGCGACCGCAGCCGATACGTCGCGCCCATCCTCATCTCGATGGGCTGACCGGACATCAGAAGGGGGCCGGTCGCGTAGAGATCAGCGAGCCGGGGTGCGCCGCTGATGGCCGTGCCAGGCGCGTACGCCGGACCGCTCGCCGCGCTTCAAGCCCCGATGCCCGGGACATTCCTCCCGGGCATCGGGGACCAGGGCCCCGGGCTGCCCGGGACCGGTTGACGGTTGGCTGCGCATGATGAAGGATCCTGACGCGTTCCGGCGGGTGGCCGCCGCAATCGCCCTGTTCGCCTGGCCGGTGCTGGAGTTCCTGGCCTTCCTCACCTCTCCGCCGGGGGCCGAGCACGATCCGGCCGTCTTCCGT
>NZ_JBEZZG010000059.1:0-30284 GCF_040639085.1 Nonomuraea sp. NPDC023979
TCCGCGTACGAGGAACTGGCCCTGGACGCGGCGCTGCACGGCGGCGCGGACCGGGTGCGTGACGCGCTGCTCGCCCACCCGCTGATCGGCCAGGAGCATCTGTCGGCCGAGCTGACCGGGCTGCTGCTGGAGGCGAACGGCGGGTACCTGTCGTGGTGATCATCGCGGTCGACGGCGGCAACAGCAAGACGGACGTCGTGGTGCTCGACCCGGGCGGGACGGTGCTGGCCAGAGGGTCGGCCGGGGCGTTCCTGCCGCAGAGCCAGGGCGTGGCGGCGGCCGTGGACGTCGTGGAGGAGGCGATCCGGCAGGCGCTGGGCCCGGACGCGGCCCCGCCGTACGCGGACCTGCTGACCGCCTACCTGGCGGGGGCGGACCTGCCGGTCGAGGAGGAGGCGCTGGCGGCCGAGTTCCGCGCGCGCGGGACGGCGGGCGAGGTCGTCGTCGCCAACGACAGCTTCGCGCTGCTGCGTTCGGGCGCGTCCGGGCCGAGCGGCGTCGCGGTGGTGTGCGGCGCCGGCATCAACGCGGTGGGCGTGTCGCCGGCGGGCGAGGTCGCGCGCTTCCCGTCGCTGGGCAAGCTCAGCGGCGATTGGGGAGGCGGCGGCGGCCTGTCCGAGGAGGCGCTGTGGCACGCCGTCCGGGGCGAGGACGGCCGGGGCGCGCCGACCGCGCTGACCCCGGCGATCGCGGCGCACTTCGGCACGCGGACGGTCGAGGAGGCGGTGATCGGCCTGCACGTCGGGCGGATCCCCGCCGAACGGCTCACGCGGTTCGCGCCGGCCGTGTTCGAGGCGGCCGAGGCGGGGGACGGGATCGCCCTCGGCCTGGTGACCCGGCTGGCCGACGAGGTCGTGGTCATGGCGGAGGTGTGCCTGCGCCGCCTCGGGCTGCTGCGGACGCCGACCGAGGTGGTGCTCGGCGGGGGAGTGCTGCGCGCGCGGATCCCGCTGCTGTCGAGGATGCTCGACGAGCGGTTCGGGGAGCGGGCGCCGCTGGCCAAGCAGGTGATCCCGCGGCAGCCGCCGATCGTCGGCGCGGCGCTGAACGCGCTGGACCGCGTGGGTGCTGGCGAGGCCGCCGAGGCGCGGCTGCGGGCCTCCTTCTGACGGATGGTTGACGTGCCCGAGGGCGTGAACCTATAGTCAGCCGCTAACCGTCTGGAAAGTATCCGGACGGTTAGCGGTAAGGAGCCACCCATGTCCACGACCCCCAGCCGACGTGAGGTTCTTCGACGGATCGGACTCACCGCCCTCGCGGCGGGCCCCGGCGCCGGGCTGCTCAGCGCGTGCGCCACCAGCCGATCCGCCGGTCCCGTCGCGGCGTCCCCGGCCGCGCCCACGTCGGCGGCCAACCCCCTCGGGGTGGACGCGGCCAGGCCGCTCGAAGTGGTGATCTTCAGCGGCGGCAACGGCGACGGGTACGCCACCGATCTGCACGAGGCCCTCTACAGCAAGGCGTACCCCAAGGCCAAGATCAACCACGTGCCGACGCAGAAGGTCGGCACCCAGCTCCGCCCCCGGTTCATCAGCGGCGACGCGCCCGACGTGGTCAACAACTCCGGCCCCGAGGCGCTCGACCTGCAGTCGCTGGTCGCCGAAGGGCACCTGGCCGACCTGACGCCGCTGTTCGAGGCGCCCTCGCTCGCCGACCCGGCCAAGAAGGTCCGTGACACGCTCGTCGGCGGGGTGTACGAGAACTCCCTGATCGACGGCGTGCCCCGGGTGCTGCAGTACACGGTCGCCCACCGCGCGCTCTGGTACAACGCCAAGCTGTTCGACAAGCGCGGCTGGCAGGTGCCCCGGACCTGGGCCGAGTTCAACGCCCTGGGCGAGGAGGCGAAGAAGGCCGGGATCGCGCTGTTCGCCTACCCGGGCCAGGTCGGCCCCTTCTATCAGCTGTGGAACCTCGTCTACAGCGCCGCCAAGATCGGCGGCAACAAGGTGATCATCGACATCGACAACCTGGCCGACGGCGCCTGGCAGGCCGAGCCCGTCCGGCAGGCGGTCGCCGCCTGGGCCCAGGTCCAGCGCGACTTCGGCGACAAGGCGTACTTCGGCCTCGACCACACCCAGACGCAGGTCAAGCACCTGAAGGACGAGGTGCTGTTCTACCCGTGCGGCTCCTGGCTGGAGAACGAGATGGCCAAGGACCGGCCCGAGTCGTTCGAGTACGCGATCGCGCCGGTGCCCAGCATCACCGCCGCCGACGCCATGCCGTACGAGGCGATCATGGTCGGCGTGAGCGAGGCGTTCTTCGTGGCCGCCAAGGGCGCGAACCCGCAGGGCGGCCTGGAGTACCTGCGCATGATGCTGTCGCGGGAGGGCGCGCGCGGCTACACCGAGATGACCAAGAACCTCACCGTCGTCAACGGCGTCGTCGACGGCCTGGAGCTGACCTCGGCGGTGCGCAGCGCGGCCAAGGCCCAGGAGGCGGCCGGCACGGACATCATCACCGACATCCGCTTCGAGGGCTGGTACAAGGAGCTGTTCGACCACGGCCAGGTCCAGACGAACTCGGTGATGTCCGGGCGCATCACGCCCAAGGAGTTCTGCGCGAACATGCAGAAGAAGGCCGACGCGCTCAAGGCCGACTCGGCGATCGCCAAGCAGTCCAGGAGCGTCTGAGCCGTGCGGCGGCACGGCTTCGTCGCGGGCTTCCTCCTCCTGCCCGTGGCGCTCTACCTGGTCTTCGTGATCAGCCCGTACGCGCAGGCGTTCCAGATCGCGCTGACCGACTGGCGCGGGGTGTCGGCGAACCTGAACTTCGTCGGGCTGGACAACTTCGAGCGGATGTTCGGCGACGACACCTTCTGGCAGGCCGTCCGCAACCACGCGGTGCTCCTGGTCACGCTGCCGGTGCTGACGATCGCGCTGGGCCTGGCCTTCGCCTACCTGCTCAGCGACTCGGCGGGCACGCCCGGGTCGCGGGTCTACCGGGTGATCTTCTTCCTGCCGCAGGTGCTGGCGGTGGCCGTGGTCGGCGTGCTGTTCAAGGCCGTCTACCGGCCGGACGCCAGCGGCGTGATCAACGGCGGGCTGGCCAGGCTCGGGATCGAGCCGGTCGGCTGGCTGACGGACCAGAACCTGGCGCTGTGGTCGATCATCGCGGTGATGGTGTGGCAGGCGGTCGGGTTCTACGTGGTGCTGTTCTCGGCCGGCATGGCGGCCATCCCTCGCGAAGTGTTCGAGGCGGCCGCGCTGGACGGCGCGGGGCGGCTGCGCACGTTCTTCTCCATCACGCTGCCGCTGGTGTGGGACACCGTCCAGGTCGCCTGGGTCTATCTGGGGATCGCCGCGTTCGACGCCTTCGCGCTGGTCAACGTGCTGTCGATGGAGCAGGGCGGGCCGGACGGGGCGACGAGCGTGCTGGCCACCGAGATCTACAAGAACGCCTTCGGCTACTCGCGGTTCGGGTACGCCTCGGCGCTGGGTGTGGCGCTGTTCTTCCTGACGCTCACGTTCGCCGCGCTGACGATGCGGGTCACCCGCCGCGAAAAGGTCGTGTACTGAAATGTTGCGAAAAATCCGCATCCACCAGGTCGGCATCCAGCTCGTCCTGGCGCTCTGGGCGCTGCTCATCGTCGCCCCGCTGCTGTGGACCCTGCTGGCCTCGTTCAAGAGCAACGCCGAGATCTTCGGCGACGCCCTGCAACTGCCGGGCGAGCTGCGCTGGGACAACTGGGCGCGGGCCTGGGAACGTGCCAACGTCGGCCGCTACCTGCTCAACACCGTCATCGTGGTCTTCTTCGGCGTGGCCGGCACCATGCTGCTCAGCTCCATGGCCGCCTACGTGCTGGCGCGCTACCGCTTCCCCGGCAACCGGCTGGTGTACTACCTGTTCGTCTCCGGCATGGCCTTTCCCGTCTTCCTGGCGCTGGTCCCGCTGTTCTTCGTGGTCGACGGGCTCGGGCTGCTCAACACGCACCTCGGCCTGGTCCTGGTGTACGTCGCGTACTCGCTGCCGTTCACCGTGTTCTTCCTGACGTCGTTCTTCCGGGCGCTGCCGGACGCGGTCGCGGAGGCGGCCATGATCGACGGCGCCTCGCACACGCGCACGTTCTTCCAGGTGATGCTGCCCATGGCCAAGCCCGCCCTGGTCAGCCTGACCATCTTCAACGTGCTCGGCCAGTGGAACCAGTATCTGATCCCGCTGGTGCTGCTGCCGGGGGACAAGGACCTGTGGGTCATCACCCAGGGCATCGCCGACATCTCGACCATCGCCGGCTACGAAGCCGACTGGCCCGGGCTGTTCGCGGCGCTGAGCATGACCGTGCTCCCCGTGGTGCTGATCTATATCGTCTTCCAGCGACACATCCAGTCCGGGCTGACATCAGGAGCGCTGAAGTAGGCATGTCCACGGGAAACCCCACCGTCTTCCGCACACTCAACGAACGCACCGCGCTCACCCTGCTCCTGGAGCACGGCGCGCTGACCCGCGCCGAACTGGAGACGCACACCGGCCTGTCGAAGGCGTCGGCCGCCGAGGTGCTGCGCAGGCTGGAGAACAGCGGGCTGGCCAGGAAAGCCGGCCACAAGCCGGGCAACGCCGGGCCCGCCGCGCAGATGTGGGCGCTGGACGGCTCGGCCGCCCGGGTGGCGGGCGTCGACCTCACGACGCGGTCGATCGAGGTGTCCGTCGCCGACCTGACCGGCCGCGTCCTGGGCGGCCACCGCACCGAGGCGACCGGCGACGCGCGGCTGCTGCTGGAGGAGACGCTGGCCGCGGCCGGCTTCCGCCTGGACGAGCTCGACCAGGTCGTGGTGGGGGTCCCGGGCATCGTCGAGGCCGAGGGGCGGCGGCTGCGCCAGGCCGTCCAGCTCGCCGGCTGGACCGGGCTCGACGACCTGCCCGGCCACGTGCGCCTGGAGAACGACGTCAACCTCGTCGCCATCCGCGAGCAGCAGGAGCACCAGGACGACAGCTTCGTGCTGTTCTGGGTGGGCGCCGGCGTCGGCGCCGGGGCGGTGCTGGACGGCACCGTCTGGCGCGGCGTCACCGGGCGCGGCGGCGAGGTCGGCTCCGTCATCGTGCCCGACCCGGTCAGCAAGGGCCGCGTCTACGGCCACGACGGCGGCCCGCTGGGCGCGCTGCTCGGCGCCGAACCGCTGGCCGCGCTCGCCGCCGCGCACGGGGTGACGGCCGAGCCGACCCTCGACGGCGCCGGCCGGGCGCTGCGCGAGGCCGATCCGCGGTTCCTGTCCGACGTGGCCGCCCGGGTCGCGCTCGGTGTGAGCGCCGCCATCGGCGTGCTCGACCCCGGCCTGGTGGTGCTGGCCGGCCCGCTGTGCATCGCGGGCGGCGAACCGCTCCGGGCCCTGGTCGCCGGCCGCCTGGCCGAAACCCCCCTGGTGCCCGTCACCGTCGCGCTGAGCGCCGTCGACGGCAACGCCGTCCTCGACGGCGCGCTGTGCTACGCCCTGGACCTGACCCGCGAGCGGGTCTTCCAAGCCGGTACGGCAGGCCGTACCGGCGAATCCCATCCCTAAGGAAAACGCTGATGTTGAGAACCCTCGTGATCGCCGCTCACCCCGACGAGCCCGAGATCTACGCGGGCGGCACCGCCGCGCTGCTGGCACGGGCCGGGCACGCGGTGAAGTTCCTGACGCTCACCAACGGTGACGCCGGGCACCACGAGATGGAACGCGGCCCGCTGGCCCGCCGCCGCGCGGAGGAGGCGTTCCGGGCGGCCGACGCGCTCGGCGTGATCGACTACGAGATCTTCCACGACGTGCACGACGGCATGCTGGAGCCGAGCCTGGAGATGCGGCTGCGCGTGCTGGCGCAGGTGCGTGGCTGGCGGCCGGACCTGGTGATCGCCCTGCACGCCGACGGGAGCGGCCATCCGGACAACCGGGCGGCCGGGCTGCTGGCCGAGCAGGCCGTCGAGTTCGCGATGACGCGCAACCTGGAGGTGGGCAAGCCGCCCCTGACGCGGATGCCGGTGTGCCTGCTGATGACCGACTACGCCTCGGCCCCGGTGCACCGGGCGGACGTGGTGGTGGACGTGGCCCCGGTGCTGACGGCCAAGCTGGACGCGTGCCTGGCCCATGCCTCGCAGTTCCTGGAGTTCGCGCCGTGGCAGCGGGGCTTCCTCGACAAGGCGCCGGAGCGGGGTGACGCCGAGGCGGGCCGGGCCTTCGTCCGCGAGCACTGGGCGGAGTTCGTCGGCCCGGAGACGTTCCAGTTCGCCGGCTACGGCAGGCAGGCAGGCCAGGACGAGATCGCGCGCCTCCTCGCCGGCGAGCGCTGACCCCACCGGCTGCGACGACGGCGGCCGGGCGGTCCGTGCCCGGCCGCCTCCGGCCGGCTAGCCGCGGGTGACCAGGGCCGCGATGTTCTCCAGGCGGACGATCTCCCCACCCGCGCCCCAGTTGCCCTCGGGGATCTCGTTGATGTGCACCCAGGCGGAGGTGGCCCGGCCGAACCGCTCAGGCTCCGGGTCGGCGTCCGCCAGCACCCGTGTGACGCGCTGGACGATGTCGAGGCGCTTGTCGTCGGTGAGCGAGCCGGCCGGGACCCCGACGCGCACCACGTAGCGCGGCTTCTCCCCGGCGGGCAGCTCGCGCCCGCCGATGAACCAGGCGTCGACCTCGTTCACCACGAGCCAGGAGATGGACCGGGCGACCTCGTTGTCGGGGGCGCCCTCGGCGATCATCACCTCGGACACCAGCCGCCCTCCGATCTTCTCGCGGCGCTCCTGGTCGAGCGAGCCCTTGGGGACGAACAGCTCCACGAACGGCATGGGTAAGTCCTTTCATTGAACTCTCTGTCGCCCGCAATGTAACGGCAGTGAGTTCAATCAAGCAACCCACTATGCTGGGGAGCATGCAACGGACCAGCTTCGCGGAGATGCACTGCTCGATCGGGCAGTCCCTGGAACGGGTCGGCGAATGGTGGACGCCGCTGATCCTGCGGGACATCCACCTCGGCCTGCACCGGTTCGACGACATCGCCGAGAACCTCGGCGTCTCGCGCAACCTGCTCACCCGGCGGCTGGAGGCCCTGATCGCCGACGGCATCGTGGAGCGCCGCGCCTACCAGGAGCGCCCGCCGCGCCACGCCTACCACCTCACCGAGGCCGGGCGCGAGCTCGTGCCCGTGCTGATGGCGCTGATGGCCTGGGGCGACAAGTGGGCGACCCCGGCGGGCGGCCCGCCGGTGCTGCTGGAGCACGACGCGTGCGGCGCCCGGTTCACGCCCCGGGTCTGCTGCTCGGAGTGCGGGCAGCCGGTGACGGCCACCGACGTGACGGCCCTGCCGGGCCCGGGCGCCGCCTCCGGCCCCGGCACCCGGGTGCTGGCCCGCCGCAGCGGCCTCGCGCCGGAAGAATCATGACCCTCAAGATCTTCATATTTCGGGATCTCCATGCTTATGCTCTGGGCAGTCCCGGAAGTGATCAACCTGGAGGCGCTCATGAAGAAGATGACCATTCGCCGGAAGAGTGACCTTCGCCTGCTGGCCGGCGCCCGCCGGATCTGGTTCGAGTGGTGCTGGTAGCAGCCACCCCGGCGGGCGTCCCCGGGCGCCCGCCCCTGCCCGGACCGGCCTAGGGAGACCAGCACACCGGTGAGCACGGAGCCGCACCGCTACGACTGCCATCGCGCTCACGGGCCGTACGCCGGGGTCGCGCGGTTCCTCGCCCGGATCGCTGGGGAGCGTCCCAAGCTCGCCGCGCGGCACGAGGTCGAGCTGCACGCCATCGCCCCGTGGCTCGGCCGCGCCGCCCGCCCGGCAGCGGAGGAGGAGCCGATCAGGTTCCACCCGGCCCGCCGCACCGCCTTCCTGGCGTACGGGGCGGCCGAGCTCGTGGCGGCCTGGGCCGGCGCCCTCCGGCAACCGGTCACGGTACGCTTCGACCACGTGGCCGGCGCCGACGAGACCACCGCCGAGCTCCTGGCCGCGCTGGCCCACAGGGACGTCCCGGCGCTGCGCCTGGACCTGCGCGACGGCGGCGACCCGCCACCCGTCACGGACCCGGCGCCGGACGCGTTGCGCACCGCCCTGGGCGACAGCCTGGCGCGCGGCTTCTACCACCACGCGGCGCGCGTCGCCCGGCGCGGCCGTGAGCTCGTGAGCCCGGGGGGCGACCTGCGGCACTGGTGGTCGTTCACCACCGGCCTGGCCACCGCGCTGGCCGCCCTGGACCGGGCCGCCGAGGCCCTGGAGCTCTACGACGAGGCGCGGGCGGCGACCGGCGACACCAGGATCCTCATGTCGGCCGCGTACTCCACGGCCATGCTCCACGCCCGGCACCTGCCCGGCGCCGCCCAGGACCCGCAGCGGGCACTCCACTGGCTGGAGCGGGCGCTGAGCCTCGCCGCGACCCTGGACGACCCGCGCGAGCGGGTCGTCTCCACCGTCTTCTACGAGCAGGGCGTGGCGCTCCTGCACGCCAAGGCCGGCGAGCCCGCCCGCGCGCTGCGCCTGGTCGACGACGGCCTGGCCAGGCTGTCAGCCGTGCTCGCCCCCGGCGAGCTGCCGCAGCACACGGCCCGGCTGCTGCACAACCGGGCCCAGGTGCACCTCGCCCTGCGCGACCCGGCCCGCGCCCTGGCCGACCTCGACACCGTGATCGAACAGGACCCCGGCAACTGCGAGTACTACGCCGACCGGGCCGCCCTGCACCGCGCCGCCGGCCGCGCCCGGGCCGCGATCAAGGACTACGACGCCGCGATCCGCCTCGGCCCGCACCTGCCGGAGGCGTACTACAACCGGGCCGTGCTCGAACAGGAACGCGGCCGCCTCGACCGGGCGCGCGACGACCTCCAGCGGGCGCTCGCCGTCGCCCCCGGCCACCTCGACGCCCGGATCGCCCTGGTCAACCTCCAACTGGAGACCGGCCTGCTGGACGCGGCCGAGGAAGGCGCGCGCGCCGGGCTGGAGCTGGCCCCGCACGAGCCCGCGCTGCTGTGCACGCTCGGGCTCATCCGCTCGGAGCGCGGCAGCCACGACGAGGCCGACGCCCTGCTCACCCGCGCCCTGGAGGGCGACCCGGACCTCGTCGAAGCCTGGACGAACCGGGCGGCCGTCCGCTTCGAACGCGGGGACGCGGCGGCCGCCGTGGCCGACCTGGACCGGGCCGTGGCGCTGTCGGCTGCGCCGGTGCCGCGCTACAACCGCGGCATGGCGCTCATGCGGCTCGGCCGCTGGGACGAGGCCGCCCGCGACTTCACCGACGCGCTGTCCCAGCCCGGTCTGGACCGCGGGCTGCGCGGCGACCTGCGTGCGGAGCTGGCCCGCTGCCGCCGCGAGGCGGCCCGCTGACCGGCCCTGGACACTCTTGACGAAACCGTTGACATGATCGGTTCCCTCGGAGAACATCCAGGGAGAATTCGTACCCAGCTTGATCAACAGCGCGGGCGCCACGGGGTTCCGAGCCCCGCCGCGCGGCTTCCCGGACGATCGCCGGGCACTCTCGCGCTCCTCGAAAAGCCGCATGCACGTCCACAGAAGGCCGACCGTTCACCCACCCCCGAGAACTCCATCAAGCCGATGTCGAGGAGCATACGGTGCAGAGCGAGAGGGACGGTTCCGCACGCCTGGCCATCAACGGCGGCGACCCGGTACGGCACGACCCCTGGCCGACGTACGACAAGGGGGCAGTCTTCGTTCACCGCGAGGACGAGGAAGCCGCGCTCCGCGCGATCCGCAGCCATCTGTACTTCCGCTACGACTACCGACCCCAGCAAGAGACCGAGTGCGGCCGATTAGAGGCCGAGCTGTCGCGCTACTTCGGCACCAGGCACGCCCTGGCCGTCTCCAGCGGCACCACCGCGATCGCGCTGTCCATCATGGCGGCCGGCATCCCGCCCGGCTCGCTCATCGCCTGCCCAGGCTTCACGTTCGTCGCCACCCCGAGCGCCATCGTGCTGGCCGGCTGCACGCCGTTCCTCGTCGAGGTGGACGAGGACCTGCACCTCGACCTCGACGACCTGCGCGCCCGCTGGAACCCGGAGATCAAGGCGATCCTCGTGGTGCACATGCGGGGCTTCGCCGCCGACATGGCGGCCGTGACCGCGTTCGCCGCCGAGAAGGGCGTGCCGGTGTTCGAGGACGCCGTGCCCGCCCTCGGCGCCGAGCTGGACGGGCGCAAGCTCGGCACGTTCGGCCTGGCCGGCGGGTTCAGCACCCAGTCCGACAAGTCGCTCAACTGCGGCGAGGGCGGCTTCCTCGTCACCGACGACAGCGAGCTGTTCGCCCGCGCCGTCGTGCTGTCCGGCGCGTACGAGGGCCGGCTGAAGCGGCACTTCCCCGGCGGCGACCCGCCCATCGACACCGACCTGGACCTGCCGCTGCTCAGCTTCCGCATGGACGAGATCCGCGCGGCGCTGCTGCGCTCGGAGCTGGACCGGCTGCCGCTGCGCCTGAAGTGCTTCCACGACAACTACACCTACGTGTCGGAGGCGCTCAAGGACGTGCCGGGGATCGCCGTGCGCCGGCCGGTCGCGCCCGGCGCGTTCCTGGGCGAGGCGTTCATCTTCCGGGTGCCCGGCGGCGACGCCGGCTGGTTCGCCGACGCGCTGTGCCATGAGGGCGTCGGCGCGCGCAACCTCGGCTCCGACCGCGACACCAACGTGCGCGTCTTCTGGAACTGGCGCTTCCTGTTCCGCGGCCAGGACGTGGCCTCGATCCAGGCGCTGCTGCCCCGCACCACCCGCTACCTGCGGGAGGCCGTGGACGTGCCGCTGTCGTCGTCGCTGTCGGTGGAGGACTGCGACCACCTGATCGAGGCCGTGCGCAAGGTGGCGGGCTCGTGAGGCCACGCGCCCTCGCCGGCATCTTCGGCGGCCTGTTCGCCGGTTACGTGGGCCTGGCCGCCGCGATCCCGGTGCTGCCGAGCTTCGTCACCGACAGGTACGGCTCCACCGGCTTCACCGTCGGCGTCGTCGTCATGGCGACCGCGCTGACGGCGCTGCTGGTCAGGCCGGTGGCGGGACACCTGGCCGACAGGTACGGGCACCGCCGCGTCATGCAGGCCGGGGCGCTGATCGTGGCCGTGGGAGGCGCGCTCTACTACGCCCCGATCGGCGTCGCGGGCCTGGTCGCCGACCGCCTGCTGCTCGGCGTCGGCGAGGCCGCGCTGTTCACCGCCGGGGCCGTCTGGACGGTCTCGCTCGCGCCGCACAACCGGCGCGGCCAGCTTGTCGGCCTGTACGGCGTCAGCATGTGGGGCGGCATCGCGGCCGGGACGTTCCTCGGCGCCGCGCTGTCGAGCCACGGCTACGGGACGGTGTGGGCGTTCAGCATCGGCATGGGGGTGATCGCGCTCGCCCTGGTGAGCTCGGCGCCCGCCCCCGCCCGGCCCGACCGGGCGAGCGGCGGCGGCCTGCTGCTGCGGCCCGCGCTGCTGCCCGGCACCGCCCTGGCGCTGGCCGCCGCCGGGTACGCGGGCCTGGCCGCCTTCGTGGTGCTGCACCTCCAGGCGCGCGGCATCGGCTCCGGCGTGGCCGTGCTCAGCGGGTTCAGCCTGGTCTACGCGAGCACCCGGCTGGTCATCGGCCACCTGCCCGACCGGGTGGGCCCGCGCCGGATGGTGATCTGGTGCGGCGCGGGCGAGGCCGCCGGGCTGGTGATCATCGCGGTGGCGCCGAACCTGCCGCTGGCCGTGCTCGGCGGCGTGGTGATGGGCGTCGGCTTCTCCCTGCTGCACCCGTCGCTCGCCCTCATGGTCATGAACCGCACCGACCCGGCCAAACAGGGCGCCGCGCTCGGCGCGTACACGTCCTTCTGGGACCTTGGGCTGGCCGTGTGGGGGCCGCTCATCGGCGTGGTCGCGGGCGGGCTCGGCTACCCGGCCGTCTTCCTGGTGGGCGCGGCCTGCGCCGTGGCGGCCGTCGGCGTGGGCCTGTGCGTACGCCGGCCCGTCACGCTGCCCGCGCCCACGAGCTGAAGGAGAGAGCGTGGACACGATCAAGGTCCTCTGCGTCACCGGCTGGTGCCGCAACGGCAGCACCATCATCGGCAACGTCCTCAACGAGATCCCCGGCTTCTTCCACGTCGGCGAGCTGCACTTCCTCTGGAAGAACGGCGCCGGCCTGGGCGTGAACAACCTGTGCGGCTGCGGCAGCGCGCTCACCGAGTGCCCGATCTGGTCGCGGATCCTGCCGCTCGGCAACCCCGGCGGGCTCCCACTGGCCGACTTCGCCGCCACCGTCATCCGCCGCCAGCGCGCCTGCGTGCGCACCCGGCACACCTGGCGGGTGCTCGGCCGGGGGCTCGACGGCGACGACATCAGGGCCCACGCCGACCTGATGACCCGCACCTACCACGCCGTCGCCGAGCGCACCGGCTCGCGCGTCATCGTCGACACCACCAAGATCCCAGGCGAGGCGGCGCTGCTGCCGTACCTGGACGGCATCACCCCCTACTACGTGCACCTCGTGCGCGACCCGCGCGCCGTCGCGCACTCCTGGAGACAGCCCAAGCAGTACGTCTACGCCATGTCCTCCTGGATGAGCACCGCCTACTGGCACGGGTTCAACCTGGCCTCCCACGCCATCACCCGCCGCTTCCCGCAGCGCTCGCTCTTCCTGCGCTACGAGGACTTCACCACCGACCCGGAGGCGACGATCGACGCCCTCGTCCGGCACTGCGACGCCGGCCCCGCCCCCAACCCGGTACGCGACCGCACGGTCGAGCTGCACACCAACCACACCGTCACCGGCAACCCCGACCGCTTCCGCACCGGCGCCACCGTGATCCGCGACCGCGACGACACCTGGAAGGACACCCTCACCCGGCCCGCCAGGCTCGCCGCCGTCACGCTCGCCACCCCGCTCTTCAGCCGCTACGGCTACAGCTACGGCGGCACGCTGGCAGGCGGGGCCCGGCCGAAGGAGAACCATGGATCTCGGGCTTGACGGCAAGGTCGCGCTCGTCGCCGGCGGCTCCAGCGGCCTCGGCCTGGCCACCGCCGCGGAGCTCGCCCGCGAGGGGGCGCACGTCGCGATCGGCGCCCGCGACCGGCCCCGGCTGGAGTCGGCCGCCCGCGAGATCGAGCGGGTGGCGCGCGGGCGCGTCCACGCCACCGGCGTCGACATCACCGACAGGCAGGCCGCCCGCCGGTGGGTCGGCACGGTCGCCGCCGAGCTTGGCGCCCTCCACGTCGTGGTCGTCAGCGGCGGCAGCCCGCCCATCGGCCCCGCCTCCGGGTTCGAGGTGGAGGACTACCAGGCGGCCGTGGACAAGGTGCTGATGCCCGCGGTCAACCTGACGCTGGCCGCGCTGCCGCACCTGAAGGCCGCCGGGTGGGGGCGGCTCGTCTATGTGGCCTCCGAGACGGCCACCACGCCGATCCCGCCGCTGGCGCTCTCGGGCGTGACCAGGGCCGCGCTGCTGCGCTTCGCCCAGGCGCTGGCCTCGGACGTCGGCCGCGACGGGATCACCGTCAACGTGATCGCGCCCGGCCACGCCCGCACCCCGCCCATCGAGCGGATGGCCGCGAGCCTCGGCGGCGACGTGGAGGAACAGCTCGCCCGCATGGGCCACCACAGCGCCCTGGGCCGGATGGCCCGCCCCGAGGAGGTCGCCGCCGTGGCCGCCTTCCTGGCGAGCGAGCGCGCCTCGTTCGTCACCGGCGCCGTGCACGCCGTCGACGGCGGCGCCGCCGTCACCGGACCCGACCTGCCGCACCTCACCCGAACGCGCAAGGACACCAACACCTGAAGGAGCCCCAGGGATGTCGACCACCTACACCGAGCAGGACGTCGGCGACTTCTTCGACCGGACCACGCAGACCTATCTGAGCTTCTGGGACAGCGAAGGCGTCCTGCACACCGGCTACTTCGCCGGCGAGAACGACGAGGACTACCGGGCGGCGGCCGAGCGCACCTCCGAGCTCATGGCGGCCGAGGCGGGCATCGACGGCTCGTCGCACGTGCTGGACGTCGGCTGCGGCTGCGGCAACTTCCTCATCCACCTGGCCACCCGGCACGGCTGCCGGGGCGAGGGGCTGGACCTGAGCCTGGAACGGGTCAGGTTCGCCAGGCAGCTCGCCGACCCCGCCCTGGGCATCGAGTTCCGGCACGGCTCCGCCACCGCCATGCCGTACGAGGACGGCACGTTCAGCCACGTGGTCAGCCAGGACGCGCTCTTCCTGGTGCCCGACAAGCCGCGCAGCCATGCCGAGATCTTCCGCGTGCTGCGGCCCGGCGGCGTGTTCGCCTTCTCCGACTTCCTCCAGCCGAAGAAGGAGATCGGCGAACGGGCCCGCAGGCACGTCTACGACCGGGTCAGGTGGAGCAGCGGCTACTCGCTGGTGGAGTACCAGGCCGAGCTGGAGCGCAGCGGGTTCGAGATCCTGCTGGCCCGCAACCTGGAGAGCCACATCAGGCAGACCTACCGCGTGCTGGGCACGACCGCCCGCGAGCGCGCGCGGACCACCGAGGACCCCGCGGCCAGGGACTGGATGCTCGCCTTCGCCGAGTCGTGCGGCGAGATCCAGGTCGCCATCGACCAGGGCGAGTTCGGCTGGGGAGTGTTCGTCGCCCGCAAGCCTCACCGGAGGACGTCATGAAGCAGGAGATCAAGCGCACGATGGCCGAGGTCGTCGCCCAGCGCAAGCAGGAGATGTCACCCGGCCGCAGGTTCGCCGAGGCGTGCGCCGACAAGGGGCTGGAGGCGGCCGTCGAGTACGACGTGACCATCACCGACTCGCTGACCAGCTCGCGGCGCAAGCCCCGCTACCCGGCCCGCAACATGCTCAAGGTCGTCGACCTGTCGAGGGACCCGCGCCGCTACTACTGGCACGAGAGCCCGCCCGCCCCCGGCGACCCCGAGGTGTTCGAGGCCGACGTGCGCCGGGAGGCGGCCAGCCGCTTCCACCGCTCCGAGGTGCCCGAGCTGCTCCCCACGACCGCCTGGGTCCAGGTGCCGCCCGGCCTGTGGGAGGACCAGGAGACGTTCGAGTCGTTCGTCAACTACCGGCTGATCGTCCGCCTCGCCACGGCCGAGAACAACACGATCATCCGCGGCCCCGGCGGCCTGCTGAACCTGCCGGGGATCGCCCGCATGACGTCGAAGGGGCCGTTCGCCTCGACGATCCTGGCCGCGTGCAACGAGGTCGAGCAGATGGGCGGCACCGCCGACGGCCTCATCATCAACCCCGTCGACTACTACACGTTCATGGGCGAGGGCAGCCTGATGGACGACGTCGAGCGCAACGGCGTCTTCATCGTCAGGACCCGGCTGGTCGAGCCGGGCACGGCCGTCGTCGGCGACTTCGGGCACGGCGCGCTGCTGTTCGACGCCGGACGCTCGGTGATCCGCTTCGCCGAGCCGCCGCCCGGCACGTTCGCCGAGCCCGGCATCGCGCTCATGGCGGAGATCTACGAGCGCGTGGTGATCAACCTGCCGACCAACTTCTTCGTCGTGAGCCTGTAGATGCCGGACGTGCTGGTCGTCGGCGGCGGTGTCGCCGGCCTGTTCTGCGCCTACTACCTGCGCAGGGCCGGCGCCACCGTGACCGTGGTCGAGCGCGGGCCGATCGGCGGCCCGCAGTCGTGCTCGCACGGCAACACCGGATTCGTCGGCACGCAGGGCGCCGCCCCCCTGGCCGAGCCCGGCGTGCCCGCCCTGGGGCTGCGCTGGCTGCTCGACCCGCGCAGCCCGTTCTTCATCAGGCCGCGCCCCGACCCGGCGCTGATCGCCTGGCTGTGGCGCTTCCGCCGCCGCTGCACCGAGCGGGCGGCCGGGGAGGCGTTCCGCGTCCTGCTCGACATGAAACAGCGCAGCCTCGCCATCCTGCGGGAGCTGTGCGGCGATGACACGCTCACCGCCCGGGGCATGGTGATCGCCTTCCGGACGCCGCAGGGGTTCGACCGGGCCCGCCGCACGGTCTCCCGGGCGAACGCGTCCGGGGTGCCGCTGCGCGTGCTCGAACCCGGCGAGCTGAGCACGCTCGAACCCGGCGTCGAGTTCGACATCAGCGGCGCGCTCTACAACGAGGAGGGCGCCTACCTGCGCGTGCCCGAGTTCGTCACCGAGCTGGCCGCGACGCTGGCGGGCATGGGCGTCGAGCTGCTGGAGGACACCGACGTGCTGGACCTCGAGGTCGCGGGCCGCCGCGTCCGGCAGGTGCGCACCTCGCGCGGCGACCTGCGGCCCGGCACCGTCGTCATCGCCGCCGGCGCGTGGTCCGCGGCCCTCGCCCGCAAGGCGGGGCTGAAGCTCATGCTGCAGCCCGCCAAGGGCTACTCCGTCACGCTCAAGAGCCCCGGCGGCGCCCCCCGCCGGCCGGTGCTGCTCAGCGAGGGCAAGGTCGCCATCACCCCGCTCGGCGACCGCCTGCGCCTGGGCGGCACCCTCGAACTGTCCGGCATGGACACCACGATCTCGCGCCGCCGGGTGGACGGCATCCTGCGGACCGTGCGCGACCACCTGCCCGCCCTCGACACCACCGCGACGCCGCAGACCTGGAGCGGCCTGCGTCCCTGCACCCCCGACAGCCTCCCGTACATCGGGCGGGCCGAGCCGTACGAGAACCTGGCGCTGGCCTGCGGGCACGGGCACATCGGGCTCGGCCTCGCGCCCGTCGGCGGCAAGCTGCTCGCCCAGCTCCTGGCCGGCGAGACCCCCGACCTCGACCCCGCCCCCTTCCGCTACGGCAGGAGGTTCCAGTGAAGCCGATCGGCGTGCTCTGCCTGGAGACCACGTTCACCAAGATCCCCGGACACATCCGCAACCCCGCCACGTTCGGCTTCCCGGTGATCTACGAGGTCGTCGAGGGCGCGACGCCGGAACGGGTGGTCACCCAGGCCGACCCCCGGCTGCTCGACCCGTTCGTCGAGGCGGCGCGCAACCTGGAGGCGCGCGGCGCCGCGGCCGTCACCGGCGCCTGCGGCTTCCTCGTGCTCTTCCAGGAACGGCTCGCCGGGGCGGTCGGCGTGCCGCTGTTCTCCTCCAGCCTGATCCAGCTCCCGATGATCCACCGCATGCTCATGCCGCACCAGAAGGTCGGCCTGCTCGTCGCCAAGGAACCCGCGCTCACCGGCCGCCACCTGGCCGCGATCGGCGGCGAGCACGTGCCGGTGTGCGTGACCGGGATGTCCGAGCAGCCCGAGTTCCGCGAGGTGATGCTGGAGGGACGGCGCGACGCCCTCGACGCCGACCGCCTGGAACGCGAGGTGCTCGGCCAGGTGCGGCGGCTCGCCAAGGACAACCCCGACATGGGGGCGCTGCTCATCGAGTGCACCGACCTGGTGCCGTTCGCGCACGCGATCCAGGCCGAGACCGGGCTGCCGGTCTTCGACATCGTCACGCTCACCACCATGGTCCACGCCACCCTCGACCGCCGCCCCTACCGATGAGGCACGAACGGGCGAGACCGCCGCCCCTGTCGGTGAGGCATGAACGGGCGGGACCGCCGCCCCTACCAGTGAGGCATGAACGGGCAGGACCGCCGCCCCTGCCGGTGCGGCATAAACGGGCGGGCCGGAAAGTTGTGCACGTGCGTGAACGTTGACCACGATCTCCGGCTCGGCCTGCACCCGCTCCTCGCGGACCGGTTCAGCCCGTCCGCGTTCGACCCGGCGGGCGTCGTCGGCGACGAGACGCTCGCGCTGCTGCTGGAGGCCGCGCGGTGGGCGCCCTCGGCGGGCAACTCCCAGCCTTGGGCGTTCCTCCCGGTCCGCCCCGGCGAGCCGGACCACGCGCGGGTCACCCGGTTCCTCGCCCCCAGCTCGGCGCGGTGGGCCCCGGCCGCCGGGCTGCTGATCGTGAATCTGGCCCGCCGCCACGTGGACGACACCGACCTGGTCTACTCGGAGTTCGCCGACTACGACCTCGGCCAGGCCGTGGCCCACCTGACCGTGCAGGCCCAGGCGATGGGCCTCACCTGTCACCAGTTCCGCGCCTTCGACAAGGACGGCCTGACGGCCGAGCTGCGCCCGAACCCCGGCTGGACCGTCCTGACGATGACCGCCGTCGGCGTCCCGGCCGACCGGGGGCAGCCCGTACGGAGGCGGCGCAGCGTCGCCGAACTCCGCTCCGCCCCCTGGAGCGACGGCCCCTGCAGCGACGGCCCCTGACCGCCGCGCCGGGCAGCCGGGCCGCCACACCGGGCTGCCGGGCCGGGCCGGCCGAAAACCTGGTGCCCGCCGCCGGTCCGCTGGTGTGTGATCGGCGGCATGACGATCGAGCTGAGCGAGCCCGGGACCGGCGGGCTGGACGGGATCGTGGCCGTGCTGCGCGCGTGGCAGCACGAGGGCGCGCCGATGCAGTTGCATCCGGGGGATCTGGGCTGGTTCTGGCGGTTCGGCGCGGAGGCGACGGCCGCGGCCGTCCGGACGTGGAGCCGCGGCGGGCGGATCCTCGCCGTCGGCCTGCTGGACCATCCCCGGCTGCTGCGGCTCGCCGTAGCGCCGGACGCCCGGCGCGACGGCGAGCTGGCCCACCGACTGGCCTCGGACCTCGGCGATCCGGGGCGCGGGGTGCTGCCCGCCGGGACGGCGAGCGTCGAGGCGCCGGCGGGCGCCCTGGTCAGGGACCTGCTGGACGAGGACGGCTGGCAGGCGGGTGAGCCGTGGACGCCGCTGCGCCGCGACCTCACCGCGCCGGTGCCCGGCCCCGGCGTGCGGGTGGTGGAGGTCACCCCTGATCAGGTGCCCGAACGGGTGGCCGTCCAGCGGGCCTCGTTCGACGGGTCGACGTTCACGGAGGCGGCCTGGCACGCGATGGCCGCCGGCTCGCCGTACGCCGGCGCCCGCTGCCTGGTCGCCTACGACGAGCGGGGCGACGCGGTGGCGGCCGTGACCGTCTGGCCGGCCGGCCCGCACCGGCCCGGCCTGCTCGAACCGCTGGGCGTGCACCGCGACCACCGAGGCCGCGGCCACGGCGCCGCGATTGTCCGCGCCGCCGCCGCGGCGCTGCGCGAGCTGGGCTCCTCCAGCGCGGTCGTGTGCACCCCCAGCTCCAACACCGCCGCCGTCGCCACCTACGGGTCGGCCGGCTTCGACCGCCTCCCCGAGGTCCGGGACCTGTGCCGGCCGCCCCTATGAGGGGTTCTGCTCCGTGGACTGGTCCATGACGTAGAGGGTCGCGCCGCCCGGGTCCCGGTAGGTGGCCTGGAAGCCGCCGGGGATCTCCGACGGCGCTTCGACCACGGTCAGCGACTCCGGGCGGGCGGCGTGGAACGCCTCGACGCTCTCGACGACGAACACCGGCCCGACCGGGGCGGCCGGGTCGTGGGCGTCGAGCATGAGCTGCACGTCGGTGCCCGGCAGGGCCAGGGCCACGGTCGCGTCGCCCTCGCGCCAGCTCTCGGTGAAGCCGAGGCCGTCACGGTAGAGGCCGAGCGACGCCTTCAGGTCGGCGGTGGGGACGAACAGGAACTCCAGCTTCACGGCGCATCCTTCCGGATTCCGGACGTAATTGGATTTCCTCTCACCATAACGGCATTATGTACGGGTGCGCGAATGGATCCCCGTATCGACCTCCCCGAGGGGCAGGCTCGTACTCGCAGCGGTCAAGGAGTTCGGGGCGCGCCCCTTCGACGAGGTCACGGTCGCCGACCTGGCGGCGGCGGCCGAGGTCACCACGGGCGCCCTCTACCACCACTTCGGCAGCAAGCTCGGCCTGTACGCCTTCGTCCGGGACGACGTCGAACGGCGCCTGCTGGACCGGATGGAGGGCGCGATGGCGGCCACGGGGCCCGGGCCGGACCGCTCGGCGGCCGTCACCGCCGCCCTGCTGGTCGGCCTGGACTTCGCCGTACGCGAGAACTTCCTGCGCATCCTGGGCGAGCCGCCCCAGGATGCGGAGCGCGACCGGCTGGCCGAGCTGCTCGGGCGCGGCGACCTGCCGTCGGCGCCGCTGCTGGGCCGCGTGCTCGCGGCGGCCTGGCGCGCGGCCCTGGCGGCGGTCGCCGAGGGCGCCGAGCCGGAACACGCCCGCGCCGCCCTCGCGGCCCTCAGGCCGCACACCCCCTGACGGACCCGCCGCCCGGGACGTCGGGCGAATCGCCCGCTCAGGGAAGAAGGGCGTCCAGCGCCCGCAGGGCACCGGCCACGCCCATCCGGGCGCCGAGCTCGTACCTGTCGATCAGCTCGGTGAGGGGCGTCCCATCGACACGGGCGACGACTTCGAGGGCGTCGAAACCGAGCTCGTCACGTCCCTGATCATCCCACCCTGGTCGAGGTCGGGTCAGGGGGTCAGAGAGGGCGCGGGTCAGGTGGGGGAGGTGGCGGCGGCGGGGACGGTGGGGTCCGTGGGGGCGGAAAGGCGGCGCAGGCCGCGTACCGGTCTGATCAGCAGCAGGGCGGCCGACACGCCGACCGTCACCACCGCCGAGCCCAGCAGGAAGGTCTGCGGCTCGACCACCAGGGCCGCCGGGCCGGCGAGCGCCTGGCCGACCGCCATGCCCGCGACCGACCCGGCCACCTGGTAGGCGGAGACCCGGTTGAGGACGTCCGGCGCGACGAGCGTCTGCACGCTGGTCGACCACATGACCGACCAGAACGCCATCGCGCATCCCCCGATCACGTGGCCCGCCATCAGCGTCGGCAGCGGCGCGCCGAGGGCGACGGTCAGCGGCACCGGCGCGTAGCCGATCAGCGCGATCGCCCCGGCGGCCAGCGGCCGGGCCGGGCGCAGCCGGATGGCGACCACGCCGCCGATCACCGTGCCGAGGCCGAGCGCGGCCATCACCCAGCCGTAGTCGGCGCCGATGACCTGCGACGACAGCGGCACGGACGGCCCGACGACCAGGACGCCCCAGAACACCCACACCAGGATGACCGACCACATCCAGCTCCTGGCCTTGAACTCGTGCCAGCCCCGGCGCAGGTCGGCCAGCACGTTCGAGGGTTCGGGCCTGGGCACGGTGACGCGGACCAGCAGCAGGCAGATGGCGCTGACCAGGAACGTCCCGGAGTCCAGCGCGTACACGAACACCGGGCCGGCGGCGAGCACCAGGATTCCGGCCAGCGCGGGCCCGGCGAGCTGGGTGATGGCCTCGGCGATCTTCAGCGTGGCGTTGGCCCGCTGCGGGTCACGGGCGACGAGCGGCACCATGCCGTTGACGCCGGGCTCGAACATGCCGGCCCCGATCCCGGAGAGGAACGCCATCGCCAGCAGCAGGCCGTACGGCGGGGCGCCGTCGAGGAAGGCGACCGCCACCGTGGCCTGGGTGAGGATCCGCAGCAGATCCGCGACGATCATCACGGTACGGGCGCCGATGCGGTCGGCGAGGACGCCGCCGAAGAGCATGACGAGGACGGCGGAGGCGGTCCAGAGGGCCAGCACGTAGCCGACTCCCGCGATGCCGTACACCTGGCCGACCGCGAGGGCGGCGGCGACCGGCATCATGGCGTCACCGAGCAGCGAGATCGTCCGGGCGCCGAAATAGAGGGTGAAATTCCTCGTCCACATAAGCAACAATTGTGGATATTTCCAGATCAGGGCGCTGGTGTCCCAGATGACATCATTGGGTACATTTGCGCCATGCTCCTCGCGCCACCCCTGGACCTGCCCTCGGCCACGCTCCCCGCCTGCCCCCCGCCGCCTCCGCCGCTCGACCCGCACCGCGTGGTCGCCCTCGTCGGCGAGAACCAGGAGCTCTACCCCGTCACCTCGGCCTCGGCGGTCTTCGGCTACCAGGGACGCGAGATCCCCCAGCATTACAGCTTCCGCCTCTGCGCCGAACGCCCCGGCTCGCTCACCACCACGCTGGGCGCCCCCATCCACGTCGAACACGGCCTCGACGCCCTCGACACCGCCGACACCGTCGTCATCGCGAGCTGGACGGTCGCCCCCACGCCCGCCGTGCTCGACGCCGTCGCCGGGGTCCACGCCCGCGGCGGCCGGATCGTCGCCGTCTGCGCCGGGATCTTCATCCCGGCCGCGCTCGGCCTGCTCGACGGCCGCCGCGCCTCCGTCCACTGGGACCTCGCCGCCGACCTGGTCGCGCGCCACCCCCGCATCGTCCCCGACGACACCGTCATCTACGTGGACCACGGCGACGTCGCCACCGCCGGGGCCTCGGCCGCCACCCTGGACCTCTGCCTCCACCAGGTCCTCCAGGAGCACGGCGCGTCCCACGCCATGCGCGTCGGCCGCCAGCTCGCCGCCGGGCCGCACCGCGAGGGCTGCCAGCGCCAGTACCCGCCGCTGCCGACGGCCGGGCCCATGCCGGACTCCCTCGCGCCGCTGCTGGAATGGCTGCTCGCGCACCTGTCCGAGCCCGTCACCGTCGAGGACATGGCCGCCTTCTCCGGCGTCTCCCCGCGCACGCTCACCCGCCAGTTCGCCGACCAGCTCGGCGTCCCGCCGGCCCGCTGGCTGCTGGAGCGCCGCCTGGCCGCCACCCGCGCGCTCCTGGAGGACACCGACCTGCCGGTGGAGACGATCGCCGCCCGCGTCGGCCTGTCCTCGGCGGTCAACCTGCGCCGCCGCTTCCACGCCGCGCTCAACACCACCCCGGCCGCCTACCGCCGCGCCTTCCGCTGACCGGCCCCGTACCAGGCTCGGCCGGGGGCGGCTACGGGGCGCGGTCCTCCGGGTCGGGGGCGGAGCCGCCGGCGACGAGGGCGTCGCCGAGCTCGGAGCGCAGGTAGAGGACCGAACGGCCGTGCCGCGCGCTGGTGAGCAGGCCGGCGTCACGCAGCGCGCGCAGGTGCTGGTTGACGGCCGAGGTGGTGACGCCGAGCCGGCCGGCCAGCTCGGTGGAGGAGGCCGGGGTCGCGAGCGTCGTCAGCAGGCCCGCGCGGGTCGCGCCGAGCAGTCCGGTGAGCGCCGCGGGGGAGCGGTGCGTCTCCGTCTGCCAGAGCGTGCCCGCGCCGCGCGTGCCGTACATGATCAGCGGCGGCTCCTCCGGCGAGATGGGCGCGGTCACCCCCCGGCCGAACAGCGTCGGCACGAGGGTGAGCCCCTCGCCGCCGGTGGAGCGCCGGTAGCCGGCGTTGGTGGTCAGGCGGACGCGCACCACGCCGCCGTCGAGGGAGACGCGTTCGCTGAGCCCGGCGAACATGGCCGCCAGGCCGTGCGCCGAGATGACCTGCGCCCGGTGGATGATGTCGGCCTGCAGGACCGTGCGCATCCTCGGCCACCAGGGCGCGAAGCAGGCGTGCCAGTACGCGCGCAGCGCCGTGGTGATGCGCTCGCGCACGGCGGCCGGGTCGCCGCGCAGCGGCTCGGGCAGCTCCCCTGGATGCAGGGCGCGCAGGTCGTCGAGCATGCGCTCCAGGGGGACGCGGGCGATGGCGGCGAGCTCGTCGTCGATGCGGGTGAGCGGCGCGTACGGCCGGGGCGTCAGGTAGTCGGGCGACCACATGGACGCGTTCGTGAGGGCGTGGAGCAGGGGCAGGTCGAGCCCGGCCCGGACCCGCTCGGTGCGCCGCAGCCAGGGCAGGTGGACGGGATAGCGCCCCGGGTCGCGGAACGTGCGCAGGGACAGCGTCAGCTCGTTGACGGGCGAGACGGCGAAGCGCACGTCGGCGACGTCCATTCCGGCGAGCTCATACGAGATCAGCCCGCCGCCCGGGACCATGACCATGTAGCCATACCCTACATCAATTCGCCCATCGGTCCCGATACGGCACAAAGGGGACCGTGATCCGTACCTTCTTCCCCGAGGACCGCGTCGGCCGCTCGCTCACGCTGAGCACGATGGCGTTCGCGCTGTCCAGCGGCGTCTTCTACACCGTCAGCACGCTGTACTTCACGCTCGTCGTCGGGCTCGCCCCCACCACCGTGGGCCTGGGGCTCGGCATCGCGGGCGGCGCCGGCGTGCTGTCCTCGTACGTCTCGGGACGGCTGTCCGACCGGCTCGGCGCGCATCGCGTCCAGGTGGCGGCCACGGCGCTCAACGGCGCGGCGATGCTCGGCTACACGCTCACCTCGGACGCCGTCGCGTTCACCGTGGTCGCCTGCCTGGCGACGGCGATGCGGTCGGCCAGCGGCACGTCGAAGCAGGCGATGCTGGCGCGCTGGTACACCGGCCCGGAACGCGTCGAGGTGCGGGCCCGGATGCGCGTGGTCACGAACGTCTTCATCGGCCTGGGCACCGTGGCCGCCGCCGCGGCGCTCCTGGCCGGCACCGCCGCCGCCTACCGGGCCGCGATGCTCGTCTCCGGCCTGCTGCTGCTGACGGCGAGCGTGCCCCTGGCGCGGCTGGGCAGCCGGGTGCCGGAGCTGGCCGGACGGATGGCCGCCCCGGCCGGTCCGGCGAAGGGCGCCGCCGCCGGGCCCTCGCCGCTCAAGGACCGCACGTACGTGGCGAGCGTCGCGTGCAACACGGTGGTGGCCATGCAGTTCGGCCTGATGACCGTCGGCGTGCCGCTGTGGGTCGCCTCCACCGAGGCCCCGACCGCCCTCGTGTCGGTGCTGCTCGTCCTCAACACCGTGGTCGTGGCCCTGCTCCAGGTGCGCTTCTCGCGCGGCGTGCACGACGTGCGCCGCGCCGGGATCGCCGTCCGCCGCGCGTCGTGGCTGCTCGCGCTCGCCTGCGGGGCGTACGCGCTGGCGGGCTACGGGAACGTGGCCGTCGCGTGCGCGCTGCTCCTGGTGGCCGCGTTCGCCCACACGCTCGGCGAGATCCTCGGCGAGGCGGGCGGCTGGGGCATGGCCTTCGAGCTGGCCGACCCGCGCAGCGCGGGCGCCTACCAGGGCCTCAGCCAGACCGGCTACTCGATCGCCGCGATGGTCTCGCCGGTGCTCGTCACCGCCACCGCAGTCGAGCACGGGACCGCGGGCTGGCTCGCGCTGGCCGTGCTGTTCGTCGCCGGCGGCACCGGGGCCGCGGCCGTCGCCCGCCGGCACCGCCCCGCGCCCGCCGCGGACGGGCCCCCGGCGGTCAGCGAGCCCGTCGGCTCGCCGCCCGCCTGACAGGCGCGCCGGGAAGACTTGACCATACGATGTTGCCCGGCTGCCCGGAAAGGGCAGATCGTCGGAGACGATCATCCGCTCGGACGACCTGAGGAGCTGGTGTGCAAGACATCCTGTCGAGGATCTCGGACTTCGTCTGGGGACCGTTCCTGCTGATCCCGTTGCTCCTGCTGACGGGCCTCTACCTGACGATCATGCTGCGCGGGCTGCAGTTCCGCAGGCTGTTCTACGCGTTGTGGCTGGCGCTCATCCGGCGCAAGGAGCCGGGCGGCGTCGGCGACATCACCCACTACCAGGCGCTGTCGACGGCGCTGGCGGCCACCGTGGGCGTCGGCAACATCGCGGGCGTCGCCACGGCCATCCACTTCGGCGGGCCCGGCGCGCTGTTCTGGATGTGGGTGACCGGCCTGGTCGGCATGGCGACCAAGTACTCCGAGGCGTTCCTCGGCGTCCGCTTCCGCCGCACCGACGCCAGGGGCGAGCAGAGCGGCGGCCCGATGTTCTACCTCACCTACGGGGTGGGCGGCAGGTTCGGGGCGACGCTGGGCGTGCTGTTCGCGGTGTTCGGCGCGCTGGCGGCGTTCGGCATCGGCAACATGGTGCAGTCCAACAGCGTGGCCGACGCGATCAACGCGCAGTGGGACGTGCCCATGTGGCTGACCGGCGCGGTCATCACGGTGCTGGCCGCCGTCGTCATCCTGGGCGGCATCAAGAGCATCGGCGCGGTCACCAGCGCCTTCGTCCCCGTGATGATCGTCTTCTACATCCTCGGGGCGCTGTGGATCATCATCGCGAACGTCGGCGAGCTGCCCGGCGCGCTCGCGCTGATCTTCACCGACGCCTTCACGGGCACCGCCGCCACGGGCGGCTTCGCGGGCGCGGGCGTCCTGCTGGCGATCCGGTACGGGGTCGCCCGCGGCATCTTCTCCAACGAGTCCGGCCTCGGGACCGGCGGGATCGCCGCGGCGGCGGCCAAGACGACCGAGCCCGCGCGGCAGGCGCTCGTGTCGATGACGCAGACGTTCATCGACACGCTCGTCGTGGTCAGCATGACCGGCCTGGCCATCGTCGTCACCGGCGCCTGGCGCAGCGGCGAGAACGGCGCGCCGCTGACCACCCTGGCCTTCAGCCACGGCCTGCCCGGTCAGTGGGGCGGCATCGTCGTCACGATCGGCCTGGTGTTCTTCGCGTTCTCCACGCTGCTCGGCTGGGCGTACTACGGGGAGCGGTGCATGGACCGGCTCTTCGGGCGGGTGGCGGTGACGCCGTACCGGCTGCTGTTCATCGTGCTGATCTTCACCGGCACGGTGCTGGAGCTGCAGACGGTGTGGACGTTCTCCGACATCATGAACGGCCTCATGGCGCTGCCCAACCTCATCGGCCTCATCCTGCTGTCGGGCCTGGTCGTCCGCGAGACCCGCGCGTACTTCGCCAGACCGGACTGGCGGGACGACACGGTGTCGCGGTGAGTCCACGCGCCCTCACCGCGGCCGGCGCCCGGACGGCCCGCGCCACCAGGGCCCTTGGTCCCGGACCTCTGTTTGAAACAACTGTTTACGGCCGCTGGTAGGATCGCCCGAATGGGAGTCCCTGAGGATTTGCTGGCCGCGGCCAAGCAGTGCCTGTCCGAGCGCGGCTACGCCCGCACGACGGTGCGCGACATCGTCGCCGTCTCCGGCAGCAACCTCGCCGCGATCAACTACCACTTCCGCTCCAAGGACGCCCTGCTCACCCAGGCGATGATCGAGACGACCGGGGAAGCGGTCGCCGAGGTCCTCAAGGCGTTCCCGGACGACTCCAAGCAGTGGTTCGAGGCGTTCTGGGGGGAAATGATCGAATCGTTCCGGGCCAATCCGATGGTGTGGCGCGCCAACGTGGAGACGCTCGCGCAGGCGCCCCACCTGCCCGAGGTACGGGCCCGCCTGACCGAAGGGCAGGCGCTCGCCCAGCGCGAGCTGGGCAGGCGGCTGCCGCACGGGGACGAGGCGGGCGCGCAGGTGCTGCTGACGCTGTTCATCGGCCTGCTGGTGCGCTGGCAGCTCGACCCGGACAACGCCCCGTCGGCCCGCGACCTGGTCGCCGGGATCCGCTCGGTGGCCGAGGCCGCGGGCGGCTAACGCATCGCGTGCCGCCCGGCGGGGTCCGGCTGGGCCGGCGGCGGCGTCGCGCGCCGCACGGAACGCAGCAGGACTGGCGCGAGCACCGCCATCAGGCACAGGCCCGCCGCGGCGGCGATCATGGCGTAGTGCTGGCCCTGCGTGAAGGCCACCCGGGCCGCCCCGGCCAGCGCGCTCCCGGCCGCCTCCGGCAGGTGCCGGGCCGTCTCCAGAGCGCCGCCGAGGGTGTCCATCGCGGGCGCGGGCGCGCCGGTGCCGGCGAGGTGGCCCCGGTAGACGGCGGTCCCGATGCTCCCCAGCAGCGAGATGCCGAGCGCGCCGCCGAACTCGGTGGCCACCTGCGACAGCCCGGCGACCGACCCGGCCCGCTCCGGCGGGGCGGTGGCGATGATCAGATCCGAGGAGACGGTCAGGACGAGCGTCACGCCCCCGGCCATGAGCATGATCCCGGCGATCAGCAGGCCGCCCTGGCCGGTCACGTCCAGCATCGAGAGCACCGCGAACCCGCTCGCGCCGACGAGCAGCCCCACGCAGACCACCAGCCCGGGCCGCACCCTGCGGACCAGGACGGGGGCCAGCCCGGCGGCGAGCATCGCTGTGCCCGCCGACGGCAGCGCGTACAGCCCGGCGATGAGCGGCCTGGCGCCCATGACCATCTGCAGATACTGGGTGGTGAACAGGCTGGAGCCGACCATGGCGAAGACGCCGAGCGTGTTGGCGCTGATGGCCGCGGTGAAGGCGCGGCTGCCGAACAGGCGCACGTCCAGCAGGGGATCGGCGGCCGAGCGCTGGCGGCGGACGAAGGCCACGCCCAGCGCCAGCCCGGTGACGACGGCGAGCACCGGGGCCCAGCCGAGGCCGTCCTGGGCGATGTGCTGGATCCCGTAGATCGCCGGCAGGATCGCGCCCAGTGACAGGGCCACGCTCACCAGGTCGAAGCGCCCTGGACGCGGGTCACGCGACTCGGGGAGCAGCAGCGGCGCCAGGACCAGCAGCAGCGCCATCACCGGCAGGTTGACCAGGAACACCGAGCCCCACCAGAAGTGCTCCAGCAGCGCGCCGCCCATCAGCGGGCCCAGCATGGCGCCACCGGCGAACGCGCCCGTCCAGATGGAGATCGCGACCCGGCGCTGGCCGTCGTCGTGGAACATGTTGCGGATCAGCGACAGCGTCGAGGGCATCAGGGTCGCGCCGCCCACCCCGAGCAGGGCCCGGGTGACGATGAGCAGGTCCGCGCTGGGGGAGAAGGCGGCGACCGCCGAGGCCGCGCCGAAGGCCGCCGCCCCGGCCAGCAGCAGCCGCCGCCGTCCGATCCGGTCGCCCAGCGTGCCCATCGGCAGCAGCAGCCCGGCCAGCATGAACGGGTAGATGTCGATGATCCACAGCAGCTGGGCGCCGCTCGGCGCCAGTTCGGCGCTGATGAACGGCAGCGCGTACGACAGCACGTGCAGGTCGACGGAGATCAGGAGCACGGGCAGGACCAGGACCGCCAGCCCGATCCACTGCTTGCGTCCGGCCCTCATGGCCGGCCCGCCCGGCCGAGGGGGTGCGGGGGGTGTGGGACCGCGGTCGTCGCGGTGGGTGATGTCATGCCGCCGACCATACACACGTTTGGCACAGTCGTGCAAAACGCTTGTTTGTGACGGTTGTTTGGATAGGGTGGCGGCATGACCGAGCGAGACGACCCGGCCCCGGCGATGCCGTCGCTGACCCTGCGTCAGGCTTTGCTGATCGTGGACGCGGTGAACGGCCTGGCCCCCACCGGCCGCCTGGCCAGGGCACGCCTGCTGGCGCGGGAGGTGGCGGCGGTGATCGCGCTGGGCGCGCCGGAGGTGTGGGCCGACGACGGGCGCGCCCTGCTGGGCCTGATCGGGACCTGGACGACCGGCGAGCGCCTGGCCGTCATCGACGCCGCCGAGCGGTTCTGGGCGTCCGCCGAGGGCGGCTACGAGGAGGGGCTGCGCGAGGCGGGCCTGCTGCCCGGGGCATGAACCGGGCGGGAATCCGGCCGTGCCCGGCGCCGGAGAGTGAGCCGGGCCTCCGTCATCGGTGGCGGACGACGCCCGTCATCGTGGTGCCGCCGGCGGGCACGCTGTTCACCGTCACCAGCCCGCCCACCTCGGCGAACGCGGCGCTCAGCGCGGCGATCCGCGACGCCGGCCACGGCTCGCCGCCGCCCTCGTGGCTGACCGTCAGGCGCACCCCCCGGGCGCCCGACGTGCAGGCCACGTGCACCACCGCCGGCCGCTCGCCGTCCTCGACCGCGCCCAACGCCTCCCGCAGCGCCCGCGCGAGCGCCCCGGCGACCCGCGCCGGCACGGGCGTGCCGGTCCAGAGCCACGCCTCCACGGGGACGCCGGTCCGCTCCGACCAGGCGGCCAGCACCTCCGCCACCGTCGCGGGACGGCCGGGCGCACGCGTCCCGCTCACCGCGACCGGACCGCCATCCGCACCCCGATGACCCCGTACGTGCCCACCAGCCAGGCGGCGCTGACGTACGTGGACACGACGCCGCCGCCGAGGATCTGCGCGGCCATCGTCACCGGGAACCAGCACCCGGCCACGAGCGGCAGCCACCGCATCGCCCCCCGGTAACGGCCGGTCACCGCGACCGCCACGCCGAGCACCAGCATGCCGAGCATGCTCAGCGGCCAGCACCCGTCCAGAATCATCAGCCACAGCGGGAACTCGTCGTGCGTGGCGTAGCCGAACGACAGCGCGTTCAGCAGGAACGCCCCCGGCAGCAGCGCGAGCAGGACGACGGGCACGGCCCGCCCGGCCCGGTCGCCGCCGGCCCGGTCGGCCCGCAGCCGCCACACGAACGCCCACACCCCGGCCGCGAACATCATGCCGGTGACCGTGTCCAGCGTCTGGATGCCCTCCTGGATCTTCTCCCCGACCACGAGCGTGCCCACGGCCCAGGCGCTCGCGCCGGCCGCGAGCAGCACCCCGGCCGTCCGGGTCGCCGCCCGTCCGTCGGGGACCCTCGCGGCGAGGGTGGTGTCGTGCGGGCTCTCTGACATGGGGCGCCTCCGTCGTCGCGGGCCCCGGCCGGGCGCCGGGGCGGCCTCCACGGTCGCGCCGCCGCGTCCCGGGCCACCAGGGAACGCCGCCATCCCCGCCGTCCCGGCGCTGTCCCGGACCGGACGGGACAGGAGTCCCGGCCGATCCGGGATCGCGGTCACCTCCCGCCGGCGGCGGCGCGTGCCACGCTAGGGAGGTGTTCAGGTATCGCGCGGGCCGCCGCGTCCCGGGCCACCAGGAAACGCCCCCGCCCCCGTCCCCGCCGCCCCGCGACCCGGCGCGGACGGCCGCCGTCGCCGTCGCCGCCGCGGCGGGCCTGGC
>NZ_JBEZZG010000060.1:0-23199 GCF_040639085.1 Nonomuraea sp. NPDC023979
CTGATGGCCACCGGGGCGCGGCTGGCGGGGCGGTCGGCCCGGCTGCGCCCGCCGGCCACCACGGCCGACGGCGGCACCCGGCTGCGGGTCCACCACTGCGACGCCGCGCCGCTGACCGCCATCGCGGCCGAGACCGGCGCGAGCCTCACCCAGGTGGCCCTGGCCGTCCTGACAGGCGCGCTGCGCTCGTGGAACCCGCGTCACTGGGAGCGCGGCCGGCCGGCCCGCCGGGGGCTCACGATCTCCTTCCCGCTCAACCTGAGCGGCCGGCTGCACGACGGCGGCCTGGGGAACGGCTGCGTCAGCGTGCCGGTCGTCCTGCCCTGCGGGGAACCCTGCCCCCGGGGACGCCTGCGCCGCGTCATGGCGGAGACCGGCTTCGAGCGGCTGTCGAGGTATCGCCACGACCGCTACCTGCTGCGTTCTCCCCTGCTGGCCTGGGGGGCGGGCGCGCTGATCGGCTCCCGGGCGATGGAGCGCCTGCTGTTGCGGGGCGCCGCCGGAGGGCTGGTGGTGAGCGCCATAGCCGCCGGTGACAGCCTGCCGGTCGACCGGTGTTTCGCGGTGCCGCCGACGCTGGACTTCGGCGGCGGCGTGATGGCGATCGTGCACGGCGGCGGGTCGGTGGTGTTCTCCGGCCTCTGGTCGCGCTCGCTCGGCGGTACGGAGCGCCTGGCCGGGCTCCTTGACGCGGCGGTGGCGGAGCTGGCTGCCGCCGTCGGGGTGGGCGGCAGTCCTGGCTCACCGGTGGGCGGGGCCGCCGTCAGGCGATGAAGGAGATCTTGCCGGTGCCGGTCACGGCGGCGATGCCGGTGGTGGTGCACGTGGTGATGTCGGAGGTGGGGATGGCGCTGCCCGCCACGGACGCCCCGGCCAGCCGTCCCTTGGTCACTTTGCCGCCGAGCAGCATGTCGCCGGGGTTGTAGCTCTTGACGCTCCTGGCCGCCTCGATGGCGGAGTGATCGGGCTTGATCACGGAGGTGCCGGCGGGCCGCTTGTCGGCGTCGTACCAGGTGATCCGGCCGGTGGCGCTGATGTCGTCGACGTTGGTGCACGAGCCCAGGCCGGTGCCGTGGGCGGTCAGCCAGCCCGAGCGCAGCCGGGCGTGGGCGCCGTTGGGCGAGGTGCAGTGGGTCAGCGCCAGGGTGGCGCGGGCGGTGATGCGGCGCGCGGTCATGCTGACGGGCGGGTCGAGGGTGATCGGCCGGCCGGGGGTGGTGCTGACCGTGCAGGTCACCAGCTTCTGGCCGGTGTGCGCGGCCACCTGGGGCGTGGCGGCGAGCAGGGACACGACGACGACGGCGGCGGCGGCCGGGAGGGCCGTGCTGCGGATCCGTCCGCTGGCGGGCAGGGTGAACATCTCATCTCCTGGCAGTGAGTAACTGATCAGTTACAGAAATAGCACGACAGGTGCCGATACCTCGCCAGCCGCGCGGGCGCGTCAGCCGGTCGGCGGGCCGTCAACCGGCCTCAGGGGCGGCAGCAGCCGGGCCAGCGGCCGGGGCAGCCACCAGTTGCGGTGGCCGAGCAGGCGCATCAGCGCGGGGACGAGGACCATGCGGATGAGCGTGGCGTCGATGATGATCGCGACGGCCACGGCGAATCCCGCCTGCTGGAAGTCGTGCCGGTGGGTGAACAGCAGACCCGCGAAGGTGACGGCGATGATGGCGGCGGCGAGCGTGATGGGCCGGGCGGTGTGCCGCAGGCCGTGCAGCACGGCGGCGGTGTTGTCACCGGTGCGCCGGTAGTGCTCGGCGATGCGGTGCACCAGGAACACCTCGTAGTCCATGGACAGGCCGAACACGACGGTCAGGGCCAGCAGCGGCACCGCGGCGTTGATGTCACCGGTGGAGCCCGTGCCCTGGAAGCACAGGGTGACCAGGCCGAGGGTGGCTCCCACGGACAGCAGGTTCATGGCGATCGCCTTCAGCGGGATCAGCAGGCTGCGGAAGGTGATCAGCAGCAGGACGAACGACGCCAGCAGCACCAGCGCGATCACCTGCCACGCGCGGCCGCGCATCTCGTCGTAGACCTCGGCCAGCATGGCCGCCGCCCCCGTCATGAGCACCCGCTGGCCGGCGGGCAGCGACTCCTGGGCCGTCCGGCCGATGTCGCGCACCAGGTCGGCGGCGTCGGTGCTGTCGGGGGCGCCGCGGCCGGCGATGGTGACCAGCGTCAGGTCCCGGCCGTTGTCGATGGCGCCGGTCATCGTCACGCGCGGATCGCGTTCGAGGGCGGAGGTGAGCGCGCTGGGATCGACCGGGCCCGTGCCGGGGGCGTGGGGCAGGGCCAGCAGGGTCAGGTTGGCGAGGTGGTCGTCCTCCATCTGGGCGAGCCCGTGGCCCACGTCGGTCCTGGCCAGGGTGTGGCGGTCGAAGTGCAGGCCCAGGCGCAGGTCCAGCGCGGGGACGGCGGCCAGCAGCAGGAGGAGGGTGGCGGCGAGCGCGTACCGGCCCGGGCGGCGCATGAGGTGCCCGGCGATGCGCAGCCAGGCGGGCGGGCGATCGTCCCGCCGGGCACGCCAGAGCCGCCTCGTCGGCTCCAGCCGCCGGTCGAGGAGCACCAGCAGCGCGGGAGCCAGGGTCAGGGCCGCCGTGAGCGTGAGGAACGCGGCCAGCACGGCCGCCAGCGCCATGCTGAGCACCGCCGGCGCGGGGATGATCAGCATGCAGGCGGCGGTGATCATGATGATCGTCGCGCACCAGCAGACGGTGCTGCCGGCCGTGGCGACGGCGTGAGCGGCGGCCTCGCGCGGCCCGCCGCCCTCCCGGCGGCCCTGGCGGTAGCGCAGCAGGATGAGCAGGCAGTAGTCCAGCCCCAGGGCCAGGCAGATCGTCACGGTCGCGGTCAGCAGCGTCGAGTCGATCCCGATGGCGGCGCCGCCCAGCGCCAGCACCCCCAGGCTGAGCAGCCCGGCCCCGCCCGCCACGAGCAGCGGCACGGCCACGGCCCCGGCCGCCCCGAGTCCCACGACGAGCAGGAGCAGGATCAGCGGGACCGTCACCAGCTCCATGCGGCGCAGGTCGTCCAGGTCGGCGCGGATCAGCTCGGCGAACACCGGGCTCACGCCCACCAGCGCGACCGTCACCGTCCCGCCGGAGGCGTCGCGGGCCGCCCGCGCGGCCGTCGCGATCTGGCCGGGCAGGTTCCGCTGGCGGGCGCGTTCGTCGCCGTGCACGCCGGCCATCACGTACGCGTGATGGGGGTTGACCTGGGCGGGCGAGGGAAGCGGCTGCAGGCCGCCGATGTCCGGGCGGGCGTGCAGCGCCTCCACCACCGCCGCCACCGCCCGCTGGTAGCGCGGGTCGCGGGAGCGGAGCGTCGCGGAGTCGAACGCGAGCACCAGTTGCTCGTCGCCCTGGTGCGGGAAGCTGCGGGCGATCAAGGCGGCGGCCTCGGCCGAGACCGAACCCCGCAGCTCCAGCGGGGGCGGGCTCAGCCGCTGCAGCAGGCCGGGCACCAGGGCGGCCGCGGCGGCGGCCAGCACCAGCCAGACCGCCACGACCAGCCGGGCGTGCGCGGCCGACGCGGCTCCCAGGCGGGCCAGGACGGCGCCGCGGCGGCGAGCCTTGCCCGGCGCGGGGACGTCGCGGCTGCGACGGCGGACGGTGCCGAGCGGCATGAGCACACCTCTCCGTACCGGCGGATCGAGCTACGGGAGGCGGGTGGCGGCGTTGTTGCCGGCCGGGCACGGGGCCACCGCCAGGAGCGGAACGTTCTGTACGCCGCCGCCCGTCATGAACGCCATCCCGGCCGTGACCAGAGCCTGCCCCTGCAGCGTCACGCAGAAGCTCATGAGCGGCGGGTCCCCGGCGGCGTCCGCGCCCGGCGGCGGCCCCTCGGGCGCGGCCGGCAGCACCGGAGAGGCCACCGTGTCCGGCGGCGTGCTCTCAGGCGTGGCCTCCGGCGGGCTCGCCGGCGTGGTGAGCTGCGCGGCGGGCGGGGTGGAGGGCATCGGCGTGCCGGCCTCGGCGGCCTCGGCTGTGGCCGGGAGGATGCCGACGGCCGCGACGGTCACGGTCAGCAGGAGCAGGGTGCGCTTGTCCACGTCGATCCTCTGATGGTCCGGCCACGTACGCGTGCTCGCGGGCGCCGCGCATGCGGTCGCAGCACCCTTCAACACTTTCCGTACTATCACGATCACTCACTGCACATCGGTCGGCGCGGCCGAAGCAGCACCAAGGAGTGGCGTTCCGGACCTCGTTTCAAACGCCGCTCGATGCGGTAGCTAGCACACACATCGGTCGTCACTCTACGTAACGGAGCACGTCATGGCGCGGATCACGATGGCACTCGGCATCCTCGCGGTGGCCGTGGCGCTGCCCTTCGCCGGCGCCACCGCCGCGTCCGCGACCCCGGTCCAGGCGGTCTCGATGGCCGACTGCCTGCTCGGCTCGGGCGTCGTGGTGCCGAGCGCCACCAGCCCGACCCGTCTCAGCTGCTACGGCGGCCGCTTCCACGGGCAGCCCGTGGGCGGCCTCGCCTGACGTACGGCGGCGCGGCCGGCCGCTCACCAGCGCAGGAGCACCGTTCCCGCGCTGAGGCCGCTGGCCACCCCGACGAGGGCGACCAGATCGCCGCGCCGCACCCGCCCGCTCCGCGCCGCCTCGTGCAGTTGCGCGGGCAGGGTGGCGGCGACGAGGTTGCCGTGCTCGGCGATGGTCACGACGACCTTGTCCAGGGGAATGCCCGCGCCTTCGCAGAACGAGCGCAGCGACGGCAGCGACGCCTGGTGGACGCAGATCGCGGCCAGGTCGTCCCAGCCGACGCCGTGCTCCCGCAGCGGTTGCGTCAGCACGTCCAGGTCGAGCTTGTGCACGGCCACGGCCAGTCCCACGGCGTCGACGGTGAACGGGCCGGTCACGTGCCCGCCTGATTCCAGCCGCCGGAACGGCATGACCGCCGCGGGCCAGAACTCCGGCACGGCGCAGAAGCGGTGCCCCATGATCCCGGGGACGGCCGCGGCCTCGAGCAGCAGCGCGGCCCCGGAGTCCGACACCGTGTAGGACGGGATGGCGGCCCGGAACTCCTGCTCGCAGCCCACGCGCCAGCGGATGGCGCTGGTCGCCACCTCGCCGCAGACGACCAGGACCGTACGGTAGCGGCGCGCGGTGATCAGCGTGTCAGCCAGCTCGATCGCGTTCAGCACGCTGTTGCAGGCGTTGCGCACGTCGAACGCGGCACAGCCCGCCCCCAGCTCGGCCGCCACCATGTGCGCGGTGGCCGGCTCCACCGCGTCCAGGGACACGCCCGCGAAGATGATCAGATCCAGCGCCGCCGGCGGGTGCCCGGTGCGCACCAGCAGTTCGCGAGCCGCCGTCACCGCGAGGTCGCGGGCCCGCTGGTCCGCGTCCGCCACATGACGGCTGCTCACGCCGGTGACGCACTCGATCAGCTTGCGCGGGATCGGCACGCCGGGATTGAGGCCGGCGAGCCGGTCCTCGAGCTCGGTCGTGGTGAGGCTGGTGCCGGGCAGATGCAGCGCCACGTCCGTGACCTGCGCGTACAACGGCGCCCCCATGGCGGCCTCCTCTAGATCAACTACGGTCAGGATAGGAACGACCCCGTTGATCACGGCGTGTGACGCGCCGCCTCGTCCCGCACCGCCAAAATTCGATCAACTCCGCTCCGCACCCGCCGTGTCCTGCCTGGCAGGCCGCCCCCGTCGCCGAGACTGGCCCGGATGTGGCCGCCCTGGCCGAGCGACGGGAGTGGGACCGTGAGCGACGACGAGATCGAGACCGTGGTGCGGAACACCTGCGCGCAGGTCCTGAAGACGGACCCGCGGCTGATCACGGCGCAGGCCCGGCTGCGCGAGGACCTGGACGCCGACAGCCTGGACCTGGCCGAGATCCACGTCGCCCTGGAGGAGGTGTGGGGGCCGATCCCCCGCGAGACGCTCGCGGACGTGCGAACCGTGGCCGACGTGCTGGACCAGGCCCGCCACCTCGCCGGAGAGCGGGCCTGATGCCGCCACGGACGCGCATCGCGGTGACGGGCCTGGGCGTGCGCACCCCGGCCGGCGCGAACCCGAAGGAGCTGTGGAACACGCTGCTAGGCGGGCGCTCCACCGCGCGGACGATCACCTCCTTCGACACCGAAGGGCTGGCGGTGGACTTCGCCTGCCAGATCGGCGACCTGGACCCGGCCGGCTACCTGACCCCGAAGCAGGCGGGCCAGCTCGACCGGGTGGCGCTGCTGGCGATGTGCGCGGCCGGTGACGCGCTGGCCGACGCCGGTGCGATCACCGCGCCTCCTGAGCGTCGCGCCGTGGTGACGGGCACGGGCTTCGTCGGCACCGAGACGTACGAGCGGAACATGCTGGACAGCCGTTACGCGGGGCGCGGCAATCCGCCGCCCCGGTTCGTCCCCATGATCATGGCCAACGCGCCGGCCGCCGCCATCAGCATGCACCACGGTTTCCTGGGGCCGAGCTTCACGGTGGCGACGGCGTGCGCCTCCGGCGCCCACGCCATCGGCGAGGGCGCCCGCCTGCTGCGTGACGGCTCGGCCGACCTGGTGGTGGCGGGCGGGGCCGAGGCGTGCATCACGGCGACCATGCTGCTGGCCTTCGACCGCTGCCGGGCCCTGTCGCGGCGCACCGCCGAGCCCGAGCGGGCCAGCAGGCCGTTCGACACCGCCCGGGACGGGTTCGTCCTGGCCGAGGGGGCGGCATTCCTGGTCCTGGAGCCGCTGGAGGACGCGCTGCGCCGCGGCGCCCGCGTCCATGCCGAACTGGCCGGATACAGCCGCACCTCCGACGGCCACCACCTGACCGCTCCCCACCCGCAGGGGCAGGGGGCGTACCGCAGCATGCGCGCGGCGCTCGCCGACGCGGGCCTGACCCCGGACGCGGTCGCGCACGTGAACGCCCACGGCAGCGGCACCCAGCTCAACGACCTGGCCGAGGCCCAGGCGATCGCCCGCCTGTTCGGGCCGGACGGCCCGCCGGTGACCTCCACCAAGGGCGTGACCGGCCACGCCATCGGCGCCGCCGGGGCCATCGAGGCGGTGGCGAGCGTGCTGACGCTCACCGAGCTGACCATCCCGCCCACGGCCAACCTCGACGACCCGGACGAGCGCTGTGACATCGACGTGGTGCGCCGGCCGCGCCCGCTCCCGTCCGGGGCGGTGGTGTCGAACTCGTTCGGCTTCGGCGGCCACAACGCCACGCTGATCTTCACCCCGGCCTCCTGAGCGCATGACCTCGCAGATGCGCCCCGCGCGGCTCGGGATCCGGGCGCTGCTGGAGTATCAGCGCCAGGGCGAGACCTGGATCGAGCGGACCTTCGACCGGCACGGCCCGATCTTCACCATGTGGAACCCCGGCGTCGGGCGCGTGGCGATGCTGCGCGATGCCGATCACGTCAGGCAGGCGTCCTCGGCCAGGGAGCGGCTGCTGGCCCCGTTCGAGGGCGGCCCGCTCGACCTGGCGGCGGGTCCGCGCTCGATCCTGGCGCTGGAAGGGTCGCAGCACCTCCAGGTCCGCAAGCTTCTCCTTCCCCCGCTGCGCGGCAGCGCTCTCGAACGGCACCGCGCCCTCATGTCGGCCGCCGTGAGCCGGTCGATGGCCTCATGGCCGGTGGGCGTCCCCTTCGAGCTGCTGCCTCACCTGAGCGACACGGTCTTCGACATCTTCCTGGGCGTCCTGCTCGGCGTCGAAGGCGACCGGCTGGCGGCCTGGCGTGCGCCGTTCGCCGCGCTGCGGGCGCGGTTGCACGCGCCGTCGACGCAGGTCCGCTACATGATGCGGCGTACGGGCGCGGTCGCGGCATGGCGATCGTTCCACCGGCTACGTGAGCGGTGCGTCCGCCTGATCGGCGCGGAGATCGAACGCCGCCGCCGCGACCCCGCCGGGCACGGGGACGACGTGCTCGGCTCGCTGATGGCGGCGCGGACTCCGTCCGGGTCAGGGCTGACCGACGCGGCGCTGTGCGACCAGATGATGGCGCTGCTGCTGGCCGGGCACGAGACCACCGCCGTGGGCCTGGCCTGGACCGTGGAACGGCTGCTGCGGCACCCGGAGGCGATGGCGCGGCTGACGGCGGAGGCGCTGGCCGGCGACGGCGAGGCGTTCGCCACCGCCGTGGCGTGCGAGGCGCTGCGGCAGCGCCCGCCCGTCGCCTTCAAGCCCCTCGGCGTCACCCGGCACGCCTGCCGGCTCGGTCCCTACGTCATCGAGCCGCGCACGACGCTGCTGGTCCACCTGCGCTCGCTGCACCACGACGCCCGCCACTTCCCCGCGCCCTCGGCCTTCAGGCCCGAACGCTTCCTCGACACGCGCCCGGCGCCGGGAAGCTGGCTGCCGTTCGGGCTCGGCGCCCACCTGTGCCCCGGCAAGCCGTACACGATGGCGCAGAGCGGCGCGCTGCTCCACACGATCCTGCGGGGTGGTGAGCTCTCGCCGCCGCCGGACGCGCGGGACGAACCCATCGAGCGGGCACACATGGTGATCAACCATCCGGGCCGCAACTGCCTGGTCACCTACCGCCCCCGGGCCGACCTGGCAGGGCCGTTGAGCCGCTAGCAGGCCAGTTCGATCGCCATGCGGGCGATGCGGCTCCGGTCCCCGGCCTTGGTGCCGCACTCTGCCGTTCCGCCGGCGTCGCCGTGCTGCCAGGAGGTGGCGTGTCCCGAGCCGAGGCGCTTCCCGTCGCACTCGACGACGAAGTCGGCGTCCACCAGGTGAGGCGCCGCCTGGTAGACCACGTACCGTCCCGGGGCGCCGAAGGAGTTCTCACCGTGACGGCCCTGGGACGGGTACGTCTGGCCGATGGGGGCCAACGACCGGCCGACCCGCTTGCCCAGCGACGTGATCGCCTGCTGCGGGTTGGCGAGCTTCACGCCGGTCACCTGCGCGGCGCCCGATCGCAGCACCTTCATGGTCGGGACCCACTTCTCGCCTTTCGCCAGCGTTCGCGCTTCGGAAACCGCTGTGAGGACGTCGCGGTCCTCGATGCCGGACCAGGTGAACCTGCACGACTCCGGGGAAGCGGACTCGGGCGGCGTGGTGCAGGCGGACGAGAGGACGAGGATGCCGGAACCGGCGAGTGCCGCGGTCGCGATCTTGCGCATGATCCGTAAGACAGGAAGATCGTCCCGCAGGTTCCCAGGCTGCTCGCGTGTACCCCTGACAGCCACGAGTTCCGTCATGTGTGGCGGTTCCGGACGCCGCCGGGTGCCGATGCTCATCCGGCTCGTCAAGGCCGGCTGTCCTTGCCGTCCAGCCAGAGCGTGTCGGACGCGTCGCGGTGGGAGCCCGAGCTGCCGACGTGTTTGGCGTCGATCTTCGGCCCCTTCTTGATGACGTGCACCAGCGCCATCGCGTGCCCGCGCCCGAGGTCGTAGTCCTGCTTCAGCCAGTCGACGATCACTCCGGCCTTCACGGACGGGGCGTCGAAGCCGCGTTCCTTCGCCAGAGCGATGAACTCACGAGGGGTCAGTCCGGTCTTGTCCTCGATGTTGTCGAGGTAGGCCTGGAAGGACATGCGCTTCTCCATTCTTCAACGGGGATGCTTCGCAACCCCATGGGCTGCAAGCTTGTCTTTTGCAAGTACGCTTTGTCAACTGAAGTATGGGTTAGGATTGCCACCATGGCGCCGAGGGAGTACGGACAGTTCTGCGGCCTGGCCCGCGCGATGGAGATGGTCGGCGAACGGTGGACCATGCTGGTCATCCGCAACCTGCTCACCGGGGCCCAGCGCTACACGGACCTGCGCAATGGCCTGCCGGCCATCCCGACCAACATCCTGTCGGCCCGCCTCAAGCAGCTGGAAGAGGCGGCGCTGGTCACCCGTCACGCGCTCCCGTACCCCGATCGCGCCGTCGTGTACGAGCTGACCGACTACGGACGCGACCTCGAACCCGCGTTGATCGCGCTGGGCCGTTGGGGCGCGCGGACGCTCACCGAGCCCCGCCCCGGCGAGCTCGTCACCGCCGAATCGGTCGCCATGTCGTTCCGTACAGCATTCCGGGCGCAGGCGGCCCGGGGGGTCACGGCCGGTTACGAGATCCGCCTGGGTGACTTCACGTTCCGTTTGCAGGTCAGCGATGGCGAACTCGAGGTCGGCATCGGCCCGCACCCGGCCCCCGACCTCGTCATCGAGCGGTTGAGCGGCCACCCCGTCCGCGAACTGATGGGTGGCGGCAAGACCCCGGATGAGCTGCTCCGCGACGGCAGCCTGCGTGCCGAGGGCGATCCCGTGCTGCTCGGCCGATTCGCCGAGATGTTCCGCTTTTAATCAACGAGGCAGCGAAACGCCGCTGCCCGGAGACGTGAATGCGGGGCCACGCCTGATGCGCGCCCCGCAAGGTCCTCACGAGCTCGGGATCAGCAGGTGATCCTCCTGCTCCTGTTGGTGAAGCCGCCGGCCTTCTCCGCGTAGACCCAGACGCGCCAGTCGTAGGTGCCGTCACCGCATCTCGCCGGCAATCCGACCTTCTTGTCGGAGTCCTTGGTCCAGGTGTCCGAGTTCATGGTCTGCCAGCCGTACCACCGCTTGCGCTGCACCTTCAGCGTCATCTGCCCGCAGTCGCCGACCCACGTGACCGTGCCCTCGACGTGCGCGCCGTCCTTGTACGGGATGCCCGGGCTGACGCTGCACGCCGCTGCTGCCTGCGTCGTGGCGGCGCTCGCCGGCTGGGCTCCCGCGAGCAGTCCGGCGGAGACTGTCAGAGCGATGATTCCGACCGATAGCCGCATGATTCTCATGTCCCTTTCGTTCCTGGGTCGATGTGGAGGGGACGATACGGACGAGCGGTATGTCTGCGGTATGCCGGGGACGCACGCCCGGCGTCCTCAGCATCCCGAAACATGACGGTCTCACGACCGGTGCGCGGCCATAACGCGTTCGGGAGCCGGGAACGGGTGAAGTTGGCAGGTGCGGCACTGGCGTGCCGGGTCCGTGGCCGGTGCCCTTGAGGTCCGTAGGTGAGGACAGGAATGATGTCACCGCAGAGCAGCCCGCCCAAGACCGCCCCAGAGCCCATCCGCGATCCGCGCCAGGACCACCTGCTGACCCCGCGGAACAGTGCCATCGTCCTGATCGATTTCCAGGAAGGGCAGTACGCGACCGTGGGGTCCTCGACGCGGGACGAGATCAACCTCGGGGCCGTCACGCTGGCCAAGCTCGCCCACGCCTACCAGGTCCCGACCGTACTGAGCACCGTCGCGGTCGGCATGGGCGTCAACCAGCCGACCGTCGAGGAGATCACCCGGGAGCTTCCCGGGGTCACGGAGATCGACCGTACAGGCGTGAACTCCTGGGAGGACCCGGACTTCCGGGCGGCGGTCGAAGCCACCGGCCGAAAGAAGATCATCATGGCGGGGCTGTGGACGGAGGTCTGCCTCGCCTTTCCCACTCTGGACATGCTCCGCGAAGGCTTCGAGGTCTACCCCGTCATCGACGCCGTCGGCGGGGTCTCGCCCGTCACCCACGAGACAGCCGTCCAGCGCATGATTCAGGCCGGTGCGCAGCCCGTCACCTCGCTCGCCCTGGGCTGCGAGTTCATGCGCGACTGGGCGCGGGACGACGCCGATCTCTACCGCGTCGTCATCAACGACTACTTCCGCCGCAAGCGCGCCATCGGGCAGCGCTCCGGCAACCTGTTCTAGGGCTCCGGCCGGGTTGGGGACACGTTCCGGGGGCTCCCCGATGTGACGTGCGTCATGCCGGCCGGTCGTCCCGGGCGTCCCGGCTCCTTCGTCTCTGAGGTGTGACAACCGAAGCAGCGAGGAGATCGTCATGGAGAGCCGTTTCAACTACGCCGAGAACCCGGTCGGGGCCAAGGCCGTGAAGTACGTCATCTCGGCGGGCAAGGTCGTCACGGACTCGTCCCTGCCGCCGCTCACGAAGGAGCTGGTGGCACTCCGCATCAGCCAGATCAACGGCTGCGCGCCCTGCGTCGAGATCCACACCAAGGACGCCGAGCACGCGGGAGAGACCTCCCTGCGGATCAACCTGGTCCCGGTCTGGCGGGAGGCGCCGGTCTACACGGACGCCGAGCGGGCCGCCCTGGCACTCGCGGAAGAGGGCACCCGCGTCGCCGACGCCGCCGGGGGCGTCAGCGACGAGACGTGGGCGGCGGCGTCCAGGCACTACGACGAGGACCAGCTCGCCGCCCTGGTGGCGCACATCGCCGTGATGAACGCCTTCAACCGCATGAACATCATCACCGCGCAGCCCGCCCCCGGCACCTACCGGCCCGGCCAGTGGTAGATCCGGAAACCCCCATAGCCGAGAGGACGACCTCGTCATGACCGAACACGCCACGACCGCGCCGAGCGGTCCCGAATCGCGTCTCTCCGACCCGAGCACGTTCGTGCCCGAACTGGGGGCGATCGCCGGAGGAATGACCAGGGCCGCCGAGAACGGCTCGGTCCCGCGGACCACGATCCTGCTGGCCCAGCTCCGGATCGGCCAGCTCATCGGCAGCACGTACCACACGGTCGTGCAGTCGGGCAATCTTCGCGAGGAAGGGGAGCCGGAGGAGCGCATCACCGCCGTGGCGAGCTGGCGGGACGCGCCCCACTACTTCACCGGCGCGGAGCTGGTCGCACTGGAGCTGGTGGACGCCATTCTCACCCCGAACCCGTCCGGCGAGCGCGTCCCGGACGAACTGTTCGCCAGGGCGTCCGCGCACTACGACGAGAAGGCGCTCGTGACGCTGTGCATGGCGATCGGCAGGAGCTGCTTCTTCGCCCCCATCACCCTCGTCGGCAAGCCCTCCCCGGGCCGGGCACCGGGCGAGAACTGGAGGAAGTGACGGGAGCTAGGCCCGGCGCGCCGAGCTCAGCAACGGACCGGGTAGCGCAGGTGCAGGGCGCGCCGGCCCTGGATGACGATCGGGTCGTCGAGCAGGAGGTGCCCGCCTTCGAGCTTGGAGAAGTACGGGATCCCCTCGCCGAACAGCACCGGCACGAGGCTGACGCACACCTCGTCCACCAGGCCGAGGGCGAGGGCCTGCTGCGTCACGTTCGCGCTGGCGATCGTGACGTTCCGGTCGCCGGCGATCTGCTTCGCCCGCTGGATCGCCGCCTCGACCCCGTCGACGAACGTCGTCGCCGGCCACTTCCCGGCAGCGTCCGCCGGCGGCCGGTGCGTGACGACGACCACGGGTGCGCCGGCCGGATGCCTGTCGTTCCAGCCGCCGGCGATGTCGAACAGGCGGCGGCCGGCGACGAGCGCGCCGGTGTTCTCGGTGAGGTCCCGCCATGCCTCCGCACCCGCCTCGTCGACCTTGACCGAGATGTCCTCGTTCGGGTTCGGCACGACCACGTCCCCGGCCTCGTACCAGTCGAACAGCTCGCCGACCTGGTCATCCGGCTGCGCGATGTATCCGTCCAGCGACATCGTCATGTGGCTGAAGACCTTGCCCCTGAGGGTCCTCCTCTGGTTACCGCTCGGCCCGGTGGTTCCGGCCCGTCCTCCAAGGGTCATGGGGTGGACCGTTCTCGGCGACGGAACTCATCGCGCCCGGTCGGACGGCGTCGGCGATACTGTGGGCGTGGAGTACTTGTCCAGAGTGCCGCGTCCGCCGCTGGACAGGCTGATCGACGACCTCTACTACCTGGAGGGCGCGTCGCCGTACGCCCGGCTGACGCTGCCGCCGATGCCGGCGGCGCTGCTCATCGTCAACCTCGGGGCGCCGTTCCGCATCCGCGCCGGCGCCGACCTCGGGACGGCCGAGTACGCCGACGGCTGCGTGGTCACCATGCCCACCCGCGCGCTGGAGTTCGGCTACCCGCCGCGGACCCGGTCCGTCGGCGTGCACTTCAAGCCGTGGGGGCTGGCGCCGTTCCTGCCGATGCCCGCGGCCGAGCTGTGCGACCGGCCGGTGACGGTGGAGCAGGTCTGGGGCCGGCCCGCCGTCGCCGAGCTGCGGGACCGGCTGGCCACGGCGGACGGCCCGGACGAGATGCTGACGCTGCTCGAACAGGCGCTGACGCGACGGCTGCGCGAGACCACCGGCCTGGGGCTGGTCCGCCATGCGAGCGGCGTCATCGCGGCGGCCGGCGGGGCGGTGGCGATCGGCGACCTGAGCGCGGCGGCCGGTGTCAGCAGCACGCATCTGGCGCAGCGGTTCAAGGAGGTCATCGGCGTCACGCCGAAGCGGCTGGCCCGCACCCACCGCTTCACCGCCACCGTGTTCGCGATCGACCCCGCCGGACCGATCGACTGGGGCGAGCTCGCCGGTGGCGCAGGCTACTTCGACCAGGCCCACTTCGGCCACGAGTTCCGGGCGTTCACCGGGCTCACGCCGACCCGGTACGTCGAGGTCCGGCGGCGGTTCCTGCGCGAGCATCCCGGCCATGCGCTGGACGGCTGGCCGCTGCCGGCCGATTGATTTCTTACAAGAGCGGCAGCTCACGGCACGCTAACTTGAGGGCACCCAAAATGGAGGAGGGGCCCCGTGGGCAAGGTGGTCATGTACAGCTCGGTGTCGGCGGACGGCTTCATCGCGGACGAGAACGACCTGCCCGGACCGCTGTTCGACTGGTTGACCAGCGGTGACGTCCCGTTGGACGAGAGCGGCGAGCTGAAGGTGCCGCAGACGTCCTATGACTACACCAAGGCGTACTGGGACCGGATCGGGGTCACGATCGTCGGCCGCCACGTCTTCGACCTGACGGACGGCTGGGACGGAAAGCCGCCCAGCGGCATCGACCACGTGGTCGTCGTGACGCACCGGCCGCAGCCCGAGGGCTGGGACCCGGCGGCGCCGTTTCACTTCGTCGACGGCGTCGAGGCGGCCATGGCCAAGGCGCAGGAGCTCGCGGGCGACCGCGTGATCGAGGTCGCCGCCGGCGACGTCGGTGGCCAGGTGCTCGCCGCGGGGCTGGCCGACGAGGTGCGCATGGACGTCGTGCCGGTGGTGTTCGGGTCCGGCAAGCGCTACTTCGGGTCGGTCCACGCGCAGCACCTGCTGGAGGATCCCGACGTGGTGATCCAGGGCAACCGGGTGCTTCACCTGCGCTACCAGGTGCGCCGCTGATCCATCTGATTCACCTGTAGACGGGAGTGCGTGGCGCCTGGGGGGCGGTGCCACGCACCTGAATGTGCCTTTTGTAGACCCTCTCTTACTCACTCATGATGGTGTTACGCACTACGAGTGAGGTGAGGGAAATGGCCCCCTTGATGCCACATCAGGCGTCGCGGAGCCGGCCGGATCTGCCCCGGCCGACTCCGATGAGCTCGCTGGCGGCCCGGTTGCGGGCGATCTCGCCGTGATGGGTGGCGGCCCAGCCGGCCATCGCCGTCACCGCGTCGATCAGCGACCGGCCCAGCTTCGTCAGCTCGTACTCCACTCGCGGCGGGACCTCGGCGTATGCGGTCCGGGTGATCAGGCCGTCGCGCTCGAGATGCTTGAGCGTCTGGGTCAGCATCCGCTGGGAGATTCCCGGGATGCTCGCCTGCAGGTCGGAATAGCGCAGCGGGCCGGCGTTCAGGGTGCTGATGGTCAGCACCGTCCACTTGTCGCCGATGCGGTCGAGCACCTCACGGATGAAGGCGCTGTCCTCCGGCCACGCCTGGCACGGACCAGCGATCTGTCGCGCTGACGCCATCTCGATTTCCTCTCATCCGGCTGTAACCGCACTACCAGTATGTAACACGTGCGGGGCGGTCACCTCGATCCACGACCACGCCCGCGCCACACCTCAACGCAACGGAGAGTGATCACTGTGAACGCACACGACACCGTCGTGGTCGGCGCGGGCCCGGTCGGGCTGTGGACGGCTGCGGAGCTGGCCCTGGGCGGCGGGCGACCGCTGGTCCTGGAACGGGCCGAGCAGCGCAGCCCGCACTCCAAGGCGCTGGCCATCCACCCGCGCACGATCGAGGTGCTGGCGATGCGCGGGCAGGAACAGGCCTTCCTCGACGGCGGGCTGCCCGTGCCGGACGGGCACTTCGGCATGCTGCCCGCCCGCCTGGACTTCCGGGAGCTGGCCACGCCGTTCCCGTTCATGCTCGCGCACCCGCAGCTGCGCACCGAGGAACTGCTCGAACAGCACGCCCTGGCCCTCGGGGTGGTGATCCGGCGCGGGCACCGGGTGACCGGGCTGAGCCAGGACGAACAGGGCGTGACGCTGCGGGTCAGCGGGCCCGACGGCGCGTACGAGATCACCGCGGACCACGTGGTCGGCGCGGACGGCGCGGGCAGCACCGTACGCCAGGCGGCGGGCATCGGCTTCCCCGGCACCGACTCGACCATCTTCGGCTTCCTCGGCGACGTCGAGCTGGCCGACCCGCCGGAACGGCCGGGCACCTGGCACAACGCGCACGGCGCGCTGATCGTGGCCCCGATCCCCGGCGGGCGCTACCGCGTCACCGGGTACGCCCCCTCAACCCTCACCCCGACCCTGGAGTCCCTGCGGGAGACGACGAAGCGGATCGCGGGCACGGACTTCGGCATGCACTCCCCCGTGTGGCTGTCCCGCTTCGGCAACGCCACCCGGCTCGCGGCGCAGTACCGGAAGGGCCGGGTGTTCCTGGCGGGCGACGCCGCGCACATGCACTTCCCGGCGGGCGGTGTCGGGCTGAACGTGGGCCTGCAGGACGCAATGAACCTGGGGTGGAAGCTGGCCGCGGTCCAGCGGGGCCGGGCGGAGGCGTCCCTGCTGGACACCTACCACCAGGAACGCCACCCCGTCGGCGAGTCCCTGGTCGAACACACCAAGGCCCAGACCGCCCTGATCACCGCCACCACCGAGGAGGGCCTGTCCCTGCGCCGGTTCATGGCGGACCTGCTGCGCGCCCATCCCGACGTGGCGGCCGAGCTGGCCGACACGCTGACGGCGCTGGCCGTACGCTATCCGGGAGCCCATCCCCTGGCAGGCCGGCGCCTCCCGGCCACCCGCGAGCAGCTGCGCCTGCTGCGCGAGGGCCGCCCGGTGCTGCTGGCCCAGGAGGCCACCCCGGCGCTGAAGGACCTCGCCGTGAGCGCGGACCTCCAGCTGTACGAGACCGAGCTGCCCTGGCCCACGGACGCCATGCTCATGCGCCCCGACGGGCACGTGTGGGCCGCCGGAGACACTGCCGGGCAGCTGGCGGACGCCATGGCAGAACTCCCTCTGACCTGACGGGGAGCGGCATGGACGTACGCGGGCGTCACGTCACACACCCCGAAGCCGGGATGCCGGGCAGCTCCCGCGGCCAGGCGTCCTGGATGTCGTCGGCGCCGTCGCGCGGCGGCTCGGCGGCCACGCTCGGCTCCGCCGTTCACCTGGACGACCTGGGCCGTGACGTGGCCCGCGCCGGGTGAGGCGAGCCGGTGCACGGTCTCGGCGACGTCCCGCGGCGTGCCGGCCCGGCCGGTGCCGGTCTGCGCGCCTCGCCCGGCCTAGGTTCAGCGCGCAAGATTCTTGCGCGTGGGGACGATAATTCTCCATCGGTTCGATCGGGGGTTCGACTAGCGTCGGCCGGGTCCGGATGCCTCCGACGAACAGGAGCAGCGTCATGCCGGTATCAGCGTCCGCCGCTGACCCGTACGGAAGAAGGAGGCACGATGAAGCGCGTCGGCGTCATCGGAGTGGGTGAGATCGGCCGGGCGATCGTGACGGGCCTGTGCGAGGGGGCCGGCGACGCTCCCGAGGTGTTCCTCTCCCCGCGGGGAGCTCGCACGGCCGCTGAACTGTCCAGGCGCTACGAGAGCGTACGGGTGTGCGCGGGCAATCAGGAGGTGCTGGACCGCTCCGACATCGTGATCATCGCCGTGCGCCGCGACGATCGGCACGAAGCGCTGGCCGGCCTGACCGTGGGCGACGACAGGGTCGTGGTCAACGTGATGGCCGGGGTCGGCAACGACGACCTGGGCCGGACGCTGGCCACCGGCGCCCCGCTGGTACGGGCCATCCCCCTGCCCGCCGTCCGCGAGCGCCGTTCCGTCACCGTGACGCACCCCGCGCACCCGGTCGTCGACGACCTGTTCGCGCGGCTGGGCGGGGTGCTCCCGGTCGAGGACGAGGCGGCCTTCAACGTCTTCTCCGCACTGACGGGAACGCTGACCGCCCACTACTCCTACCTCGCCACGATCGCGTCGTGGGCCACCGGCCACGGCATCGCCCCGGAGGCCGCCGACAGCTACGTCCGCGGTCTCTTCCAGGGCGTCGGCCGCTCCCTGAGCGACCGGACCCGCTCCCTGCACCAGCTCGCGGCCGACCACGAGACCCCGAACGGCAGCAACGAACGCGTCCGCACCACCTGGTTCACCCCGGCCAACGCCCAAGCCCTCGGCCAGACCCTCGACGACCTCCTCACCCGGCTCGACGGACCGCGGGACGGCGGCGCGCGGGACCTACAGGCCGAAGGCGCCGCCCTCGACGAGGATCGCCACGCCGATGCCTGACAGCACGAGCGGCAGCAGTACGTGACCCCACCGGCTCAGCGTCCGGGCGACGACCGGCCGGGTGGCGAAGAACCGGCCGGCGGCACACCATACGGCGACCAGGGCCAGGAACACGACGATGTGGACGGTCGTCGAGCCGGCCCCGGCGGTGGTGAACACCGGCACGTACACGCCGATGTTGTCGCCGCCGTTGGCGAAGGTGACCGCGGCCACCTCCCATGCCCTCGGCCCCCCGGCCGGCGCCTCCCCGGGCCCCTCGTCCTCGCCGTCGCGGTGGCTCCGCCACGCCTGCCAGGCCGCCTTCAGGCTCAGGAGCAGCGGCAGCAGACCCAGATACGGCAGCACCGGCTCGGGCAGAAGGGCGGCGCCGGAGGCCGCGACCACGGCCACGACCAGGATGCCCAGGAACCCGAGGTACTGGCCGGCCACCACCCGCGCCGCCGCACCCGGGCTCCCGGCGCCCCGGGCGAAGAACAACGCCAGGATCACGAGGTCGTCGACGTTGGTGATGGCGAACAGCCCGGCCGCCTGACCGACGACACCCACGTTCACGCCGGTTCTTCCCCTTCACCCGTGATGCGCCCCCGGCGACCCTACAAGGTCACTCCCCCGCCGACGAACGCCGGCTCGATCGCGCTGGTGCGGCCAGGGTGGCCATCGCCTCGAGCAGCGTCGCGTACACGGGGCCGGGTTCGGCGGGCTCCTCCCAGCTCGGCTCCTCCCCGTCCGCCGGGCCGGTCTCCGCCGCCGGGAAGAACAGCCACCACAGGTTGTGCCACGGGTCGAGGAACCGGGCGATGCCGTACCCGCCGTAGAAGGGGGAAGCCGGCGTGACGACGGTCGCGCCGCGTGCGACCGCTCTGCGCAGCGTCTCCTCGGGGTCGGCGACGTACACCTGGGTCAGGGCCGGGGTGAACGGCCAGTCGGCCTTGCGGTCGGCGACCATGATCAACGAGTTGCCGATCTTGACTTCGGCGTGGATCAGCGTTCCGTCCGCGGCGTGGAAGTCAGGGGTGCGGGCCTCCTCCCGCTCCGTCGCGTCGAAGACCGCGACGAGGAAGTCGATGAAGGATTCGGCTCCGTCGACGACGACGAATCCGTTGACAGTGTTCTCGCCCCGGGGTTCGGGACCTTGCTCGGTCATCTCCATGCCGGGAGGCTAGGGACGATTGCGGTCAGGCTCCTGCCGCGATGACGGCCCGCGCCCACTGGTGGAAGGCGGTCAGCGGAATCCCCAGGTCCGCGGCGAACTCGGGGCGCGCCGGTGCGGGATGTGCGCTCATGTACTGCTGCGCCTGGAAGAGCCCGGTCATCAGGCCGTCCGCGAGGGCTTGCTCCGGGCCGGCCGGAAGCTCGATCGTGGTGTCGAGGGCCTCCGACAGCACCCGGGCGGCGGTGCGGAAGCTCAGGACGTCACCGGCGAGTTCGAGCTCGACGCCGTGAAAACGCCCGGGTTCCGCGAACGCCGTGGCGGCGGCCGCCCCGATGTCGCCGACCGCGACGAAGGGAAGCGGGACGTCGGGATCGACCCCGACGAGGAGCCGGTCCGAGGTCAGGTCCGCGAAGTAGGACGACGGCCGGACGAAGTTCTCCATGAACGTGGCCGGGCGCAGGATCGTCCACCGGGGGAAGCCCGCGCCGCGTACGAGGTCCTCGACCGCGGCCTTGCCGCGCCAGTAGTGCCGCATGTGCGCGCCCCAGCGCCGCTCGTCGAAGCGTTCGACGTCGACGGTGCCCGCGCCCGACACCGAGGTGTGCACCACGTGCCCGACGCCCGCCGCCCGGGCGGCCTCGACGAGGTTGCGCCCGTGCCGGACCTCGGAGTCGCCCATCGGGTCGGCGGGATCATAGGTCTGCACCGAGAACACGGCGCGGGCGCCGTCGAGCGCCGCTTCCAGCGACGCGACGTCGTCGAGGTCGCCTCGCACGAGGACGGCGCCCAGAGCGCCGAGGGCGGTGGCACGCTCGGAGCCGGGGTCCCGCACCAGGGCGTGAACGGGGACGCCGGCGTGAAGCAGCGCGCGGGCCACGGCGCCTCCTTGCTTGCCGGTCGCTCCGGTGACCAGCACGAACGATGACGATTCAGGCACGGCACTCCTCCAGGGATCGATATGGGGTGGCACCCCACTTCGTGCCACCCAACATATGGGGTGGCCCTCCGGTTGTCCAGATGAAAGGGTGTCCTCATGGCGAACCCCAAGGCCACGCCGCAGCGATCGGACTGGCAGCGCAACCACGAGCGGCTCGTCGCGACGGCCGCGGCTCTCGTCGCCCGCGAGGGGGCCCAGGTCTCCCTGGAGGAGATCGCCCGTGAGGCGGGCGTGGGCTCCGCGACCCTGCACCGGCACTTCGCCTCCCGCCAGGCGCTGCTCGAGGAGGTCTTCCGCGACGAGGTCGAACGGCTTCGCCTGCGCGCCCGCGAGCTGGCCGCCGGCGACCCCCGGACGGGACTCGTGACCTGGCTGGAAGAGCTGACGATCTCCGCCGTGAACACCCGCGGCCTGCCCGCTTCGCTGGCCGCCGGGGCGGGCGCCGGCCCGTCGGCCGGCGACACCTGCCACGCCGTCATGCGGGAGGCGACCGTGACGCTGACGGATCGCGCCCTCGCGGCAGCCGCCGTCCGCCCCGGAGTCTCCCCGGACGACCTGCTCGCCCTGGCGGAGGCGGTCGCCCAGGCCACCGAGGGCGATCCGCCGACGGCACTCCGCCTGCTCCGCCTCGCCCTCGACGGCATCCGGCCCTGAGCGTCCCCCACGACGCCCCGGCCTCGCGGGGCGCGCTGATCGGATGGCCGCCGCCCGGCATTCGCCCGCGTCTCGGCTGGTTCAGAGGTACGTGACGCCCGTCAACCGCCCGGCCGCCTCCCAGAGCCACCTGCCGACGGCCGGATCGGCCGCCTCGCGGCTGAGCCGGGCCTCGGCGACCGGGCCGCGGGTCTCCCAGGGCCCGGACGGCCCGAAGAACTGGCCGCCCCGCACCCGGGGGTCGGTCGCGGCGCGCAGTTGCGGCAGCGCGCCGCGTTCCACCGGCTGGGTGACCACCAGGCCGAGCCGCGCGATCACCTGCCCGAGCCGGCCGCGGTGCTCCCAGGCGCGCGGAGTGAGGTTGGTGCGGGTCAGGCCGGGGTGGGCCAGCGTGCTGATGATCGGCGATCCGGCGGCGCGCAGGCGGCGGTCCAGCTCGACGGCGAAGATCGTGGTGGCGAGCTTGGACCGGCCGTAGGCGGGAGCGGCTCGATAGTCACGTTCGAACATCAGGTCGTCGAGGTCGAGGTGGGCGTTCCTGTGGGTGATCGAGCTGAGGCTGACCACCCGCGGGCGGGCGGCCGCGGCCAGGTTGCCGAGCAGCAGGCCGGTCAGCGCGAAGTGGCCCAGCATGTTGGTGCCGAGGTGCAGCTCGAAGCCGTCGGCGGTGGTACGGCGCGGGCCGAGCAGCACCACGCCGGCGTTGTTGACCAGCAGGTCGATCGCCGGGTGGTCGGCGGCCAGCTTCGCGGCGAACGCGCGTACCGAGTCGAGGCGGGCCAGGTCCAGCTCGCGCACCTCGACGTCGCCGCCGATGCGGCGGGCGGCCTCCTGACCGGCGGCGGTGTTACGGACGGCGAGCACGACACGGGCGCCGCGGCGGCCCAGCTCGGTGGCGGTGACCAGGCCGAGGCCCGAGTTGGCGCCGGTCACGACGGCGATCCGGCCGTGCTGGTCGGGGATGCGATCAGCGGTCCATCCGGTCATCTGCTGCTCCTGGAGGTCTCGGGTGCGGTCGACCGCCGACGTCAGGCTCGGTGCGGTCGACCGCCGACGTTAGGGGCGACGCGGGCCGCCTCCGTCGTTCCCGGTTGCCTAGGTCCGCGGGACCTACCTTGGGGGGCCGGTCAGGCGGCAGACTTGCGGCATGACCAACCTGTACGCCCGTGAGCTCGGGGACTTCCTGCGGGCCCGCCGCAACCGGCTGAGTCCGTACGACGTGGGCCTGGAGCCGGGCGGACGCCGCAAGGTCACCGGGCTGCGGCGCGAGGAGCTGGCCCTGCTGGCCGGGTTGAGCACCGACTACTACCAGCGGATGGAGCAGGGCCGCGAGGTGCGCCCGTCCGACGACGTCCTGGACGCGCTGGCCGGGGCGCTCGGCCTCGCCGACGAGGAGCGCCGGCACCTGTTCACCCTGGCCCGCGCCGCCCGCCGGCCCGCGCCCGCGCGGGTGGACCGGGGGCCGGAAAGGGTGCCGGACAGCACCCGGCGGCTGCTGCGGGTGATGGACACCCCGGCGGTCGTGCTCGGCCGGCACCTCGACCTGCTCGACTGGAACCCGATGGCCCAGGCGCTGCTCGGCGACCCGGGCGACTGCCCGCGCGACCGGCTCAACATGCTCCTGCTGATGTTCGACGACACGCTGACCGGCGAGCGGAGCTGCCCCGACTGGGAGCGGCAGGCCCTGGACTACATCGGCATGATGCGCGCCGCCGTCGCCACCGACCCCACCCATCCGCGCGCCACCGCGATCGTCGGTGAGCTGAGCATCCGCAGCGCCGAGTTCCGGCGGCTGTGGGCCCGGCACGACGTGCGCGAGTCGGTCAGCGGCGCCAAGACCTTCCGGGTCCCGGAGGTCGGCGACATCGTCCTGGACTGGGACACCTACCCGCTGCCCGGCAGCCCCGGCCCGGTCATGCTGGTCTACACCGCCGAGCCGGGCAGCGCCGACGCCGACCGGCTGCGGCTCCTGGCCTCGTTGCACGCGACCCGCTCGGCGCGCACCGGCGAGCGGTCCGCCTAGATGATTGATTCCAAGGGGTGGAGATCAGCTGTTCGGCTGCGGACATGAAGCGAGGGCGTTCAAGATCCGTTTGTGACGACAGAACTG
>NZ_JBEZZG010000061.1:0-19374 GCF_040639085.1 Nonomuraea sp. NPDC023979
TTGGAGTGACAGACCTCTTCTACAGCGGCTCCGCTGCTTTGTTCACCGGTCTTGACGAACAGCCCTCTCCCTTAACTGAACGGCGTTGGATCTAGCGGCCCTTGGGCGGGATGCGCCGCGGCGGCGCGATCGGCCGCTGCGGCAGCTTCGGCATGGGCCGGGGCTGCGGGTGGCCGGGGACGTTCTTCTTGCCCGAGGCCTGCTGGCCCGAGGAACGAACACGCATGAAAGGGCTCCTTTACGTGAGGGCGACGCGGCCGTGGCCGGGTACGCGAGCTCAGCTAGCCGCGTCTGATGGGCGGATGGGCTGAGTGGCCGGGGCCGATCGGCCCGGGCGCTTCACAGGTAAAGGCGCATGTCCCCAAGGTAAGAGCCGCTCCGGCGGCGCCGCAACCGATTATTTCCGGACTTTCCATGATGGAAAGAGTGTGCTTAACTTTCCATCATGGAAAGTGAATCTGCCCGCCTCGCCCTGGAAGGCGTCGCCGAGGTCCGCGCCCGCGTGGCCGACCGCCTCGTCAGCCCGTGGTGGTATCACTACGGGCTGGCCGCCGCGATCCTGCTCGCCTACGTCTCGATCAGCTTCAGGTTCGCCTCGTACGGGGTGCCGTTCCTGGCCGTCGCCGCAGCCGGACTCATGATGGCGCTGAAGCGCGTGACCGGGATCGCGCCGCGTGCCCCGCGCGCCACCCCGGCGGTCGTGGCCTGGAGCCTGGTGGCGATGGCGCTGACGGCCGGGGCGATGGCGCTGGAGTGGGGTGGCGGCGTGAAGGGCGCGGTCGCGGTGGCGGGCGTGGCCGTGGCCGCGATCGCCGTGGTCGCCGGCCGCCGGTCCGACCGGGCGCTGCGCGGCGAGCTGCGGGACGGTCATGACCCAGCCGGCCTTTGACGAGACCATCCACGCGCCGATCCGGCTGCGGATCTGCGCGATGCTCGCCGCCGTGGAGTCGGCCGAGTTCTCCGTCGTCCGCGACAGCATCGGCATCAGCGACTCCGTGCTGAGCAAGCACGCCAAGGTGCTCCAGACGGCCGGCTACCTCGACCTGGCCAAGGCCCGCCGCACCACCTGGCTCTCCCTGACGGCCTCGGGCCGGGCCGCCCTGGCCGGTCACCTGGCCGAGCTGCGCCGCATCGCCGCCCTCGCGGAGCTGACCGGGCCGGAAGGCTGACTCACCCGGGCGCGGGCAGCCGTTCCGGCACCGCGTTGTGCACCTGCTGGAAGATCACCGAGGTGCGGAACCCGGCGATCTCGCGCCGCTTGCTGAGGCGGTCCAGCAGGAACGCGTGCAGGTGGTCGAGGTCCTGGACGGCCACGTGCAGCAGGAAGTCGTCACCGCCCGCCAGCACGAACACGCTCAGCACCTCCGGCAGCTCGCCGGCCGACCGCACGAAGGCGTCGATGACCGCGCGGCTGAGCGGCCGCACCTGGACCGACACCATGGCCTGCACCCCGCGGTTGAGCGCCACGGGGTCGATGTCGGCGTGGTAGCCCCGGATCACGCCGCGCCGGGTCAGCGCCCGAACCCGCTCCAGGCAGGTCGACGGGGCCACGCCGAGCTGACGGGCGAGCTCGCGGTTGGACTGCCGCGCATCCGTTTGGAGAAGGCGGACGATCGCCGAATCAAGTTCATCCATGCCGGCATTCTGCCGCCCAGATCGGCCATCCGTTCGGCTGGCGGGCATCGGAGCCGTCCGGATGGCTACTTTCTGGACCCATGACGGAGCAAACGGCAAGACTGGGAGTGGGTCAGGGGACGGCGTTGCTCGTGGGGGCGGTGCTCGGGCCGGGGATGCTCGCGCTGCCGCACCTCGCGGCGGCGGCTGCGGGGCCGGCGTCGGTGCTGGCGTGGGCGGCGCTGCTCGTGCTGAGCGTGCCGGTGGCGCTGACGTTCGCGGCGCTGGGCAGCCGCCATCCCGGCGGCGGGGGAGTGGCGGCGTTCACCGGACTGGCGTTCGGCAGGCGGGCGGCGGCGGTGGCCGGTTGGTGGTTCTACGGGTCGGTCCCGCTCGGGATCGTCGCCGGTGCGCTGGTCGGCGGCCAGTACGTCGCCGCGTCGTCCGGCGTGCCCGCGCCGCTCGCCGCCGCGGTGCTGCTGGGCGGCGCGTTCCTGGTCAACGCCGCCGGACTGCGGACCTCCGGGCGGGTGCAGGTGGTGCTCGTCGGCCTGCTCGTCGCGCTGCTGGCCGTCGCCGTGATCACCGCCGCGCCGCACGCCGAGGCCGCCGCCTTCACCCCTTTCGCCCCGTACGGCGCCGCGGGGGTGGTGAGCGCGGCCGGGGTGCTGCTGTTCGCGTTCGTCGGCTGGGAGGCGGCCAGCCACCTGTCGGCCGAGTTCGCCGCCAGAGGCGGGCTGCTCCGGGCCACGGTCGTCACGCTGGCCGTGATCAGCGTGCTCTACCTCGGCGTCTGCCTGACCACGATCGGGGTGCTCGGCCCGGCCGCGGCCACCACGCAGGCGCCGCTCGCCGCGCTGCTGGAGACCGGCGTCGGCCCGGCGGCCCGGCCGCTGACCGGCGTGCTCGCGGTCCTGCTCACCTTCGGCGCGATCAACGCCTACGTCGCCGGGGCCGCCCGCCTCGGCGTGGCCCTGGCCAGGGACGGCGCGCTGCCGGGCTGGTTCGCCGGGGGCGGCACGCCGCTGCGCAGCCTCGGGCTGCTGGCCGTGATCACCGTTCCGGTGCTGGTGTGGGCCGTGGACCTGGACCTGCTGATGCGGGCCACGTCCGCGTGCCTGGCCGCCGTCACGCTCGCCGGGGTGACGGCCGCCGTACGGGTGCTGCCCGCCGGGAGGCACCGGGCGACCGCGCGGGCGGCGAGCGCGCTGTCGCTGGTCGCGCTCGCCGCCTGCGGCGCCTACCTGCTGGTGCCGGCCGTGCTCGCCGGGGTGGCCGTGATCGCGCTGAAGGCGGGGGAGCGGCGGCCACTGCCGCGGTGAAATCTCCCACCGGAGAGCGCAAAGCGCCCCCGCCGGGGCAGTACACACCAGCGCATGACAGGCGTAGCGTCGGCGGGAGGTGCCATGAGCGAGTACGCAAAGGCAAGGGAGCTGGGCGAGCAGGCCCGCGAGCGGGAATGGGCCCGGCCGAGCTTCGCCAAGCAGCTGTTCCTCGGAGATCTCCGGCTGGACCTGGTGCACCCGGTGCCGGCGTTGCCCGACGAGGACGCCAAGCGGGGCGAGGAGTTCGTCAGGCGGCTGCGCCGCTTCCTGGAGACGCACGTGGACCCGGCGCAGATCGAACGGACGGCGCTGGTGCCGGACGAGGTGGTCAAGGGGCTGGCCGGGCTCGGCGCGTTCGGGATCACGATCGGGGAGGACTACGGCGGGCTCGGCCTGCCGTACCTGTACTACTGCCGAGCGCTCATGCTCGTCGGGTCCTACAGCCCGGCGCTGGCCACGCTGCTGTCGGCGCACCAGTCGATCGGCGTGCCGCAGCCGCTCAAGCAGTTCGGCACCGAGGAGCAGAAGCGGGAGTTCCTGCCCAGGTGCGCGCGGGGCGAGATCTCGGCGTTCCTGCTGACCGAGCCCGACGTGGGCTCCGACCCGGCCCGCCTGTCCACCACCGCGGTACGCGACGGCGACGACTACGTCATCGACGGCGTCAAGCTGTGGACCACCAACGGGGTGATCGCCGATCTGCTCGTCGTCATGGCCAGGACCGGCGAGAAGATCAGCGCGTTCGTCGTCGAGGGCGACTCGCCGGGCATCACGGTCAGGCGGCGCAACACGTTCATGGGCCTGCGCGGCATCGAGAACGGTGTGACCGAGTTCTCCCAGGTCAGGGTTCCGGCCCGGAACCTGATCGGGCGGGAGGGTCAGGGCCTGAAGATCGCGCTCACCACGCTCAACACCGGCCGCCTGTCGCTGCCCGCCACCTGCGCGGGCAGCGCCAAGTGGGCCGTCAAGATCGCCCGGGAGTGGGGCAACGCCCGCGTCCAGTGGGGTCGCAAGATCGGCGAGCACGAGGCCGTCGCCACCAAGATCGCCTTCATCGCGGCGAGCGCCTACGCCCTGGAGGCGGTCTGTGAGCTGACCGCCAGGATGGCCGACGACCGGCGCAACGACATCAGGATCGAGGCGGCGCTGGCCAAGCTGTACGCCTCGGAGCTGTCGTACCGGGTGCTCGACGAGCTGGTCCAGCTACGCGGCGGGCGCGGCTTCGAGACGGCGGAGTCGCTGGCGGCGCGCGGCGAGCGCGGCGTGCCCGCCGAGCAGATGCTGCGCGACTCCCGCATCAACCGGATCTTCGAGGGCTCCTCGGAGATCATGCGCCTGCTCATCACCAGGGAGGCGGTCGACGCCCATCTGACGGCCGCCGGTGAGCTGATCAACCCGGAGGCGGGCCCCAAGGAACGCGCCCAGGCGCTCAGGCGGGCGAGCCGGTTCTACGCCCGCTGGCTGCCGTCGCTGGTGACCGGCGCGGGCCAGCTCCCCACGGCCTTCGCCGGCTTCGGCCCGCTCGCCGCGCACCTGCGTTTCGTGGAGCGGACCAGCAGGAAGCTGGCCCGGGCCACCTTCTACGGCATGTCGCGCTGGCAGGGCAAGCTGGAGCACAAGCAGTCGTTCCTGGGCCGGATCGTCGACATCGGGGCGGAGACGTTCGCCATGACGGCCGTGTGCGTCAAGGCCGAGGAGGACGCGCGCGACCTGGGCCGCCGTCCGTACGAGCTGGCCGACACGTTCTGCCGTCAGGCCAGGTTGCGGGTGGACGCGCTGTTCGACCGGCTGTGGGACAACAGCGACGGGCACGACACGCGGCTGGCCGGCTACGTGCTCGACGGGCGCTACACGTTCCTGGAGGAGGGGGTGCTGGACCCGTCGATCGACGGGCCGTGGATCGGGACGCCCGAGGGCGGGGAGAGCGTGCGGAGAAAAATCCTCTGACGTGTGGTCTAGACCGGTTGTGCGAAACCCGTGGTCCGAGTGTTCTCAAACCGAGACCCACCGGTATAGACCGGTTGATGAACCCGGGCTTACTCTGGCGCACACGTGGCTTCCCAACCCCTGGACGGCGTCCTGAAGCTGGTACGGACCAGCATGACACCGTCCCACGAGAAGGCGGTACTGACGGTGAACATGAAACTTGTGGGCGGCGCCGCTCTCGGCCTGGCGACCATGCTGGTCCTGTCCAGCTGCGGCTCCAGCACGCCGGAGACCGGAGGCGGTGACAAGGCGGCCGGCGGTGGCCAGGTGACGCTGAAGATGGTCGCCGCCGACTACGGCGACGGCCCCGGCAAGCCCAACTCCGGCCAGACGTTCTGGGACGGCGTGGTCAAGGAGTTCGAGGCCGCCAACCCCAACATCAAGGTCGACGTCCAGGTCATCAACTGGAACGACATCGACAAGCAGGTCGCCACCATGATCCAGAACGGTCAGGTGCCCGACATCCTGCAGACCGGCGACTACTCCGGCTTCGTCGCCGACCAGCTCCTCTACAAGGTGGACGAGGTCCTCTCGCCCGAGGTCTCCGGCGACATGCTGCAGAAGTTCGCCGACTACGGCAAGGTCGACGGCACCGCGTACGGCATCCCGTTCGTGTCCTCGGCCCGCGCCCTGTTCTACAACAAGGAGCTGTTCTCCAAGGCCGGCATCGCCGAGCCGCCCAAGACCTGGGACGAGATCAAGGCCGCCGCCAAGAAGCTCAAGGACGCCGGCGTCAGCCAGCCCTTCGGCCTCCCGCTCGGCCAGGAGGAGGCCCAGGCCGAGTCGTTCCTGTGGATGCTCGGCAACGGCGGCGGCTACAAGGACGCCTCCGGCAAGTGGGCGATCAACTCCCCGCAGAACGTCGAGACCTTCACCTACCTCAAGGGCATGGTCGCCGAGGGCCTCACCACCCCCAACCCCGGCACCAAGGACCGCAAGACGGTCTGGGAGGACTTCGGCGCCGGCAAGGTCGGCATGGTCAACGGCGGACCCATGTCCATCCCGATCTTCGACGCGGCCGGTCTGAAGGACTACGGCGTCGTGCCCATCCCCGGCAAGGCGGGCCCGCTCGACACCACGCTCGGCGTCATGGACTGGATCATGGCGTTCAACAAGAACGGCCACGCCGCCGAGATCAAGAAGTTCTTCGACTTCTTCTACACCGGCAGCGCCGCGCAGAAGATCAGCGACACCTACAAGCTGCTGCCCGTCACCAACGGCGGCATCCAGAAGCTGTCCGGCGACGAGAAGCTCAAGCCGTTCCTCGACGCGCTGCCCAACGCCAGCTTCTACCCCTTCCAGGACCCCAAGTGGGCCGACCTGAACCCGGCGATCAAGCAGACCATCGGCGGAGCCGTCACCGACGACCCCGCCAAGGTCCTCGGCGAGCTGCAGAAGACCGCCGAGTCCAGCTGATCCATCAGTGGGTCCGTACGGCCGGCGTCCCCGTCCAGGACGCTGGCCGTACCGTCATGGAAGGTTCGTCATGAGAAGGTTGCGCCCCCTGGAGCCCCTCGCCTGGGTGGGGCCCGCCGTGCTGCTGATCGCGGTCGTCGTGATCTGGCCGGTGATCGAGATGGTCCGGTCGTCGTTCCTGCAGATCAGCCGGGTCGGCGTCGTCCGGGGCTACAACGGCTTCGACAACTACGACAAGCTGTTCGCCGAGAAGGACTTCGCGGACATCATGGTCCGCAGCGTGATCTGGGTCGTGGCCGTCGTCGCGCTCACCGTGCTGATCTCGCTCGCCCTCGCCCAGCTGTTCAACCAGCGCTTCCCCGGCCGCAAGATGGCCCGGTGGGCGCTCATCGCGCCGTGGGCCGCCTCGGTCCTGATGACCGCGATCGTCTTCCGCTGGATGCTCGACCCCGAGGTCGGCGTGATCAACCAGATCCGGCTGAAGCTCGGCCTCATCGACGCGCTCGGCGGCGCCGACGCCGACCAGCTCGGCGTGGCCGCCACCGCGATGCCGTGGCTGGTGTTCGTCGCCGTGTTCGTGTCGGTGCCCTTCACCACGTACGCGCTGCTGGCCGGGCTCGCCACGATCCCGTCCGACGTGTACGAGGCGGCCAAGATGGACGGGGCCTCGCGGCTGCGTACCTACTGGTCGATCACGCTGCCCCTGCTGCGGCCGGCGCTGACCGTCGCCGCGCTGATCAACGTGATGAACGTCTTCAACAGCTTCCCGATCATCTGGGCGATGACCCACGGGCAGCCGGGCTACTCGACGGCCACCTCGACCATCTTCATGTTCATCCTCAAGAGCTCCGACATCGGCGAGTCCGCCGCGATGTCGGTGGTCAACTTCGGAATGGTGCTCGTGATCACCGCCGTCTTCCTCAAGATCTCCCGCTGGAACAGGGCGGTGGCATGATGGCCGTCAAGACCGCGCCTCCGGCGCCTCCACGCTCCCACGCCCGCACCGCCCCGCGCGGCGGGCACGCGATGCCCAGGCTCAAGACGACGCTGGTCGCGGCGGCCGCGTACGTGATCGCCTTCATCTTCCTGTTCCCCTACGTGGTGATGGTGCTGACCTCGCTGCGCCCGCAGGAGTCCCTGCGCGACGCGACGCTGCTGCCCACCCAGTGGGAATGGTCGAACCTGGTCACGTTCTGGAGCAGCGGCCTGGCCGGCAACCTCGTCGTCACCCTCCAGGTGGCGGCCGGATCCACGGTCCTGGTGCTGCTGGTGGCCCTGCCGGCCGCCTACTACACGGCCCGGCACAACTTCCGCGGGCGCACCATGTTCCTCATCCTGGTGCTGATCACCCAGATGTTCCAGCCCACCGCCATGCTCGTCGGCATCTACCGGGAGTTCTCCCAGTTCGGGCTGGTCGACTCGGTCTGGTCGCTGATCCTGGTCAACGGCGGCTTCAACCTGGCCTTCGCCGTGTGGATCCTCAACGCCTACTTCGCCTCGATCCCGCGCGACCTGGAGGAGGCCGCGTTCCTCGACGGCAACGGGCGCTTCGGCGCGCTGTTCAGGGTCACGCTGCCGCTGGCCATGCCCGGCGTCATCACCGCGCTGATCTTCACGTTCATCGCCGCCTGGAACGAGTTCGTGGTGGCGCTCACGCTCACCACCACGCCCGAGAAGCAGCCGCTGACCGTGGCGCTGAACTCCTTCATCGGCCAGTATCAGGTCGACTGGCAGAACCTGTTCGCCGGCTCGGTGATCGCCACGATCCCCGTCATCATCCTGTTCGCGCTCATCGAGCGGAAGGTCGTCGGCGGCCTCACGGCCGGCTCGATCAAGTGACTAGCGCGGCACCCGGGCCACGCAGAACACGGTCTGGCCGAACGGCGGGCGGATGAACCGCTCGATCAGCCGGGTGGCCGGCACCACCGTGCGGTCGTAGATCTTGACCAGCCGCGGGTCCGGGTAGCCGACGCCACCCCGGCGCACCGCCGCCCACCAGGCGATGCCGCCCAGCATGTTGATCGGCTTGAGCACGTCGATGTCGAGCCCGGCCCGCGCCACGGTCGCGCGCAGCGTCTTGGGCGTGTAGCGCTGCACGTGACCGACCTTGCGGTCGAAGTCCCCGTACAGCTGCATGTAACCCGGCACCCAGATGATGATCCGGCCGCCCGGCAGCGTCACCCGCGCCAGCGACCGCAGCGCCTCCGCGTCGTCCTCGATGTGCTCCAGCACGTTCATCAGGACGACCGTGTCGACCTTGTCCTCCATCGGCACCTCGTCCGGCAGCGCGAACTGCAGCACGTCGATGTCGTCACGGCCCGCGAACCGCTTGCGGAGCTGCTCCACGCAGTAAGGGTCGAAGTCGCTGACCACCAGCCGGTCGAGCCGAGGCAGGAACTGCTCGGCGAAGTGGCCCAGCCCGGACCCGATCTCCAGCATCGACCGGCCCACGTGCGGCGCGACCATGTCGAACTCGTACTGCCGGTAGTTCTTCGCCTCGTCGCCGCCCAGGTGGTTCTCCAGGGCCTCGTCACCGGCAGCCGGTTGCACTACACGGTCATATCCAGAAGACATAGTCCCGTTCCTTTAAGGGGCTCGCGGAATGGCCCGAGTCTAGTGCCCTTCCGCCCGGGGCCGCCCATGCGATGAAATCTGAACTGCCCCATGGACGACGACGAGGCCATCGCCCGCTCCCTGCGCGGCGACCTGACCGCCTACGAGGCGCTGGTCGCCCGCTACAGCGCGCTCGCCCACCGCACCGCCGCCCTGCTCGGCGCCCGCGACGAGGCCGAGGACGTCGTCCAGGAGGCGTTCGTCAAGGCGTACCGGCACCTGCCGTCCTTCCGCCCCGGCTCACCGTTCCGGCCCTGGCTGCTGCGCATCGTCGCCAACGAGACGCACAACCTGACCCGGGCGCGCGGGCGTCGCTCCGAGCTGTCCGTACGGCTCGCCGCCACGGCCGACGTGGTCAGCGGCGACGACCCGGAAGGCGCCGCCGTGGCCACCGACCGGCGGGCCCGGCTCCTGGACGCCGTCCGCGCCCTGCCCGAACGGGAACGCCGGGCCGTCGTGTGCCGGTACTTCTTACAGCTGTCGGAGGCCGAGACCGCCCAGGTGCTCGGCTGGCCGATCGGCACCGTCAAGTCCAGGACCCACCGCGGCCTGGCCCGGCTCAGGAGGGAGGTGGGCGATGACCTCGGCTGAACACCCCGACGACCTGGAGGCCGAACTGCGCGCACTCGGCGACTCCCTCGACATCCCGTCCCCACCTCCCGACCAGGTAGCCGCCACCGTCCGCGCCCGCCTCACCCTCCCCGGCGACCACCCCTCCTCGCCGGCCGCCCCCCTGCCGGAGAACGCCCCGCCCGACGAGGAGCCGCGTCCGGCCGCCCCCTCCCCTCAGGAGGGCCGGCCGTCCCCGGTGGGCGGGAGCGTCCCGCCCGAAGAGGGGCGCGCCCCTGGCGGCGGGGAGCCACCACCAGCGGCCCCCTCCCCTCAGGAGGGCCGGCCGTCTCCGCCGGGGCGCGTTCCGTCCGGTGGTGGGCGCTCTGTTCGTGGGGGGCGAAGGGGGCGGCGGAGGTGGGTGGTCGTCGCGGTGGTGGCGGTCGTGGTGGCCGTGTGCGCGGCTACGCCGCAGGGCCGGGAGGCCGTGGTGGCGGTGCTGCGCCAGGCGGGGATCGAGCTGCGCCTGGGGAGCGAGCCCCCGGCGCCGGTACGGACCACGGCCACGCCGCCGGGCGAGCGCACCGTCCCCCCAGGTGACGTGCGGACCGGCTACCCCAGGGCTCTCGGCGCCCCCGAGCGGGTGACGACGGCCGACGACGGCAGGGTGGTGTCGATGTTCTGGCCGGGCGGCATCCGCTTCGACCGTATCGACGGGACCGTGGACCCGTACTTCTTCAAGAAGCTGGCCCCGCCCTTCCCCGAGCACGTCGAGGTGAACGGCGTCACCGGCTGGTGGGTGGCGGGCGAGCACCCGCTGGGCCACCTCACGCGTGACGACGGCGAGGAGATCCCGTTGCGCCAGGCGGCGGCCACGCTGGTGTGGCAGGTGGGGGACACCGGCTACAGGCTGGAAGGCGCGGGCTCCATGGAGCGGGCGGTGGAGCTGGCCCGTTCACTCGGGTGACACGAGCCAGTCGTCGATCTCCTTGAGCAGCTCCTTGCGCGTGGACTCGGGCGCGGCGGACGACCTGATCGACTGGCGCGCCAGCTCGGCCACCTCGGCGTCGCTGAGCCCGTGCACGTCGCGGGCGAGCTCGTACTGCCGCAGCAGCCGGGCCCCGAACAGCAGCGGGTCGTCCGACCCGAGCGCGATCGGCACCCCGGCGTCGAACAGCCGCCGCAGCGGCACGTCCGCGTCGCTCTCGGCGACCCCGAGGCCGACGTTGGAGGTGGGGCAGATCTCGCAGCAGATCTGCCGGTCGGCCAGGCGCTGCATCAGCCACGGGTCCTCGGCGGCGCGCACGCCGTGGCCGACCCGGTCGGCGCCGAGGTCGTCGACGCACTGCGCAACGCTGCGCGGCCCGAGCAGCTCGCCGCCGTGGGGGACGGCCAGCAGGTCGGCCCGTTTGGCGATGCGGAAGGCCCGTTCGAAGTCGCGGGCCTGGGCGCGGCGCTCGTCGTTGGACAGCCCGAACCCGACGACGCCCTGGCCGGCGTACTGCGTGGCGAGCCGGGCGAGGGTGTTGGCGTCGAGCGGGTGGCGGGTGCGGTTGGCGGCGACGACCACGGCGACGCCGACGCCCGCGGACCGGGCTGCCTGGCCGGCGGCGTCGAGCACCAGCTCCAGGGTGGCGGTCAGCCCGCCGAAGCGCTGCGCGTAGCCGGACGGGTCGACCTGGATCTCCAGCCACCGCGATCCGGCGGCGGCCTCGTCCTCGGCGGTCTCGCGCAGCAGCCGGTAGACGTGCTCGGTGCGGGTGAGCACCGAGCGGGCGATGTCGTACAGGCGCTGGAAGCGGAACCAGCCGCGCTCGTCGGTCGCCCGCAGTCTGGGCGGCCAGTCCTGCTCCAGCGCGTCGGGCAGGTGCAGGCCCTGCTCCCTGGCCAGCTCCAGCAGCGTGGTGTGCCGCATGGATCCGGTGAAGTGCAGGTGGAGATGGGCCTTGGGAAGGGTTTGCAGGGACCGTGCCATCGCCATATCTTGCCACCGGCCGGCGCCGGCCGGTGGCGGGTCAGCGAGCCTCGGCCAGCAGCTTGCCCAGCCTGCTGACGCCTTCGACCAGATCGTCGTCGCCGAGCGCGTAGGACAGCCGGAAGTAGCCGGGGGTGCCGAACGCCTCTCCGGGCACCACGGCGACCTCGGCCTCTTCCAGGATCAGCTCGGCCAGCTCCGCCGACGTCTGGGGCCGCCGCCCGCGCAGTTCCTTGCCGATCAGCTCCTTGACCGTCGGATACGCGTAGAACGCCCCCTTCGGCTCAGGGCAGAACACGCCCGGGATCTCGTTCAGCATCCGGACCATCGTCCGGCGGCGCCGGTCGAACGCCTCGCGCATCCGCGCCACGGCCGACAGGTCGCCGGAGACCGCCGCCAGGGCCGCCATCTGCGACACGTTGGCGACGTTGGAGGTGGCGTGCGACTGCAGGTTGGCCGCCGCCTTGACGACGTCGGGCGGGCCGATCAGCCAGCCGACCCGCCAGCCCGTCATCGCGTACGTCTTGGCCACGCCGTTGAGGATGACCACCTGGTCGCCCAGCTCGGGGACGGCCGTGGCGATGCTGGTGAACTCGGCGCCGCCGTACGTCAGGTGCTCGTAGATCTCGTCGGTGACCACCCACAGGCCGTGCCCGGCCGCCCAGCGGCCGATCGCCTCGGTCTGCTCGCGCGAGTAGACGGCGCCCGTCGGGTTGGACGGCGAGACGAACAGCAGGACCTTCGTGCGCTCGGTCCTGGCGGCCTCCAGCTGCTCGACGCTCGCCAGGTAGCCGGTGGTCTCGTCGGTCACCACGTCGACCTGGACGCCCCCGGCGAGCTTGATCGCCTCGGGGTAGGTGGTCCAGTAGGGGGCGACCACGAGCACCTCGTCGCCCGGGTCGAGCAGCGTCGCGAACGCCTGGTAGACGGCCTGCTTGCCGCCGTTGGTCACCAGCACCCGCGAGGCGTCCGTCGCGTAGCCGGAGTCGCGGCGCGTCTTGTCGGCGATGGCCTGCTTCAGCTCGGGCAGGCCGCCGGCCGGGGTGTACTTGTGGAAGCGCGGGTCGCGGGCGGCCTCCACGGCGGCCTCGACGATGTAGTCAGGCGTCGGGAAGTCGGGCTCGCCCGCGCCGAAGCCGATGACCGGGCGGCCGGCGGCCTTCATCGCCTTGGCCTTGGCGTCCACGGCGAGAGTCGCGGACTCGGAAATCGCGGAGATCCGTGCGGACACACGGGGTCTGGTGGACATGTGTCCATGCTCGCATGCCGCCCGTGACCTGGGCGATCGCTTATGGTTCGACGTGACGGAGATTCACCCGTACACTTTTCGCCAGGTCGTGCCGCCGCATGGTGGGTGCGGTTCGGTCCAGGCAGTGAGTCAATCAGGGTAGTGTGGTTGACGACATAGGGCACTGGCGCAATTGGTAGCGCACCGGTCTCCAAAACCGGCGGTTGGGGGTTCGAGTCCCTCGTGCCCTGCGAGTGCGGTCCGCGCAACGAAGGCGTGTCAGCGCGCCGCAAAACTGCGTTGGATACGACTGATTCAGGTGAGGACTGTGGCGATCGACACGCGCGGCGAGACCGCAGGCAAGCCTAGCGGTGAGAAGAAGAAGCGCACTTCTCCTGCCCTCTTCTACCGTCAGATCATCAGCGAGCTGCGTAAGGTCATCTGGCCGACACGCAAGGAGCTCGTCACCTACACGACGATCGTTCTGATATTCGTTGCGATCATGGTGGCGATCGTTTACGGGCTGGACGCCGGCCTCGGCTGGGCCGTCCTGGAAATCTTCGGCTGATCTGACTCCGCCGGTGCCCGCCTGACGCAGTCGCCGTTCGATTCAACGAAAGAGGAAGAGCCACCGTGTCCGAGTCTTCAGTGCCGGCGGACGACTCCCGCGACGAGCGGGACCGCGAGCCGGAAGAGGCCTTCGAGGCCGCTGAGGAGACCGTCGACGACGTCGCGGAGAGCGACGACGAGGCCGCCGAGGAGACCGAAGAGTCCCCCGTGGCCGCCGACGAGTCTCCCGCCGTCGACGACGAGGGTGACGCTCAGCCCGACGTCGACCCGGTCGAGGAGTTCAAGCGCGGCCTGCGCGGGCTCCCCGGCGAGTGGTACGTGATCCACTCCTACGCCGGTTACGAGAACCGGGTGAAGTCCAACATCGAGAGCCGCAACGTGTCGCTCAACATGGAGGACTACATCTACCAGGTCGAGGTGCCGACGCACACCGTCCAGGAGTTCAAGAGCGGCAAGAAGGTCCCGGTCAAGGAGCGCGTGCTGCCGGGCTACGTGCTGGTGCGCATGGAGCTGACCGACGAGTCGTGGGCCGCGGTGCGCAACACCCCCGGCGTCACCGGCTTCGTCGGCCTGTCCAACAAGCCCAGCCCGCTCAGCCTCGACGAGGTCGCCAAGCTGCTCGCCCCGGAGCCCACCGAGGAGAGCAAGAAGGCCACGACCAAGACCGCCACCGGCCCCACGGTCGAGTTCGAGATCGGCGAGTCGGTCACGGTCATGGACGGCCCGTTCGCCACGCTGCCCGCCTCGGTGAGCGAGATCAGCCCCGAGTCGCAGAAGCTCAAGGTGCTCGTGTCGATCTTCGGCCGGGAGACCCCGGTGGAGCTCTCGTTCAACCAGGTCTCGAAGATCTAGGACGATCACCTACACTTAGACGTTCGGTCGGCCGCCTGTCGCGAGGGCGGCCTCCGACATGTCCGGGCGCATCCGCGTCCGGACGGCATCGCAATCAGGACCCGGAGAAGGACACATGCCTCCGAAGAAGAAGATCGCGGCGCTGGTCAAGGTTCAGCTTCCCGCTGGCCAGGCCACGCCCGCCCCGCCGGTCGGTACCGCCCTCGGTCCGCACGGCGTCAACATCATGGACTTCGTCAAGCAGTACAACGCTGCCACGGAGGCCCAGCGGGGCAACATCATCCCCGTCGAGATCACCATCTTCGAAGACCGCAGCTTCACCTTCGTCACCAAGACGCCGCCGGCGCCCGAGCTGATCAAGAAGGCTCTGGGCCTCGACAAGGGCAGCGCGGTCCCGCACAAGGACAAGGTCGGCAAGCTCAGCCGCGACCAGCTGCGCAGCATCGCCGAGACGAAGATGCCCGACCTCAACGCCAACGACATCGAGGCGGCCGAGAAGATCATCGCCGGCACCGCCCGGTCGATGGGCATCACCGTCGCCGACTGACCCCTTTCCCTGACCGTGGGAGGGCCGCACGCCGGCCCGCAGACCACAAGGAGACCGAGATGAAGCGCAGCAAGGCGCACAAGGACGCGGCGGCCAAGGTCGACCGCGACAAGCTCTACAGCCCCGCCGAGGCCGCCAAGCTGGCCAAGGAGACGTCCACCACCAAGTTCGACGCGACCGTCGAGGTCGCGCTGCGGCTGGGCGTCGACCCTCGCAAGGCCGACCAGATCGTGCGCGGCACGGTCAACCTTCCGCACGGCACCGGTAAGACCGCCCGGGTCCTGGTCTTCGCGACCGGTGACCGTGCCGAGGCGGCCCGCGAGGCGGGCGCCGACATCATCGGCGCCGACGAGCTGATCGACGAGATCGCCAAGGGCAACCGGCTCAACGAGTTCGACGCCGTGGTCGCCACGCCGGACCTCATGGGCAAGGTCGGCCGCCTGGGCCGCGTCCTGGGCCCGCGTGGTCTCATGCCCAACCCGAAGACCGGCACGGTGACCCCCGACGTCGCCAAGGCCGTGACGGAGATCAAGGGCGGCAAGATCGAGTTCCGCACCGACCGGCAGGCCAACCTGCACTTCGTCATCGGCAAGACGTCGTTCGGCGAGCTTCAGCTCATCGAGAACTACGCCGCCGCGCTCGACGAGGTGCTGCGTCTCAAGCCGTCGGCCGCCAAGGGCCGTTACGTCAAGAAGGTCACCTTCTCGACGACGATGGGCCCGGGCGTCCCGGTCGACCCCAACGCCACCCGCGGCCTCGCCGCGGAGCTGGAGGCCTGAGCCTCCTCCGCGTAGAAGAGCGCGCTCTCCCTTCGGGGCGGGCGCGCTTTTCGCATGTACGGGCCCAGCGCGTACGGTCAGCGCGTACGGGTCAGGGACGCCCCTGGGTTTTCCCGGAGATGTCGCGGGAAGACGCCACGGGCAGACTCCCGACACGTAGGGTCGAATCATGCTGAAGCGCAGGTTTTCTCTCGCCACCGCCGCGGCCGGTGCCGCTCTCGTCGCGGCCGCTGTGGCCGGTTGCGGAACGAACGCGCAGCCCCTCCACGTCAATCTGGCCGCCTCCGAGGTGCTGGCGCAGGCCGCCCAGCGGACGGCGGACGTCAGTTCCTACACGGTCGACGCCGTCGTCAACGTCTCGCATCCCGACCAGGGCGCCGGCAAGGTGCAGGGCCGCATGCTCTACCAGAGCAAGCCGGAGCTGGCCGTGGACCTCACGCTCGACAGCGCGGACGTCGGCGGCAAGGGCCTGCCGGGCGGCGCGCGGGCGGTGCTGCAGGGCGACACGGTGTACGTGAAGGTCGAGGCGCTCAACAAGATGCTCGGCGCGACCAGGCCGTGGATCAAGGTGCCGCTGGCCGAGATGGGCGAGCAGGGCCAGGTCGACCAGCTGCTGGGCCAGATCCAGCAGTTCGACCTCGCCAACGTGACGAAGATGGTCACCGCCTCCCAGAACGTCAAGGCCGTCGGCACCGAGAGCGTCGGCGGCGAGGACACCACCCACTACAGCGGCACGTTCCCGGTGGACGCCGCCGTGCGGCAGCTGCCCGCCGAGGAGCAGGAGCAGGCCAGGAAGGGCCTCGCCGAGCTCAAGGACGTCAAGTTCGACATCTGGGTGGCGGCCGACGAGCTGCCCCGCAAGCTCACGATGAGCGGCTCCAAGGACGGCGGCACGATGGACGCCGCGCTGATGTTCAAGGGCTTCAACGAGCCCGTCGGCATCCAGGCGCCCCCGGCCGACCAGGTGGGTGAGCTGCCCAAGGGCACGACCAACTAGAGAGCGATTTGGAAACTCGGCGACCAGGCCGTACTCTGGTCGTTGCCGAAGACCGCCGGTCGTCGTCAGGTGCCTCAAATGCCTGGCGACCGAAGGATCCACGACTTCGTGGACGGCCCGCGCAGGTGTGAATGCGAGTTTCCCCGCATGGAGTGATCCATGTGCGTGAGCCCCGTGTGCGCCCTGCGCCCGGGGCTGTTCTCATTTCTGACTCCCTTCGCCGGCGGCACATCTGGAAGGAGGCCCATGGCGAGGGCGGATAAGGCGACAGCGGTTGCCGAGCTCAAGAGCGAGTTCGAAGGCAGCGCTGCCGCCGTTCTGACCGAGTACCGCGGTCTCACCGTTGCCCAGCTCAAGGAGCTGCGCACCTCTCTCGGTGAGAATGCGAAGTTCGCCGTGGCGAAGAACACCCTGACCAAGATCGCGGCCAACGAGGCCGGTCTCGCGGGCCTCGACAGCCTGCTCGCCGGTCCGACCGCGATCGCCTTCGTCAACGGCGACGTTGTCGAGGCGGCCAAGGGTCTGCGTGACTTCGCCAAGGCCAATCCCCTTCTGGTGATCAAGGGCGGCGTCCTCGACGGCAAGACGCTGGACGCCACCGAGATCACCAAGCTCGCCGACCTGGAGTCCCGCGAGGTTCTCCTCGCGAAGCTGGCCGGTGCCCTGAAGGCGAAGCAGAGCGCTGCTGCCGCGATGTTCGCCGCGCTGCCGACCAACATGGCCCAGCTGGCCGACGCCCTTCGCGCCAAGCGCGAAGAGGCGGGCGAGTAACACGGGGATTGCCGCAACACCCGCGGTCCCGTTCCTAAATTTCGCAAGTCGTAAACGGAGGAAACATCATGGCGAAGCTCAGCACCGACGAGCTGCTCGACGCGTTCAAGGAGATGACCCTTCTTGAGCTCTCCGAGTTCGTGAAGCAGTTCGAGGAGGTCTTCGACGTCAAGGCCGCCGCCCCCGTCGCGGTTGCCGCCGCCCCCGCCGCCGGTGGCGGTGGCGAGGCCGCCGCCGTCGAGGAGCAGGACGAGTTCGACGTCATCCTCGAGGCCGCCGGCGACAAGAAGATCCAGGTCATCAAGGAGATCCGCGCCCTCACGTCCCTCGGCCTGAAGGAGGCCAAGGACCTGGTGGACGGCGCTCCCAAGCCGGTCTTCGACGGCAAGGTCAACAAGGAGCAGGCGGAGAAGGCCAAGGCTGCCCTCGAGGGCGCCGGCGCCACGGTCACCGTCAAGTAGTTCGTTTCGCCTGAGGGGCGGCCACACCCTGGTGCCGGGTGTGCCGCCCCTTTCGCATGCCTCCAGAAGGGCCTGTATGGCCGTCTGAGAGACCCGGGGGAAGGCGCCGGGTTATGATCCGGCGACCGGTCCGGAAGGGGGCAGAACGTGGCTGCGATGTCCGCCCGCCTCCTCAACTGGCTGCTCGCCGCCGCGGTGGCGCTGCTGGGCGCCGCCGCCACCTGGCTCGTCGTCCAGGACCGCGACGCGCAGGCCGCCTGGGACGACCGGCAGGCGGTGCTGCTGGCCGCCCGCACCCACGCGGTCAACCTGCTCTCGCTCGACTACCGCACCATCGACGCGGACGTGGCCCGCATCCTGGCCACCTCGACGGGGGCCGCGCGGGCCGAGTACGAGGCCGGGGCGGGCAAGCTCAAGGACACCACGAAGTCGGGCAAGGTCGTCCAGGAGGGCGTCGTGCGCGCCACCGGGCTGGTGTCGATCGGCCCGCGCACGGCCAAGGCGCTCGTGGTCGCCGACGTGCAGATCCGCTGGGACGGCTCCCGCAACGCGCCGCAGGAGCGCTTCTACCGGTGGGAGATGGACCTGGCCAGGACCGGCGGCGTGTGGCTGGTGTCGAAGGCGGTGCAGGTGTGAGGCGGATCGCGACCGTGCTGCTGGCGGTGCTGACGCTCGCGCTCGGCGTCGCGTGCGCGATGCTGCTGCTCGACTACAAGGCGCTGCACGACAGCGAGAGGTCGGGGACCGAGGCGATGGCCGCCGCCCGGGCCGTCGCGCCTGATCTGCTCTCCTACGACTATCGCACGGTGGAGCAGGACCTGGCGCGGGCCGGCCGGCACACGACCGGCGCGCTGACCCGATACTACCGGGAGCTGTCGGGCACGCTGGTGGCCAAGGCGAAGGCCCAGAAGACGGTGCAGACCGCCTCGGTCGTGGCCGCGGCGGTCGAACGGGCCGAACCCGGGCGCGTCGAGGTTCTTCTGTTCGTGAACACGGGTACGGTCAAGGCGATCACCGGGAAGGCCGAGCCGCAGCAACAGGTCAGCCAGAACCGCGCCAGGTTCGTCATGGTGTGGCAAGATTCCCGCTGGCTGGTGGCCGACCTGTCGACGCTGATCGGCAGCGCCTGAGGGCTCGGGCGTGGCGCGACCTTCAATTGTTATCAAAATTCAGGTTTGGCGAAGCCTTGGGGATGGGTATCCCCGTCACTGCTACACCGGTTGTCGGCATGGGTTCGACCCCCGGTGTGACGGAGCGTTAACCGCCCCCGTTCGCGGGTATCGTCTTGGGCCTGGCGGTAGGCGACCGATCACACAGGGGAGAAAACCCAGCGTCCGGGCCCTAAGTCGGCTAAAAGTCGGCCTAACGGGCTTGACGTTTACGCTCGGACGGGCGATGCTGCGACCAACGTGGAGCATGCAGCGAGAGCGAAGTGGACAGGCGTGTGCCGTTCGGCTACACTGCCCCTTTGCGCTGCCCTTTGACGACCCGCTCCGCTGCTCACGTTGCGAGGTTGTCTGGCGTGCGTGTAGTCAGTCCGCCGCGAGCCCTCGGAAGGACATCTGTTGGCAGCCTCGCGCAACGCCTCCGCCGTACCCGCCGGTCCCCGTCGCGTCTCTTTTTCGCGCATCCAGGAGCCCCTCGAAGTTCCTGACCTTCTCGCCCTGCAGACCGAGTCGTTCGACTGGCTGCTG
>NZ_JBEZZG010000062.1:0-19207 GCF_040639085.1 Nonomuraea sp. NPDC023979
ATGCACTGGCTTTTGACACACTGTTGAGTTCTCAAGAAACGGACGCTTGCTCCCCAGTCCTGCGAGAGGCGCTCATTTCGTTGTGTCTTAATTCTCTCAGCCGTTCAAGTCTCTGTCAAATTGACCGGACTTGCTCGACCTGCTGGAATTTCGACGCCCCGCTAACTTACCAGCTTGCGAGGAGTGCCTTCGCCAGCCGCACAGCCCATACCGAAATCACCTGAGTGAGGAGGTTGGGTTGCGCCGCACCGCGTCGGCTTCTAAAGATTAGCAGCGCCCAAGACCGTTCGTGCCGTGTTGCCTGCGCCGCCAGGCCACAAATCGATCACGGCCGACCATAGACTCCCCCACGTGAGCAGAGGCAACACGCCCCCTGTGGCGAAGAAGGTTCCGGCTGAGCGCACCCATCACGGCGACACCGTGATCGACGAGTACGCCTGGCTTACCGACAAAGACGATCCGGAGACGATCGCCTACCTGGAGGCGGAGAACGCCTTTCTCAAGGAGGAGACCGCCCATCTGACCGAGCTCCAGGAGCAGGTCTTCCAGGAGATCAAGGGCCGCACGCAGGAGACCGACCTGTCGGTGCCGAGCCGCAAGGGCGGCTGGTGGTACTTCTCCCGCACCGAGGAGGGCAAGCAGTACGCCACCTCCTGCCGCGTCCCCGCCGACGGCGACACGCCGCCGGAGATCACGCCGGGCGAGCGCCTCGACCGCGAGCAGGTCATCCTCGACGGCAACGAGCTGGCCGGCGACAGCCCGTTCTTCTCCGTCGGCACCAGCTCCGTCTCGCCCGACGGCACGATGCTGGCCTACTCCACCGACTTCAAGGGCGACGAGCGTTTCACGCTGCGGTTCAAGAACCTGGCGACGGGCGAGCTGCTCGAAGACGAGATCACCGACATCTTCTACGGCGGCGCCTGGTCGGCCGACGGGTCGGCGTTCTTCTACACGCGGGTCGACGACGCCTGGCGGCCCTACCAGGTCTACCGGCACACGCTCGGCACCAGCGAGGACGTGCTCGTCTACGAGGAGACCGACGAGCGGTTCTGGGTGGGCATCGGGCTGACCCGCAGCGAGCGCTACCTGGTGCTCGGCGCGGGCAGCAAGATCACGAGCGAGGTGCGCATCCTCGACGCCGCCGACCCGGCGGGCGAGTTCAGGCTGGTGCGGCCCCGCAAGACCGGCGTCGAGTACGGCATCGAGCACGCGGGCGACTTCTTCTACGTGCTCCACAACGAGAACGCCCGCAACTTCGAGCTGGCCACCGCGCCGCTCGACGACCCCGGCGTCTGGACGCCGGTGATCGAGCACCGGGAGGACACCCGGCTGCTGGAGATCGACGCGTTCGCGGGCCACGCCGTCGTGCACTTCCGCCGTGACGGCCTGACCGGGCTGCGGGTGCTGCCCGAGGGCGAAGCCCCGTACGAGATCGACTTTCCTGAGCCGCTGTACGACGTCGGGCCGGCCGGGAACCCGGAGTTCGTGACGAACCGGCTGCGCCTGGCCTACACCAGCATGGTGACGCCGGCCAGCGTCTACGACTACGACCTGGCCACGCGGGAGCTGATCCTGCTGAAGCGGCGGCCGGTGCTCGGCGGTTACGACCCCGAGGACTACGAGCAGTTCCGCGAGTGGGCCACGGCCGAGGACGGCACCGAGGTCCCGATCTCCGTCGTCAAGCGCAAGGACACGACGCTGCCGGCTCCGACGCTGCTGTACGGGTACGGCAGCTACGAGACGTCGATCGACCCGGGCTTCTCGGTGCCGCGGCTGTCGCTGCTGGACCGGGGGTTCGTGTTCGCGATCGCGCACGTGCGCGGCGGCGGCGAGATGGGCCGGCGCTGGTACGAGGAGGGCAAGCTCACCAGCAAGAGGAACACGTTCACCGACTTCGTGGCCGCGGCCCGGCATCTCAAGCAGGCCGGGTGGAGCGGGCGGGTGATCGCCAGGGGCGGTTCGGCGGGCGGGCTGCTCATGGGCGCGGCGGTCAACCTGGCTCCGGAGGAGTTCGCGGGCGTGGTGGCTGAGGTGCCGTTCGTGGACGCGCTGAACACGATCCTCGACCCGTCGCTCCCGCTGACGGTGATCGAATGGGACGAGTGGGGCGACCCGCTGCACAACGCGGACGTGTACGCGTACATGAAGGGGTACACGCCGTACGAGAACGTGGACGACAGAACGTATCCGCCGATTCTCGCGATCACCAGCCTGAACGACACGCGGGTGCTCTACCACGAGCCGGCCAAGTGGATCGCGCGGCTGCGCGCCACGGCCAAGGGCGGGCCGTTCCTGCTGAAGACGGAGATGGGCGCGGGACACGGCGGGCGCAGCGGACGGTACGACGCCTGGCGCGAGGAGGCGTTCGCGCTGTCGTGGATCATCGAAAGAGGGACAGCATGACGTACGAGGCCGACGCCGCCCGCTACGAGCGGCAGCCGTACAACCGGAGTGGGCGCAGCGGGCTGAAGCTGCCGGCGGTGTCGCTGGGGCTGTGGCACAACTTCGGTGACGACCGGCCGCTGGAGAACTCGCGGGCGATCCTGCGCCGGGCCTTCGACCTGGGCGTGACGCACTTCGACCTGGCCAACAACTACGGCGTGCCGTACGGGTCGGCGGAGCGGACGTTCGGGCGGATCTTCCGGCAGGACTTCTCCGCGTACCGGGCCGAGCTGGTCATCTCCACCAAGGCCGGCTACGACATGTGGCCCGGCCCGTACGGCGAATGGGGGTCGCGCAAGTACCTGCTGGCCAGCCTGGACCAGTCGCTGGGCCGGATGGGCCTGGAGTACGTGGACGTGTTCTACAGCCACCGGCCCGATCCGGACACGCCGCTGGAGGAGACCATGGGCGCGCTGGACCGGGCGGTGCGCTCGGGCAAGGCGCTGTACGCGGGCATCTCCAACTACTCGGCGGAGCAGACCGCCCAGGCGGCCAGGATCATGCGGGAGCTGGGCACGCCGCTGCTCATCCACCAGCCGTCCTACTCGATGATCAACAGGTGGATCGAGGGCGGACTGCTCGACACGCTGGAGGAGGCGGGCATGGGCTGCATCGTCTACTCGCCGCTGGCGCAGGGGCTGCTGACCGACCGCTACCTGAAGGGCGTGCCGGCGGACTCGCGGGCGGCGACCAGCCGGTTCCTCAGCGAGAAGCAGATCGACGTGGAGCTGGCGCGCTCGCTGGACGAGCTGGCCAGGGGGCGCGGGCAGAGCCTGGCCCAGATGGCGCTGTCGTGGACGCTGCGCGACCCTCGCGTCACGAGCGTGCTGATCGGGGCGAGCAGCGTGCGTCAGCTGGAGGACAACGTGGCGTGCGTGGACGGCCCGGCGTTCACCGAGGACGAGCTCAAGGCGATCGACGAGATCACAGGGCCTCGTGCCGCTGCAGGTAGGTGAACGACGCCCAGCCCGGCAGCACCGGCAGCCAGAACGTGAGCAGCCGGTAGAGCAGCACGGCCGAGGTGGCCAGGGTCGGCGGCACTCCCGCGACGCTCAGCCCGGCGGTGAGTGAGATCTCGACCGCGCCCAGGCCACCCGGCGTGGGCGCGGCCGAGCCGATGGCGTTGGCGGTGAGGTAGACGACCGCGACCGTGGTGAAGTCGATCTCGCCGCGGAACGCGTGGACGCACGCGTAGAGGCAGGCCACGAAGGCGATGGTGATCATGAGGGTGCCGACGGCGCCCTCGATCATCTTGCGTGGCGTCTGCAGCACGTCGAGCAGCCGGGGCAGCACGTTCGCGAACAGCCGCTGCATCCGCCGGGTGATGAACCGGCGCACCGGCGGGATGCCGAACAGCACCACGACCAGCAGCGCCACCGACAGGAGCACCACGACCAGGCCGCGCGACGGCGTGAACGTGGTGGCGGTGTTGGAGCCGGTGATGTAGGCGAACAGCAGCAGCAGGCCGATGTGGAAGACCATCATGACGAGCTGCGAGGCGCCCACGCTGGCCACGGCCAGCGCCGGGACGATGCCGCGCTTCTGCAGGTAGCGGGTGTTGATCGCGACGCCGCCGACCGCCGCCGGCGCGACGAGCTTGACGAACGAGGCGGCGAACTGCACCAGGACCGTGCGCCACAGCGGCAGGTGCTCGGGCACGAAGCCGCGCAGCATCAGCGCGGCGGCCACGAAGCTGACGAACGAGGCGAGCAGCGCCAGGCCGGTCCAGGCCCAGTTGGCGGTGGTGACGACCTGCACCACGTCGACCCGGCTGAGCTGGGACAGCACGATGTAGGCGGCGAACGTGCTGGCGATGATCGTGACGAGCGTGCGCGGCCGGAAGCGCTCCAGCCGGATCTCCTCCGGCTTGCTCTGCGGCTTGAGCGCGACGATCTGCTCGCGGATCGCGGTGAGCAGGTGCTTGTCCTTCTTCAGCGCGGCGCGGGTCTCGCGGGTGAGCGCGATGCGCTGGAGCAGCGGCATGGCGGTGGCCAGCGCGTCGGAGCCCATGACGGCGCTGGCGGCCCTGACGGACCGCTCGGCGCCGACGCGCAGCGCCAGGTAGGTGAGGAGCTGGGCGATGTCGAGGCGCAGCAGCAGGTCGCCGGCGGCGATCTCGCCGCTGCGGGCGTCGGTGAGCACGACGCGGCCGGCCCGGTCGAGGTGGATGCCGTCGCCGGTCAGCCTGCGGTGGGCGAGGCGCTGGATCTGCAGCAGCGAGACCTGCTCCCAGATCTGGGCGAGGACGTCGTCGCTGATCTCCTCGTCGGGCACCTCGTCGAGCGGCCGGGTGTCGAGGTGCTCGTAGACGAGCAGCGCGGCCTCGGTGCCGATCTCGCTGGTGCCGAGCAGGCGGGGCGTGCTGGCCCCGGCGGCCTGGGCGGCGTAGGCCATGAGCGCCTCGCGCTCCAGCTCGGCGCGCAGCGACCTGATGGCCTTGCGCCGGGTCTCGGAGTTGAGGCGGATGCGCCGCCACAGCCGGTACGGCAGGCCGGCCACCTGGCGGTCGCGGTCGAGCACGGTGACGTCGAGGCTCGCGCCGTCGGCCAGCCCGACGGCGTAGCGGCGGCTGCCCTGGTGGTCGTCCTCGATGCGGCGGGCCGACACCGGGGAGAACGAGAGCCTGCGCAGCGTGGCCACGACGGCGTTGCCGGGCGGCCTGGTGTTGGGGCTGCCGATCCCGTACAGGGTGGCGTAGCCCATCGCCATGCCGACCAGGACGGTGACGATGGCGCCGGGCAGGGTGATCTGGCCGCCGGAGTAGAGCGCCAGGATGTCGAGGCCGATCACGGTCCACACGAGCGCCCGCCAGGTGGGGCGGCGGGAGATGCGGACGGCGGTGGCGTAGGCGGTGACGGAGGTGAGCAGCGTGTTGAGCGGCTCGATGGGCCGGCCGCCGGTGAGCAGCCTGCCGAGGTCGTCGACGTTGCCGCCGACCAGCCACTGGCCGAGCAGGAACGAGCCGACCATGCCGACGATGGCGGCGATGAGCCCTTCGGCGACGCGCAGGCCGTCGCGGTGGAAGACCCGTTCGACGGCGAAGGCGACGGGCACGATGAGCACGGCCGCGCCGCCGACGAAGGTCGCGACGCGGCTGAGCAGCGGCACCAGGGCGGTGCCCTCGCTGACGTCGCGTTCGAGGCCGCTGAGCGTCTGCTTGGCCACCAGCGCGAGCAGGATCACCGCGCCGAGCGTGAGCAGCGTGGCGAACAGCCGCAGCAGGTCGGAGGGCCTGCGCAGGCGCTGGGGCAGGAGCGGCTCGACGACGTAGACGTCCGCGTCAGGGCGCGCTTCGCCCACGGCTGGATCCCCTTCCGAGAGGTCCTCCGCGTCTTCGCTTTCTCTGATTTCGGCCACCGACAGTGATTCTGCACCTTTCCGGGCGCATCGTACGATCTGTGAGCCCCGTGTCGGTGGAGCTCCAACCCTTCACCTTGATTTCTACCGCGAACTCCCCCTGACCGCGCCGCAGGGGCTCCACATAAGCTGTGACGCATGTCGGGCGAACTGAAGGTGCTGGGAGCGTGTCCGCTTGACTGCCCGGACACCTGCTCCTGGGTGGTCACCGTGCGGGACGGCGAAGCGGTCAAGATGCGCGGCAACCCCGACCATCCCTATACGCGCGGCGCGCTGTGCGTGAAGGTCAACCGCTACCTGGAGCAGACGCGGGCGCCCGACCGCATCCTCCACCCGCTGCGCCGCACCGGCCCCAAGGGGTCCGGGCAGTTCGAGCGCATCTCCTGGGAGGAGGCGCTGGAGGAGATCTCCGTACGGCTGCGCGGCATCGTCGAGGAGCACGGCGGCGAGGCGATCTGGCCCTACCAGGGCACGGGCACGCTGGGCTACCTCCAGGGCTGCGAGGGCGTGGCCGGCCGCCGGTTCTGGAACATGCTGGGCGCCTCGCGGCACTGGCTGAACATCTGCTCGGCGGCGGGCACCTCCGGTCTCCGGCTGACCAACGGCACGGCCGGCGGCATGGACCCGGAGAACTTCGCGCAGTCCCGGCTGATCCTGCTGTGGGGCACGAACACGCTCACCAGCGGTCACCACCTGTGGAAGTTCGTGCAGGACGCGCGGGCCGAGGGCGCGCACGTGGTGGCGATCGACCCGATCCGCACCAGGACCGCCGACCAGGCCGACCAGCATCTGGCGATCCGGCCGGGCACCGACGCGGCGCTCGCGCTGGGCCTGCTGAACGTGGTGCTGGCGGAGGGCGCGCAGGACGAGGACTTCCTGGCCCGGCACACCGACGGGTGGGAGAGCTTCCGCGCCGAGATCCTGAAATATCCGGTCGAGACGGCGGCGGAGATCACCGGCATCCCGGCCGCCGACATCCACAGCCTGGGGATGAGGCTCGCCCACACCCGGCCCACCGCGATCCGCGCCACCATGGGCATCCAGCGCCACGAGGGCGGCGGCACCGCGATGCGCACGATCGCCGCGATCCCCGCCGTGACCGGCGACTGGCAGCATCCGGGCGGCGGCGTCGCCTACTCGACCAGCGACCACGTGCACGTCAACATCGACACGCGCGACGACCTGCTGGCCAAGCCGGTGCGCACGCTCACCATGACGCGGCTGGCCTCCGAACTGGCCGACCCCGACTCGGTCAAGTGCCTGTGGGTCTACGGCGCGAACCCGGTCGGCTCGACCTCCGACAGCAACCGGATCAGGCGCGGGCTGATGCGCGACGACCTGTTCACGGTCGTCATGGAGCAGTTCCCGACCGACACGGTCGACTACGCCGACATCGTGCTCCCCGCGACGATGCAGACCGAGCACATGGACCTGCACGCCGGTTACGGCCACCTCTACCTCCTGTGGAACGAGCCCGCGAGCCCGCCGCCGGGCGAGTGCCTGTCGACGACCGAGACCTTCCGCCGGCTGGCGGCGCACATGGGGATGACCGAGCCGTCCCTGTTCGACACGGATCTGGAGCTGGCCGAGAACCTGCTGTCCAGCGGGCATTCCTCGCTTGAGGGCATCACCGTCGACAGGCTGCGCAAGGAGGGCTGGGTGCGGATGAACTACCCCGATCCCTTCACGCCGCACGCCGACGGCTTCCCGACCCGGTCCGGCCGGCTGCGGTTCCCGCCGCCGGGCAAGGCGTACGTGCCGTCGCTGTCGGCGCGCACGGCGGGGCGCGGCCCGTACCCGCTGACGCTGATCACGCCGGCCCCGCACACGTTCCTCAACACCACCTTCGGCAACAATCCGGAGCTGCGGCGGCGGGCCAAGGAGCCGGTCGTGCTGGTCAACCCGGCCGACGCGCGGGCGCGCAGGCTGAGCGACGGGCAGCGGGTGCGGGTGCACAACGCCGGCGGCGGCTTCCTGGCCGACGTCGAGATCAGCGACCGGGTGGCGCCCGGCGTGGTGGCCTCGCCCAAGGGCCGCTGGCCCAAGCTCAGCCCGGGCGGCGCCAACCCCAACACGGTCGTCGCCGAGCGTGACGCCGACCTGGGCAGGGGTGCGGTCTACCACGACAACCTGGTGGAGCTCAGCCCTTGTGCCGGTCCATGAACGCCACGACCCGGTCGATGACCTCGGTGGCGTAGGGGCCCCGGAACAGGTCGGAGGCGTGCGCGCTCTCGCCCTTGATGACGTGGATCTGCCGGTCGGGGGCGCGGGTGGCGGCGTCGTGCGCGGTCTGCAGGTCGTCGGCGCCGCCGTAGCTGTCGTGCTCGGTGCCGATCTGGAGCAGCGGCACCTTCAGCTTCGCGGCCTCGGCGGCGTCGATCGCGCCTGACAGGGCGATCACCCCGGCGGCCTTGTCCCCCAGCTCCAGCGCGGCGGTCGCCGAGACGGTGGCGCCGATCGAGCCGCCCGCCAGGAAGACCCGCTCGACGCCCTTTTCCTTGGCCAGCCGCCTGGCCATCGCCAGCGCGGTGTCCTCGGGCAGGTCGACGGACTTGCGCGCGTACAGCAGGACGCGGTAGCCGGCGGCGACGAGCCGGTCGGACAGCGGGCGCCAGGAGCACACGTTGCCGCGCCGCTCGTAGGTGATGACGACGCCGACCTCGCCCTTGCCGGTGATGACGCCGGGCATGTCGTCGCCGTAGGTGAAGATCTTGCCGTCGTCGCGGGTGTAGCAGCCGCTCACGTTGGGGCCCTTCGCCTTCGTCGGCGTGGGCGTCGGGGTGGGCGTGGGCGCCGGGGTGGTGCTAGGTGGTGGTGACGGGCTGGGGGCGGCCGAGGTGCTGACCGCGCCTCCGCAAGCGGTCAGCACCAGTACGAGTCCCAACGAGCCGACTATCGCGCGCATGGCCGCCCCTTTCTCTGAGACTATGTCAGAAGTGACATAGTTGCCAGGAACAATACTCTGGACGCACCATGACCTCAACGCTGGGATTCGCGATCCTCGCCGTGCTGGCCCGCGGCGAGCGCACCGGGTACGACATCGCCCAGGCGATGCGCCGGCCGGTGGCCTACTTCTGGACGGCCAGGCACAGCCAGATCCATACCGAGCTGCAGAAACTGCTGGCCGAAGGGCTGGTCGCGTACGAGACGCAGGCGGGGCCAGGGCCGCAGGACAAGAAGATCTACCGGCTGACCGGCGCGGGCACGGCGGCGCTGCGCGAGTGGGTGACCGAGCCGCCGCGCGAGCGGCCGGAGCGCGACGAGCTGGTGCTCAAGACTTACACGGCCTGGCTCGCCGAGCCGGAGGCGCTGCGGCGGCTCTTCGCCGACCAGCTCGCCCGCCACGAGGCCAGGCTGGCCGACTACGAGCGCGAGGAGGAGCTGTTCGGCGGGCCGCCGCCGATCGGCGACCCGCGCTTCGGCAACTACGCGACGCTGCGGTGCGGGCTCGGCTACGAGCGGCACCGGGCCGACTGGTGCAGGTGGATGCTGGCTCAGCTCAGCGCGAGCTTGTAGCCCTCGTGCGAGGCGGTGAAGCCGAGCGAGTCGTAGAAGCGGTGCGCGTCGGCGCGGGACTTGTCGGAGGTGAGCTGCACCATGGCGCAGCCCCGGGCGCGGGCCCGGTCGATGCCCCACTGGATCATCCTGCGGCCCAGCCCCTCCCCCCGGCTGGAGGCGGCGACCCGGACGGCCTCGATCTGGCACCGCTCGGCGCCCAGCCGCGACAGCCCGGCCAGGTAGGTGAGCTGCATGGTGCCGACCACCTTGCCGTCGCGCTCGGCGACGATCAGCTCGTCGTACGGGTCGGCGTCGATGCGGTCGAAGGCGGCCAGGTAGCGCTCGTCGGACGGGTCGCCCTCGCGGGTGGCGCCGAGCGGGTCGTCGGCCAGCATCGCCACGATCGCGGGCACGTCGTCCCGGCGGGCCCGGCGGAAGAGCAGGGACAGGACATAGTGGGACTCGGGGATGTCGGGGTTGGACGGCAGGCCCATCTTCTTGCCGCTGGGGGTGAACCCCTTGCTCGCGTACAGCGCCCTGGCCGCCGTGTTGTGGTCGACGCACCACAGCTCGACCTCGTCCACGCCGACCTCCCTGGCGTGCGCGACGGCCGCGTCGACCAGCCGCGAGGCGACCCCGCGGCCCCTGGCCTCCGGCGCGACCCACATCGACAGCAGGTGCGCCCGGCCCTCCTCGACCCGCACGCACACCAGCCCGGCGTCGCCGCCGTCGATGACGGCCACCCGCCACCACGACCCTGACAGCCGCTCAGCCCACGTCTCGGCGGTGAACGCGCTCTCCCGCTCGTAGGAGGACCCGAACGCGTCAGGCGCCTCCTGGAGCGCGCGCAGGCGGATCGCCTTCAGCCGCTCCCACTCGCCGGCGCCGAACTGCTCAATCGTGACATCTCGCATGAACTGCATCATGTCAGGGACTGGTCAGGGTCCATCCCCGATGTGGGCAGGGGGCGGCCGGAGGCACGCTGAGGACATGAACGAAATCACCCGACGTGATGAAGTCTCGCTGTCCGCCGCCGCCCTGCGCGGCGCTCCGTGGAAGGCCGCCGTCATCGGCGGTGGCGCCGTCGCCGCGACCAGTTTCGGGGTCGGGCTGCTCGGCGGCGGCGGCGACATGGTGTGGGCGCTGGGGCTGGGCATCAGCCTGTTCGCGCTGATCGCGGCCGTGGGCGCGGTGTCCAAGCCCGAGGAGGGCGACCGGGTGACCCGGCAGGCGCGCGTGTGGGGCCTGCGCCACCCGTGGAAGTTCGCGCTGCTGCCGGCCGGCATCACCGCGGTGCTCGACTACCCGGTGCAGCTCGTGCTCGACGGGGAGGGCGTGTTCGGCTCGGCGGTGCACGCCGGCTGGCACGGACTGCTCGTCTACGTGATCGCCGCCGTGCTCACCCTCACCATGCAGGGCCGGGCGCGCTCAGCTCGCTGAGGCGGCCCGCTCGGCCTCGCTCCGGCAGACGCAGAACTCGTTGCCCTCGGGATCGCGCATGGTGACCCAGCCGATGCCGTTCTCGTCGCGCCGGTCGTCGTAGATGGTGGCGCCGAGGCCGAGCAGGCGCTCGACCTCCTGGTCGCGGGTGCGGCCCTCGGTGCCGTTGACGTCCAGGTGCAGCCGGTTCTTCACGGACTTGCCCTCCGGCACCCGGATGAACAGCAGGAACGGGTCGTGCTTGGTGCGCAGCATCACCTCGTCGTCGCCCGGCATGTCGCCGTCGCCGAGCGGGAGGCCCGTGGCCTTGCTCCACCAGGTGGCGAGCTCGTACGGGTCGGCGCAGTCAATGGTCACAGCGTGAATCTCGATCATTCGGCCACTCAATCGCGACACCGGCAATCGAGTCAAGCCGGTTAGTGCGCGCCGGCCAGGTTGAGCCCGACGACCCCGGCCAGGATGAGCCCGATGGAGATCAGGCGGATCGCCGAGACGTCGTCGCCCATGGCCAGCATGCCGAGCACCGCCGTGCCGACCGCGCCGATGCCGGTCCACACGGCGTACGCGGTGCCGACCTCGAGGGACTTGAGGGCGTACGCGAGCATGCCGAAGCTCAGGAGCGCGGTGAGCAGGAAGGAGACGGACCACCACACGTGGGTGAAACCGTTGCTGAGCTTGAGCGACAGGGCCATCGCGACTTCGGCGACGCCGGCGAGAACGAGGATGATCCAGGCCATCGTGGCATGACTCCTTCAGCGGGACTGCAGTGTCATGCGTCGTCTTTACCTACCGGGTACGGCGCGTCTCGTCCGGGAGCTGTGCTCACAACACGGAACGCCCCCAGGGCCGCGATCATTCCCACCAGATCGTGACCCAGCGGTCGCGGGGCATCGGCCACATCCCCATCTCCTGCGCCGTGCGCGCCACCTCGTCGGCCCGCGCCGGGTCGAGGCAGATGCGGTGGCAGGCGCTGGCGGCCAGCTCCTCCAGGGAGCTGAATCGTTCCAGCGGGGCCTCGCGCTCCTCCACGCGCACCGCGAAGCCCAGCGCGGCGGCCAGCGCCACGCAGTCCTCGGCGACGGGCCGCACGGGACGGTCGACGCCGTGGAAGTGCTGCCAGAGCGGCGCCAGCCAGCTCATGGGATGGCGGTGCGGCAGCTCCAGCACCACGCGGCGGCGGGTGCGCGAGTCGAGCGCGAACAGGAACGGCGCCAGGTCGGGGACGTTGTAGACCACGTGCGCGGCCACCGACACGTCGACCTCGGGCACCTCGTCCGCCACGTCCGGCCAGCGGCCCGCGATCGCGGTGGTGCGCACGCCCAGCTTGTCGGCGCGGGCCGAGAGCTCGTCGAGCATCTCGGGCGAGCTGTCGACGGCGTAGAGGTGGCCGATGCGCTCGCGCAGCGGCAGCGACGAGGCGCCCGGTCCCGAGCCGACGTCCAGCAGCGTGCCGCCCTCGGGCAGCGCCTGCCTCACGCGCGTCATGGTGGGCCCGTCGTCGGGCTCGGCGAGCGCTCTGTCGGTGCGGCTGGTGAACCGGCTCACCGGATAGCCCCACGGATCGACCGGGGCCGCGGCCAGGATCTCCGGCGGAATGGCCCAGGATTCCAGGCGCTCTCGCCATCTCGCGGCGAGTTCTTCGGCATCCACGGAGATGAGCATGCCACGCATATCCATGGTTACCGGCGGGTAGCATTGCTAGTAAGGTTACTCACCGGTAGATGAAGGACTCGGTTCAAGGAGAGCTGCACCCATGGGCCACTACAAGAGCAACGTGCGTGACCTGGAGTTCAACCTTTTCGAGGTGTTCGGGCGACGCGAGATCCTCGGCAGGGGCCCGTACGCGGACGTGGACGAGGACACGGCCCGCAGCATCCTGGATGAGGCCGAGCGGCTGGCGACGGGCGTCCTGGCCGACTCGTTCGAGGAGGGCGACCGCAACCCGCCCGTCTTCGACGCCGCCACCGGGTCCGTCACCATCCCCGACGGCTTCAAGAAGTCGTTCAAGACGCTGGTCGACGGCGGCTGGGCGCACCTCGACCTGCCCACCGACCTGGGCGGCCCCGGCATCCCGCGGAGCCTGGCGTGGGCCACCGCCGAGATGGTCCTGGGCGCCAACCCGGCGCTGTACATGTACGCGGCGGGCCCGAACTTCGCCTACACGCTGTGGAAGGTCGGCACCCCGGAGCAGAAGCGCTTCGCCGAGCTGGCCATCGAGCGCAACTGGGGCGCCACCATGGTGCTGACCGAGCCCGACGCCGGCTCCGACGTGGGCGCCGGCCGCGCCAAGGCGATCCAGCAGGACGACGGCACCTGGCACATCGAGGGCGTCAAGCGCTTCATCACCAGCGCCGAGCACGACATGGCCGAGAACATCTTCCACCTGGTCCTGGCCCGCCCCGAGGGCCACGGCCCCGGCACCAAGGGCCTGTCGATGTTCCTGGTGCCCAAGTTCCACGTGAACCTGGAGACCGGCGAGCTCGGCGAGCGCAACGGCGCGTACGTGACCAACGTCGAGAAGAAGATGGGCCTGAAGGTCTCCACGACCTGCGAGCTCACCTTCGGCGACAAGCACCCGGCGGTCGGCTGGCTGGTCGGCGACGTGCACGAGGGCATCAAGCAGATGTTCATGGTCATCGAGCACGCCCGCATGATGGTCGGCACCAAGGCCATCGCCACCCTGTCCACCGGCTACCTGAACGCGCTGGAGTACGCCAAGCAGCGCTTCCAGGGCGCCGACCTGACCAAGATGGCCGACAAGGCCGCCCCGCGCGTGACCGTGGTCAACCACCCGGACGTGCGGCGCGAGCTGATGCTGCAGAAGGCGTACGCCGAGGGCATGCGGGCGCTGGTGCTCTACACGGCGACCTTCCAGGACGCCATCCAGATCGACCCCGACGACCGGCACGCGCACGCGATGAACGACCTGCTGCTGCCGCTGGTCAAGGGCGTCGGCTCGGAGCGCTCGTACGAACTGCTGGCGCGCTCGCTGCAGACGCTGGGCGGCTCCGGCTACCTCCAGGACTACCCGATCGAGCAGTACATCCGGGACGCGAAGATCGACTCCCTGTACGAGGGCACGACCGCGATCCAGGGCCTGGACCTGTTCTTCCGCAAGATCCTGCGCAACCAGGGCGCGGCCGTGGGCGCACTGCTGACCGAGATCAACGAGTTCGCCGCCTCCGAGGCGGGCAACGGCCGGCTCAAGGAGGAGCGCAAGCTGCTCGCCGAGGCCGCCGCCGAGGTCAAGGCCATGGGCGACACGATGGCCGGCTGGGCGCTCGGGTCGCTGGAGAAGCCGGAGGAGGTCTACCGCGTCGGGCTCAACACCACCCGGTTCCTGCTCTCGCTGGGCGACCTGGTGATCGGCTGGCTGCTGCTGCGCCAGGCCGAGGTGGCGCTGGCCCGCCTGGCGGACGGCAACGACCCCTTCTACCAGGGCAAGGTCGCGGCGGCGTCGTTCTTCGCCACGACCGTTCTGCCCCGCCTGGCCGCCGAGCGCCGCACGCTCGACGCCACTGGTCAGGAGCTCATGGAGCTGCCCGAAGAGGCCTTCTGACGAACGCGCCGGCCCGATGGCCGGCGCGTTCTTCGCACCATTTCCCTATTAAACCTGTAGGAAATGTTGACTTAGTGGCGGCGGACGCCTAGGTTCGGCGGCATGAGAGTGGGCCGTTTCAGACATGCCGTTGCCGCAACCACGCTGCTGCTGGCCACCGCAGCCTGTGGGACGAGCCAGGCCGGATCCGTCCAGAAGGAACTGCGCTACCAAGGCAGCGTCGGCGCGGTCACCTTCCCCGAACTGGCCGAGGAGCTGGGCTACCTCGGCGACATCAAGCTGAAGTGGGTCGGCAACACCACCTCCGGGCCGCAGGACATCCAGTCCGCAGCCACCGGCCAGACCGACTTCGGCGGCGCCTTCAACGGCGCCATCGTCAAGCTCCGGGCCGCCCGGGCCCCAATCAAGGCCGTGATCGGCTACTACGGCGCGGACGAGAAGTCGTTCAGCGGCTACTACGTGCCCGAGGACAGCCCGATCAGGACCGCGCGCGACCTCATCGGCAAGAAGATCGGCGTCAACACGCTCGGCGCGCACCACGAAGCCGTGATCAAGGAGTATCTGACCCGGGCCGGGCTCACGCCCGCCGAGATCGAGCGCGTCCAGCTCGTCGTCGTCCCGCCGGTCAACACCGAGCAGGCGCTGCGCCAGGGACAGCTCGACGTCGGCACCCTCGGCGGCATCCTCAAGGACAAGGCGCTGGAGCGCGGCGGGCTGCGGCCGCTGTTCACCGACACCGGGCTGTTCGGGCCGTTCACCGCCGGCTCGGTCGTCTTCCGCGAGGCGTTCATCGCCGACAACCCCGAGGTCGTCCGCACGTTCGTGACCGGCTTCGCCAAGGCCGTGCACTGGGCCCAGACCCGCCCCCGCGAGGAGGTGGTCGCCAAGTTCGAGCAGATCATCAACCGCCGCGGCCGCAACGAGGACCCGAGCACCGTGCGCTACTGGAAGAGCTCGGGCATCGCCGGCCCAGGCGGGGTGATCGCCGTCAAGGAGTTCCAGACCTGGATCGACTGGCTGGAGCGCTCCGGCGACATCAGGCCCGGCCAGGTCGAGGCCGGCGACGTCTTCACCAACGCGTTCAACCCCTACGCCGGCCGGAGCGCCTCATGACGACACTGAGCGAGACCGCCGTCCGCACCAAGATCGGCATCCGGGGCGTGGGCCGGACGTTCACGGTCCGGGGCGAGCCGTTCACCGCGCTGGCGGACATCGACCTGGACGTGCGCGAAGGAGAGTTCCTGACGCTGGTCGGGCCGAGCGGCTGCGGCAAGTCCACCCTCCTCGACCTGATCGCCGGGCTGGCCGCGCCGAGCAGCGGCGAGGTCCTCATCGACGGCGCCCCCGTCACCGGCCCCGGGCTCGACCGGGGCGTGGTCTTCCAGCAGTACGCGCTGTTCCCGTGGCGGTCGGCGCGGGCCAACGTCGAGTTCGGGCTGGAGGCCAAGGGCGTACCCCGCCGCGAGCGCGCCGGGCGGGCCAGGCACTACCTGGACCTGGTCGGCCTGGCCGGGTTCGAGGACCGCTACCCGCACGAGCTGTCGGGCGGCATGCGCCAGCGGGTCGCCATCGCGCGCAGCCTCGCCTTCGACCCCGACGTGCTGCTCATGGACGAGCCGTTCGCCGCCCTGGACGCCCAGACGCGCGAGTCGCTGCAGGGCGAGCTGCTGGACGTGTGGCGCAAGACCGGCAAGACGATCGTGTTCATCACCCACGGCATCGACGAGGCCGTCTACCTGGGCCAGCGGGTCGCCGTCATGACCTCCAGGCCGGGGCGGATCAAGGAGGTCGTCGAGGTGTCGTTCGACTCGCGCGAGGGCGACCTCCGGGCCGACCCGGCGTTCGGCGCGTACCGGCACCACGTGTGGAGCCTGCTGCGCGCCGAGGTGGCGGCGGCCCAGGAGCAGGAGCGGGCCTCGTGAGCGCCGTCCGGCGGGCCGCCGCCCGGTCGGCGGCCGTCCTGCTGCTCCTGGCGGCCTGGGAGGGGCTGCCCCGGCTGGGCGTGGTCGACCCGGTCTTCGTGCCGCCGCTCTCGGTGAACCTCCAGGCCGGCTACGACCTGCTGCTCGGCGGTCAACTGCCCGAGCACGTACGGGCGTCGCTGGTGCGCTCGCTGTCCGGGTTCGGCCTGGCCATCCTGCTGGCCATCCCGCTCGGGCTGCTGATCGGCTGGTACCGGCCGGTGGCCGACACGCTGGTGCCGCTGCTGGAGGTGTTCCGCAACACCTCGGCGGTCGCGCTGCTGCCCGTCTTCACGCTGATCCTCGGCATCGGCGAGACCACGAAGATCACCTTCGTGCTGTACGCCTGCTCCTGGCCGATCCTGCTCAACACCATCAGCGGGGTGCGGGCGGTCGAGCCGTTGCTGGTCAAGTCCGCCAGGTCGATGGGCGTCGGCCCGGTCCGGCTGTTCCAGAAGGTGATCCTGCCCGCCGCCGTGCCCGCCGTCTTCACCGGCATCCGGCTGGCCGGGGCGTACGCGATCCTCGTCCTGCTCTTCGCCGAGATGGTCGGCGCCAAGGCGGGGCTCGGCTACCTGATCCAGGACGCCCAGTTCAGCTTCCGCATCCCCGACATGTACGCCGGAATCATCACGATCTCCCTGCTCGGCCTGCTGTTCAACCTGCTGCTGGTCAGCGTCGAGCGCCGCTTCAGCACCTGGAGGACCACATGAGCAGACAGCTACGCCTCAACGCCTTCCTCATGGGCGTCGGCCACCACGAGGCCGCCTGGCGGCACCCGCTGACCGAGCCCGCCCGCCTGGCCGACGTCCGCCACTACCAGGAGCTGGCCAGGATCGCCGAGGCGGGCAAGCTGGACTCCGTCTTCCTGGCCGACGGGGTGGCGCTGCAGGCCGACGTCCGGCACAACGCGCTCGGCGGGCTCGAACCGCTGACCCTGCTGTCCGCGCTCGCCGCCGTGACCGACCACGTCGGGCTGATCGCGACCGTCTCGACGACCTACAACGAGCCGTTCCACGTCGCCCGCAAGTTCGCCTCGCTCGACCACATCAGCGGCGGCCGGGCCGGCTGGAACATCGTCACCTCCGCCGGCGAGGCCGAGGCGCGCAACTTCGGCATCGAGCGGCCCGCGCACGCCGACCGCTACGCCCGCGCCACCGAGTTCCTGGACGTGGTCACCAAGCTCTGGGACAGCTGGGAGGACGACGCCGTCGTGGCCGACCGGGCGGGCGGCGTCTACGCCGACACCGGCAAGATCCACGCGATCGAGCACGCCGGCGAGCGGTTCTCCGTACGCGGCCCGCTGAACACCCAGCGGCCGCCGCAGGGGCATCCGCTGCTCGTCCAGGCGGGCTCGTCGGAGGACGGCAAGGAGTTCGCCGCCCGCTACGCCGAGGCCGTGTTCACCGCCCAGCAGACGCTGGAGGAGGGCCGGGCGTTCTACCGCGACCTCAAGAGCCGCCTGACCCGCCACGGCCGGCAGCCCGGCGACCTGCTCGTCCTGCCCGGGATCTCGCCCGTCATCGGCTCCACCGAGAGCGAGGCCCGCCGCCTGGAACGCGAGCTGGACGAGCTCATCATCCCCGCCTACGGGCTGGCCCAGCTCTCCACGCTCGTCGGCATCGAGCTGGACCACGACGCGCTCGACCGGCCGCTGCCCGACGTGGGCGTCGACACCGAGGGCGCGCAGAGCCGCCGCAAGCTCGTCGTGGACCTCGCCAGGCGCGACAACCTCACCGTGCGGCAGCTCATCGCCCGGCTGGCCGGCGGCCGTGGGCACCGGGTGGTGGCCGGGGCGCCCGAGCAGATCGCCGACCAGATCCAGGAGTGGTTCGAGGGCGGCGCGGCCGACGGGTTCAACATCATGCCGCCGCTCCTGCCCAGCGGGCTGCACGACTTCGTCGACCACGTCGTGCCGGAGCTGCGCGTCAGGGGGCTGTTCCGGCACGAGTACGAGGGCCGTACGCTGCGCGAGAACTACGGCCTGAGCAGGCCGGGCTCCCGCTACGCCGCCGATCGGGCCGCCGACCTGGTGGTGGCCGGATGAGCCTCGTCACGCTGGTCGGCAACCCGCGAGAGGGCTCCAGGACGCTCGCGGCGGCCTCGACGGCCGCCGAGGCCGTCGGGCGGCGGATCGGGCACGACGGGCCGCCCGAGGTCGTGGACCTGTCGGCGCTCGGGCCGCACCTGCTCGCCGCCACCCCGTCGGCCGCCGTGGAGGTGGCCGTGGAGCTGGTCACCGGGGCACGCGTGCTGGTGGTGGCCAGCCCCACCTACAAGGGCACCTACACCGGGCTGCTCAAGTCCTTCCTGGACCGGCTGCCTCCCGCCGCGCTGCGCGGGACCGCGGCGCTGCCCCTGCTGGTCATGGGCGACCCGGCGCACTCCCTGGCCGTCGAGGTGCACCTGCGGCCGCTGCTGGTGGAGCTCGGCGCCGTCGTGCCCACGCCCGGCCTGGCGCTGCTGGAGTCGCGGCTGCCGCAGCTCGGCGAGGTGCTCGCCGACTGGGCCGACCGGGTCGCGCCCCAGGTCGCGGCGGTGCTCAGGCAGGAGGTGGCGTCCTGAGGGTGTGATCCGCGTTACCCGGGTATGACCGAGGACGTACTAGCTCTTTGCCTGTCGCTGGAGGCCGTCATGGGTGTCGGGGTCAGCATCTTCTTCCTCACGCTCGGCGCCATCCTGAGATTCGCCATCGAGCCCGACGTGTTCGGCCAGAGCGTCCACATGGACGTGATCGGCCTCATCTTCATGATCGTCGGAGGCGCCGGGATCGTGCTGAGCGTCGTGCTCGCGCCCCGGCGCGGCCGCACCTCCGACGACCGGCTGATGCACCGCGAGAACAACCCGCCCGAGCTCTAGAGCCAACGCCGTTCAGTTAGGGCTGGGGTCGTGGCGTCAAGGGCTGGCCCGGAGCATGTTGATGCTGATGGTGGCTTTGTAGGTGGTCCGG
>NZ_JBEZZG010000063.1:0-16608 GCF_040639085.1 Nonomuraea sp. NPDC023979
ATCAACAACATGATCCCCGCCCCACCCAGCGCCGCCGCCACCCGATGCACCTTCTCCGACGCGATCAACGCGTACGCGACAAGGAACACCGCCACGCTCACCCAGGCGAGCGCCGTCATGCGCCGAGCGCCCGGTCGAGCAGCGCCTGGAGCGTGACCGCGCCCAGCAGGCGGCCGTCGCGGACGACGGCGACCAGCGGGCTGCGGGTGCGCGCCATCAGCGCGGCCAGCTCCAGCACGGTGGCGTCCTCGTCGGTGATCGGCAGCTCGCGCCACCGGCCGGACGGCAGCGCCTCGCGCACCGTGCGGCCGTCGAGCCGGTCCAGGAACGCGTCGGCGTGCTCCTCGTCCACCACGCGGGCCAGCGCCGGGTCGTCCTGGCAGTAGCCCGGCACGGCCAGGCGCAGCACCTCGGCGCCGGGCAGGATCGTGAGCGGCGCGCGGTCGGCGCCGGTGACGATGAGTCCGGGCAGGTCCTGCTCGGCCAGCAGTCTCGCGGCTTCGAGCACGGGGGTGTCGGGGCCGACGACGGGGAAGTCGGCTAGGAGGTCTCGGGCGCGCACGCGCACATCCTTCGTTCGACGGGGATGGGACGTGCCGACCAGACTTCCCGGCTCACCTGACCATGACGGTATCATCCGTCCCGGGGTGAGCAGCAGATCACACCAGGCACGTATCACCGCATTTCGCTCAATATTGTTCATCTCATGACATCCCTGCTGCTCGTCGAAGATGACGCGGTGATCCGCACCTCGGTCGGCCGGGCCCTGGAGCGCTACGGCTACCGGGTGTCCACCGCCGCCGACGGCCTCGGCGGGCTGGAGGCGGCGCTGGCGGGCGGCCACGACCTGCTGCTGCTGGACGTGATGCTGCCCGGCCTGGACGGGATCAGCCTGTGCCGCAGGGTCCGGGAGAGCAGCCAGGTGCCCGTCCTGCTGCTGTCGGCCCGCGGCGACGGCCTGGACGTCGTCGCCGGGCTGGAGGGCGGCGCCGACGACTACGTGGTCAAACCGGTCGACCTGCCGGTGCTGGTGGCCAGGATCCGCTCCCTGCTGCGCCGCGCCGCCGTCGCCCCGCCCTCCCCCGCGTCCGGACAGGCGGGCGCGGTGCTCACGTTCGGCGAGCTGAGCGTCGACACCGGGGCGCTGGAGGTGCGGCGGGCCGGGCGGCGCGTCGAGCTGACGCCGACCGAGCTGCGGCTGCTGCTGGAGTTCGCCGCCCACCCCGGCATCGTGCTCGAACGCGCCACGCTGCTGCGCACGGTCTGGGACTACGGGTGGGACGGCGACAGCCGCGTCGTCGACCTCTGCGTGCAGCGGCTGCGCAAGAAGATCGGCGCCGGCCGCATCGAGACCGTGCGCGGGTTCGGCTACAAGCTGACCACCACGTGAACCCGGCCTCGCTGCGGTGGAAGATCGCCGCCCTCGTCACGCTCGCCGCCGCCGTCGCCGCCGCCATGGTCGGGCTCCTCGTGCACCAGGCCACCTGGCAGCGCGCCCTCGACACCGGCGAGACCCAGGCCCTGGAGGCCCTGGAGAAGTCCCTCGCCTCCGGCCGGCCCGGCGTGGTCGCCCTCGCCGAACTGCCCGGCGACCTGGCGGCCCGGCTGCGGCCCGGCCGCCCGGCCGTCGGGTACGGCCTTGACCACCGCGACGAGCCGTGGATGTGGGCCGCCCAGCCGTACGGCGACGGCCGGCACGCGGTCAGCGTGCAAATCTCGATGGGCTCGCAGCTGCTCCGGCTGCACGCGCTCGACCGCGACATGGCCAAGGCCGCGCTGACCGCGCTCGCCGTGGTGGTGCCGGTCTCGGCGGGCCTGGCCGAGCTGGCCAACCGGCGGCTGCGCCGCGTCGCCCGTACCGCCCGCAGGATCGCCGCCGGCGACCTCGACGCCCGCACCCGCCCCGCACCGCCGCACCGGGCGCGCTGGCGCGGCCGGGACGAGATCACCGACATCGCCGCCGCCGTCGACTCCATGGCGGCCGCGCTCCAGCACCGGCTGCTGGCCGAGCAGCGGTTCACCGCCGACGTCGCCCACGACCTGCGCACCCCGCTGATGGGGCTGGTCGCCGTCGTCGAGCTGCTGGAGGAGGGCGAGGCGGCCGACCTGGTACGCGACCGGGTGCGGGTGCTGCGCAAGCTGGTGGAGGACCTGCTGGAGGTCTCCCGGCTGGACGCGGGCGCCGAGGTCGCCGAGCGGGCTCGGGTGCCGCTGGCCGAGCTGGCCGAGGAGTCGGCGGCCCGGCTGGGCGTCGAGGCGCGGGTGATCGCCGGCGGGAACCCGGTGGCCGAGACGGACCCGCGCCGCCTGGATCGGATCCTCGCCAACCTCGTGCTCAACGCCCACCGCCACGGCGCCCCGCCGGTCGAGATCACGATCGGCGTCACGACCGGCGGCCATGTGATCGAGGTCCGCGACCGGGGGCCGGGCTTCCCCGCGGAGCTCCTGGACGGCGGGCCGGAACGCTTCCGCACCGGCGCCGCCGAACGCGGCCACGGCCACGGCCTCGGGCTGACGATCGCGCTGGGCCAGGCCCGGGTCATCGGCGCCGAGCTGTCCCTGGCCAACACGCCGGACGGCGCCGTGGCCGTGCTGCGCCTCCCCCGCGGGCCGGCAGGCTGATACACGGCCGATACACGGCCGAGCGGCGGCGGAGACACGGTCACGGCCTGACGGATACGGCGATGGCGCACTGTTTCCGGCATGCGACGTACGTTCATGCTTGTCTTGTTGCTGGTGAGCGCGTGCTCGGCCGTTCCGTCCGGGGCCGCGGCGCTGCCGTGGCCCGCCGAAGGGCAGGCGGCGGTCGAGGTCGACGGCCTGGGCAGCCTGGGCGCCACCGGCGACCGGGAACCGGTGCCCATCGCCAGCCTCACCAAGGTCATGACCGCCTACGTGATCCTGCGCCGTCACCCGCTCCGGCCCGGCGACGACGGCCCGCCGATCACGGTGGACCGCACCGCCGCCGAGGAGGCGTACGCGCCGCAGGAGTCGACCGTCCCGGTCCGCGAAGGTCAGACGATCCGGCTGCGGCGGCTGCTGGAGCTGATGCTGGTGCCCTCGGGCAACAACGCGGCCCGCCTCCTGGCCCGTCACGACGCCGGCTCCGAGGCGCGGTTCGTCCAGCGGATGAACGCCGCCGCCCGCCGCCTGGGCATGGCCGACACCACCTACACGGGCGCCAGCGGCAACGAGGACACCACCGTCAGCACCGCCACCGACCAGCTCAAGCTCGCCCGGGCGGCGATGCGCGACCCGGCGTTCCGCGCGATCGTGGCGTCACCGGGCACGGCCGTCCCCGGTGACGCCCGCACGCTGCCCAGCACCAACACGCTGCTCGGCAGGCACGGCGTCATCGGCGTCAAGACCGGCTCCGGCACCGCCGCCGGAGGCAACCTCATGTGGGCCTCCCGGGTACGGGGCCGCCTGGTGCTCGGCGTCATCCTCGGCCAGGCGGCCGGCACCAACCCGGTCGCGGCCAAGGCCGCGGCCCTGGAGGCGGGCAGCCGGATGACGGCGGCGGTCGAGCAGCACCTCACCCGGTCACGCTGAGCTCCCGCAGCTCGATCAAGCGGGTTGGCCCCCCTCCTCAGTAGGAGGAGTCACCCGGGGAGACGAGCCCCGTCTCGTACGCGAGAACGACGGCCTGGGCACGGTCACGCAGGCCGAGCTTGGTGAAGATGCGGCCGACATGGGTCTTGACGGTCGACTCGCTCAACGTGAGCACACCGGCCAGCTCCGCGTTGGACAGGCCCTGCCCGACGAGCGTCAGCACCTCGAGCTCCCGGGGTGTCAGGGCGGCGAGGTCACGGTGCGGGGCGGGCGCGCGGGCCGGCTGACGGTCACCGGCGGCGAACCGCTCCACCAGCCGCCGGGTGATCGACGGCGCCAGAAGGGCGTCGCCGGTGCCGACCAGGCGCACCGCGGCGGCCAGGTGCTCGGCGGTCACGTCCTTGAGCAGGAAGCCGCTGGCGCCGAGCTGGAGGGCGGCGTAGACGTACCGGTCGAGGTCGAACGTGGTCAGCATGATCACCCGGCAGCCGGGGAGCTCCCGCAGGATGTGACCGGCGGCCTCGAGCCCGTCCATGGTGGGCATGCGGATGTCCATCAGGACGACGTCGGGACGCAGCTCCCGCGCGGCGGCGACCGCTTCGGCCCCGTCGGCTGCCTCCCCGGCCACGGGGATGCCCCGGGTGGTGAGGATCAGCCGGAACCCGCTGCGCACCAGAGCCTGGTCGTCGGCGATGAGCACCCGCGGCTCTTCGTACGCCGTCATGTGCCGTCCAGCGGGATGCGAGCCCGGACGCGATAGCCGCCGCCCAGCCGTTTCCTGGCGTCGAGATCGCCACCGTAGACGGCGACCCGCTCCCGCAACCCGAGCAAACCGCGCCCAGCCCCCTCCTGGCGACCAGCTTCTCGGTACCGGCCGGCCCCTTCCTGATGACCAGCCCCTTCCTGATGGCCGGTCCCGGACGGTCGATCGGCGGAGGTCAGCACGCTGGGCCCGGTGTTGAGGACCTCCACCCGCAGCGAACGGTCGGCGTACCGCACCGTGACCTGCGCCGTCACACCGCTGCCGTGCTTGAGCGCGTTGGTGAGCGCCTCCTGCACGATCCGGTACGCGGTGACGTCGATCCCGGCCGGCAGCGGGCGCGGCTCCCCCGAGATCCGCACGTCGACGGGCAGCCCGGCGAAGGCGATCCGGTCGATCAGCGGCCCCAACCGGCTCAGGCTCGGCTGCGGCGCCAGGTCGCCCCCGTACGGCTCGCCGCCCCCGTACGGCTCGTCGTCGCCGCTCTGCGACGGCGCGAGCACCCCCAGCAGGTGGCGCAGGTCGGTCATCGCGTCGCGCCCTGCTCCCTCGACGGCCTTCAACGCGGCCTCCGCCTCACCCGGCATCGTGGGCAGCACCTCGCGGGCGGCGGCCGCCTGCACCACCATGAGGCTGACGTTGTGGCTGACGATGTCGTGCAGCTCGCGGGCGATGCGGGCGCGCTCGGCGTCGACGGCGGTGCGGGCGGCGCTCTCACGCTCGCGCTCCAGCAGCCAGCCGCGCTCCTCCAGCGCCTTACGGTGCAGGCGCCGCGCCCTCACCAGCGCCACGGCCAGCCCCGAGGCGACGGCGCAGGCCACCCCCAGCGCGACGTACGACCACACGCCACCACTCTCCCAGACCGCCCCCGAGGCCCGCATCAGTCTCCGGACCGATCCCGTACGCCCCCGGTACGACCCCCACCGCCGTCCGGCCATCCGCACACTCCGGACACGACGCGCATCAGCCCCACATGCCCCGAACACGCCGAGCACCCGCCCCAGGCCCATCCCGTACGCCCTCGAGCACCCGCCTTCCCAGGCCCATCCCGTACGCCCCCGGTACGACATGGCCGGGCGAGATCGGTCCCCGGACCGATGTGGGCCTATCGGGTGCTGGCCTAGCGTGCTGCGCGTGAGCCAAGAAGACATCGTGCGGCTGGACGGCGTGCGCAAGGACTACGGCGAGACCTCGGCGCTGGACGGCGTGTCCCTGCGCATCGGCGCGGGCGAGGCCGTCGCGGTGATGGGCCCGTCGGGGTGCGGCAAGTCGACCCTGCTCAACATGATCGCGGGCCTGGACCGCCCGACCGGCGGCTCGGTCGTGGTCGCGGGCCAGGATCTGAGCCGATTGGACGAGACGGGGCTGGCGCTGTTCCGGCGACGGCACATCGGGATGATCTTCCAGTTCTTCAACCTGGTCGACGACCTGCCGGCACTGGACAACGTGGCACTGCCGGCCCAGCTCACCGGAATCCCGGCCCGCCAGGCGCGACGGCGTGCGCTGGAGCTGCTGGACGAGCTCGGCATCGCGGGCCGCAAGGACGCCTACCCCGCGGTGCTCAGCGGCGGCGAACGGCAGCGCGTCGCGGTGGCACGCGCCCTGATGAACCGCCCGGCGCTGCTCCTGGCCGACGAGCCGACCGGCGCACTCGACAGCCGCTTCGGCGAACAGGTGATGGACCTGCTCATCGACCTCAACCAGATCGGCCAGACCCTGCTGCTCGTCACCCACGACCCCCACCTGGCCACCCGCTGCGCCACCCGCCTCATCGAGCTCGCCGACGGCCGGGTGGCCCGCGAGAACACCCTGGAGCACACCGAATGAGCACATCGAGCGTGCAACATGCCTGCAGGCCCGGGATGCGCAGCACCGAAGGAAGCCCGCTGGGGCGTGCGCAGTGACCCCCAACCCAGGCACTCCCGAACCCCCAGCCGAGCCGCTGTCCGAACACCCCACCGGGCACCCCGCCGAGGACCCCTCAGCCCCGCCATCCGAGCACCCCGCCGGGCAACCCTCAGCCCCGCCGTCTGATCACCCCGCCGGGCATCCCACCGAACCCCGCTCACAGCACCTCGCAGAATCCCCCTCCGAGTACCCCACCGGGCACCAGTCCGGGCATTCCACCGAGCGCCCGCCCACGCGCCCGTCCGAGCACCGGTCCGGGCACCGGTCCGGGCACCGAGGCGGGCGGCGGGCGGAAGCCGGAGCCGGGGCAGGGGCCGGAGCGCGAGCTGGGGCTGCGACCAGAGTCGGGGCTGGAGCTGGAGTTGGGGCTCAGGCTGGAGCCGGGGCGCAAGCTGGGGCTGTGGCCGAGGCGCAAGCTGGGGCCGGGGCCGGGGCCCGAGCGGGGGCCGGAGCCCGAGCTGCGGCCGGGGCAGGAGCCCGAGCCCGAGCTGGGGCGGGGGCGGGGGCGGTGTGGCGGGTGGCGCGGGCGGCGGTGCGGCGGCGGAGGTTGCAGACGGTCATCACCGGCCTGGTCGTCCTGTGCGGCACCACGACGATCATGATCACCCTGGGCCTGCTCGACGCCGCCACCTCCCCGTTCGACCGGGCGTTCGCCGGGCAGCGCGGCGCTCACGTGGTCGCCTCCTTCGACGCTGCCAAGGTGTCGAAGGAGGCGCTGGCGGCGACCGCCGGGCGGCCCGGCGTCGAGGCTGCGGCGGGCCCGTTCGACCAGGTCGTCGCCGACTTCCCCAGGACCACCGACATCCCCGAGGCGGAGGGCCCGCTCAAGCTGGTGGGCCGGGCCGATCCGGGCGGCCCGGTGGATCGCGTCCATCCGCTGCACGGGCGCTGGGCCACCGCGCCCGGCGAGATCGTGCTCAACCTGCGCGACGCCGACGGCCTGCTCCGCCCCGGCATGCTGGGGGCGCGGCTCCGCGCGCCGGGACTGCCGCCGTTGACGGTCGTCGGGGTCGCCTCCGGCATGAGCCAGTCGGCCGACGCCTGGGTCACGCCCGCCCAGGCCGCCGCGCTGCGCCCGACCGGCGTGCAGATGCTCTACCGCTTCACCGGCGACGCCTCCACCGAGCAGGCCGTACGCGCCGGGCTAGACGCGGCCACCGCCGGGCTGCCCGGGGGCGCGCTGACGGTCGCGCAGTCCCATCTCTCGCTGCGCCGCGCCTTCTCCAGCGCCGCCAGCGCCTATCTGCCGCTGATGACGCTGTTCGGCGTGCTCGGCCTGCTGGTCGCCGTCCTCATGGTGGCCAACGTGGTCAGCGGCGCCGTGCTGTCGGGCTCGCGCCACATCGGCGTGCTGAAGGCCATCGGGTTCACCCCCAACCAGGTGGTCGCCGTCTACCTGGCGATGGTGTCGCTGCCGGGCGCCGCCGGGTGCGTCGCGGGCACGCTGCTGGGCAACGCACTGGCCGGGCCCGTGCTGGACACCGCCTTCCAGGGGGTCGAGCGCGGCAGCGCCGGCATCGGGATCAGCCCGTGGGTGTCCGCCGTCTGCCTCGCCGGCATGCCGCTCGTCGTCGTTCTGGCCGCGCTGGTGCCGGCGCTGCGCGCGCACCGGCTGCCGGCCGCGCGGGCGATCAGCGCGGGCAGCGCGGGCAGCGCGCCGCTACGGGGCCGCGGGCTGCGCGTCCAGCGGCTGCTCGGCGGCACCCGGCTGCCCCGCGCCGTCAGCCTGGGCCTGGGTCAGCCGTTCGCCCGCCCGGGCCGGACCGCGATGACGATGGCGGCGATCGTCCTCGGGGTCGTCACCGTCACCCTCACCACCGGCCTGACCAGCACGATGGTGGCCTTCGCCGAGGCGGACGCCGGCGCGGTCCCGCGGGTCGGCGTGCGGGCGGGCCAGCCGGCGTTCCAGCAGGTGGCGCCCGAGCTCGACGACGAGCGGATCGAGGCGCTGCTGCGGTCGCTGCCGGGCGCGTCGCGCGTGACGGCGAAGGTGTTCGTCGACGTGCACCTGACCGGGCACGCGCAGCGCAGCGCCGTGAACTTCCAGCGCGGCGACCCACCGGCGATGGCCGCCCAGATCGTCGAGGGACGCTGGCCGGCCGCACCCGGCGAGGTCGCCGCCCCGCCGGCGTTCCTGGCGCAGCGCGGCCTGGCCGTCGGCGACCGGATCACGCTGGAGTTCGACGGCAGACGGGTCCCCGCCGCCGTCGTCGGCCAGATCATGAGCGGCGACCCGCGCTTCCTCTGGTCCACCTGGGAGACGCTGACCGCGCTCGCCCCGGGCACCGGCGCCGACCACTACGAGGTGCTGCTCACCCCAGGGGCCGACGCCGACGCCTACGCCGCCGCGGTCAGGGCGGCCGACCCCGGCCTCCACCCGTCCGTCGCCCGCCCCGACACCCGCGCCACCGCGACCGTCGTCGCGGTCGCCTCCGTCTTCACCACGCTGCTGATCGTCGTGGCGTCGCTCGGCGTGTTCAACACCGTCCTGCTCAACGCCCGCGAACGCCGCCGCGACCTGGGCATGCTCAAGTCCATCGGGATGACGCCCCGCCAGGTCACGATCATGATGGTGACGTCGATGGCGGCGCTGGGCGTGGCGGGCGGCCTGCTCGGCATCCCCGGCGGGATCGCCGCGCACCGCCTGATCGTCGACAACGTGGGCACCGTCGTGTTCCCCGAGGCCATGAAGAACGTCTGGGACGTGCCGCAGCTCGCGGGGGCGGCGCTGTCGGGCGTGGTGATCGCCGTCCTCGGCGCCCTGCTCCCCGCCCGCTCGGCAGCCCGCCAGACTATCGCCACCGTCCTGCACAACGAGTGACCGCAGTGATCAGGAAAAGACGGCCCACTCACGCCTACACGCCGAGCGGCCCCCTGCGCAACGCCGGCATCGGCGCGTTCGGTGCGGGGCGAGCCGCAGAAGCCCGTACCGCAGCGGCCGCTCTCGCCGGTGAGCTTGATTCACGTGTACGGGCGCGTACGACGTGCGGCTTCCCAGGCGCGGGACTACGTCGTCGAGCCGGCCGGGTGGTCGCCCTATGCGGTCCTGCCGGGTTCGGGGAGTGGGGGTGGGGCGGCGAGGGCGCGCAGGAGGGTGGTGTGGAACGCGCGGGTGGCTTCGGCTCGGGGCAGGCGGCCTGCGGCGGTCTCCTCGGCGGCGGCGTGGGCGAGCTTGATGGTGACGGTGGCCAGCCAGGCGGCCGGGAGCCGGTCGTCGAACTCGCCGCGGTCCTGGCCGCGCCGGATGACCCGCAGGAGGCGGTCGCTGATGAGGGTGTGGCGTTCGTGGTCGTCCTGCGGGGGCACGGCCACGGAGCTGATCTTCTCCAGCAGGGCGGGGTAGCGCCCGGCGGTCTCGGCGCCGGCGTCGAGCAGGCGCAGCAGCGCGGCGGCGGCCGGGCCGGTGTCGGGGCCGGTGGCGTCCATGGCGGCGGCGGTCTCTTCGGTGAGCCGGTCGACGACGGCCGCGAGCAGCCGGTCCCGGTTGGGGAAGTGCGCGTAGACGGTCTGGCGGGTGACGCCGGCGGCCGTGGCGATGGCTTCGACGCTGGCGTCGGGCCGGGTGCCGAGCAGGCGCACAGCGGCGTCCAGGACGGCGGCCCTGCTGCGCTGGGCGTCCGCACGGCGGTTCGGAGTCATCTCTTACACCTTGTCAAAATTGTCGGGCCACGCATATCTTACAACGCGTAAGAGATCGTACCGTTGGCGAAGGAAGACCGTGATCACCACCGATCCCGCGCAGTTCATCACCGACTTCTACTCCTCCTTCCACGACGACCTCGTCTCCACCGACGAGGACGCGGCCGTGATCGTCGACCGCTATCACACGCCGGACGTCGTCCAGTACGCCGACGGCAACCGCATGGACCGCGGCAAGCTCATCGCGCACACCCGCCCGGTCCGCAAGAACCGGCCCACCAGCCGCATCGAGGTGCACGACGCGCTGGCCGACGGCGACCGGCTCGCCGCCCGCTACACCCTGTACGTGCACAACCGCGGCAAGGACCTGGCCATCGAGGTGCACTTCTTCGGCCGGTTCGCGCCCGACGGCCGCCTGCGCGAGGGCAACTCCTTCACCCGCACCGTCAAGGAGTCCGCATGATCGCCGGCACGTACACCGTGGCCGGGATGGCGTGCGGGCACTGCGCGGACGCCGTCACCGAGGAGGTGGAGCGCGTCGCCGGGGTCACCGCCGTCGCCGTGGACGTGGAGCACGACACGATGACCGTGACCAGCGACCGCCCCCTGGACGTCGAGGAGGTGCGCGCCGCCGTCGAGGAGGCCGGCTACGAACTCCTGAACACCGAGGCCCAGCAGCAGACGCCCGGAAAGGCGCACCCGAAGTGACCGGCCGGGGCGTACGGCACCGACCGGCACCCGGCGGCCCTGACCCGGCGGCCCTGACACAGCGCGCCTGACACAATGGCGTGAATGGTCACCCGTGTCCTCATCGCCGACGACCAGAGCGGCATCCGTGAAGCGTTCCGGCTGATCCTCGACGCCCAGCCCGACATCACCGTGGTGGCCGAGGCCGCCGACGGGCTGGCCGCCATCGAGACCGCCCGGGCGATCGGGCCGGACGTGGTGCTCGCCGACATCCGCATGCCGGGCGCCGACGGCATCGAGGTGGCCCGCGCCCTGTCGGGCACCGGCGTGCACGTGGTGATCGTGACGACGTTCGGGCTGGACGAGTACGTGCACGCGGCGCTGCGGCACGGGGCCTCCGGCTTCGTGCTCAAACGCTCCGGGCCCGCGATGCTCGTGGAGGCGGTGCGGGCCGCGGTGAACGGCGACATGCTGATCAGCCCGCAGCTCACCGTACGGCTGCTGCGCGAGCGCGCGCTGCCCCGGGAGGCGACGGCCGTCGTCCTCACCGAGCGGGAGGACGAGATCGTCGCCCTGGTCGCCCAGGGCAGGACGAACGGGGAGATCGCCGCCGAGCTGTTCCTGTCGCCGGGCACCGTCAAGAACCACATCGCGGCCATCCAGCGCAAGGTAGGCGCGCGGAACCGGGTGGCGATCGCCGCCTGGGCCTGGGCGAACGGCCGCGTCACCGACCTGTAGGCCGACCCCGCCGCGGGTGTTCCGCCGAGCTCCACCGCAACGGGAACGCGCTCGGCTCGCGCCAGGCGCAGTTGCCGTTCGGGTCGGCGCCGACGACTGCCGGACGACCCGGTCGCGGATGCGCCACACGGGGGATCGGCCCGCTGTAGGGCCATCCCATCCCGGCCGTCGGCCGCCTGGTGTCCTTGATCGCGCCGCGACCGGGGTGGAGCCGGGCCACGTCGGCCAGTTGCCGGCCGGCAGCATGTGCCGCCGCCAGCTTCGATGGCGGGCACCGGGCCTGCTGACACGCTTCTTCCGGCACCCCTATAGCCAGTTGTCGTCCATGTCCACGTAGTACGCCACCGCGTACAGGACGCGCTGGCGCTTGTGATCGTCCTCGCTGAGATGAGTAAGCCCCGCTACCCAAGCCGTCTCTTTGGCCACTGTGGGTAGCGGACGGCTCGTTCCCAGGGAGCACATCAGGGTTTGGGCGGCCTTGCCCTGCAGGAGCAACCGCCCGTGCGGGGTGTCGTGACCGGGATCCATTCCGTACAAGCCGTCGAAGGCCGCCCGCGCCTGCTCCTCGAGGTCCTGACTGAGCCTGTGCAGGTCCCGGCCGGCAGCCTGGGCGCGGGCGGAGTTCCACTCCTGCTCGCCGATCAGACTCAGAGCCTCGTCGACAAGAGGGCCGGCCAGGCCTGTGGTGGCCACCGCAAGCTTGGCCGCGTAGGCGATGACCTCCGGCAGGATGTGCTCTCCTGGGTCAGCGACGATGGCCGCCAGCTGCGCGTCCCCGGCCACGGCAGCCCGCATCCCCGCGTCCAGCTTGAGCCGCAGCGGCAGCCGTATGGGTGAGGGCGCGAAGGCCAGATGCGGGCGGGCCAGCCAGGCGGGATCCAGGCGCAGGCCGGACAGTTCCTCGCCCTGGGCGAGAGCGGCGGCCAGCCAGTCGCGCCGCCATTCGTCCGCGCTCGCCCGGGTCCAGGCATGGTCTGTGCCGTCGAGGTCCAGCGGGTCGAAGGTGCTGACGATCTCGCCCTCGCGCGCGTAGGAGACCACGACGTCGTGGTTGACGGTCCACTGCACGCTGTAGATTTCCGAGCCCGCGCCCAGGACCGGCTCGCTCGTGCCATGGCAGGTGAATGGCTCCATCAGGAGCGTCCAGCCGCCGTAGCGTGCAGCGAGCACGTCCCGGCCCGAGTCCTCGTCGATCACCTCCTCCCAGGTCTGCTGCGAAGTCTCGGCCGGGTCGCCGCCGAGCGCGCGGATGACGCTGCCCAGGTCGTCGGTTCTGATCCAGGTGAGGCATGCCTGGCCGGGGAAGTAGGCGTGGGCGTCGGCGTAGGCGCCAAAATGTTGGCTCATGCTCGCTCTGTTCGGTTTCCGGTAGGGGACGGTGGGACGGTGGCTGCCGCCCCACCCCCATCATCTGATCAGTTTCCCGGCCTGGCCGGGCATCGACGGGTGGGCTCGGCCCGGCATGCTGTTGATCGGCCGGCCCGGGCCCCGGGCGCCGCCCGGCGGCGGCGGTCCGCCTACGATCGACTCCATGAGGCACATCGTGCGCTATGCCCGGAATGGCGAGATCCGAGCCGGAGTTCAGGCCGGCGACACCGTGCACCCTCTCCCGCTTCCCCTCCCGGAACTTCTCCGCCTCCCCCTCGACGACCTGCGCGACCTCGTCACCACCGCCGCCGACAGCACGCCCCCGGAGCCCGCCCCCGGCACCCCCCTCGCCCCCGTCGACGGCCGCATGGAGGTCTGGGCCGCCGGGGTCACCTACCGCCGTTCCCGCCAGGCCCGCGTCACCGAGAGCGAGGCCGACGCCGACGTCTACGAGCGCGTCTACGACGCCGAACGCCCCGAGCTGTTCTTCAAGTCCACCGCCTGGCGCGTCGTCGGCCCCGGCGGCACGATCGCCGTCCGCCAGGACTCCGTCATCGACGTCCCCGAACCCGAGCTGGCTCTCGTCGTCAACGCCCACGGCGAGATCGCCGGCTACACCGTCTGCGACGACGTCAGCTCCCGCACGATCGAGGGCGCCAACCCCCTCTACCTGCCCCAGGCCAAGGTCTACCTGGGCGCCTGCGCCCTCGGCCCCGCGATCCGCCCCGCCTGGGAGGTCCCGGACCCGTACGCGCTGCCGATCAGCATGCGCATCCACCGGGACGGCGCCCTCGCCTGGTCAGGCGAGGCTTCCACGGCGGAGCTGCACCGCCGTCTCGACGACCTGGTCGCGCACCTGTTCGCCGCCGACGTGCACCCTGACGGCGTCGTGCTGGCCACCGGGACCTGCCTCGTCCCCGACCTGCCGTTCACGCTGGCCACCGGCGACACGGTCCACATCGAGATCGGCGAGGTCGGCGCCCTCACCACCGGCGTCGTGCGCGGCAGGCCGCCCCTGCCCTAACCGATCGGCTGTTCCGTCCAGATCGTCTTGCCCTCGGGCGTGTAGCGGCTCCCCCATCGCGCCGCCAGCTGCGCCACCAGGAACAGCCCCCGCCCGCCCTCGTCGACCTCGCGCGCCCGCCGCAACCGCGGCTGGGTGCTGCTCGGGTCCGACACCTCGCACACCAGCACCCGCCGGTCGCGGATGAGCCGCAGGCCCACCGGCTCACCCGCGTGCATGATCGCGTTCGTCACCAGCTCGCTCACGATCAGCTCCGTCGTGAACGCGAGCGCGTCCAGCCCCCACAGCGACAACTGCTCGTTGGCCACCATCCGCGCCTGCGCGACGATGGACGGATCCGCCCGGAACTCCCACGACGCCATGTCCCCCTCCGGCACCCCATGCGTGCGCGCCAGCAGCAGCGTCACGTCGTCGGCGCGCGACTCCGGCGACAGCTCCGTCATCAAGCGGTCACTGATCTCCCGCAGCGAGCCGTCCGGCCGGCACAGCCCGTCCAGCCGCCGCCGCAGCGAGTCCATCCCCCCGTCCAGGTCGTGGTCGTCGGCGTCCACCAGCCCGTTCGTGTACAGCGCCAGCACCGCCCCGTCCGGCAGCGTCACCTCCACCGGCTCGAACGGCATGCCGCCCACCCCCAGCGGCGGCCCCGGCATCATCTCCACGAAGGCCGCGGGCCCGCCGGGCGGCACCACCACCGGCGGCGGATGCCCCGCGCTGGCCATCACGCACCGCCGCGTGACCGGGTCGAACACCGCGTACAGGCACGTGGCCTCCATCACGTCCACGCGTTCCAGGTCGGACTCCTCGGCCAGCCGCACCACCAGGTCGTCCATGTGGGCCAGCAGCTCGTCGGGGGACAGGTCCAGGTCCGCCAGCGCCTGGATCGCCGTACGCAGCCTCGCCATCGCCGCCGTCGCCCGCAGCCCGTGCCCCACCACGTCGCCCACCACGAACGCCACCCGCAACGACGACTGCGGGATCACGTCGAACCAGTCGCCCCCCACCCCCGAAGCCCCGCCCGCCGGCACGTACGCCCCCGCCGTCTCCGCCGCCGTCAGCGACGCCGGCACCTGCGGCAGCAGGCTCCGCTGCAACGTCACCGCCGCGCGGTGCTCCTGCGCGTAGCGCCGCGCGTTGTCCAGCCCGAGCGCCGCCCGCGAGCCGATCTCCGCCAGCAGCCGCGTGTCCTCGTCGTCGAACGGGTCCGAGCCCGCCGCCCGCCACAGCGTCACCGCGCCCAGCAGCATCCCCCGGGCGCGCAACGGCGCGCACAGCATCGCCCGCGCGTTCTCCGGCACCAGCAGCCGCACCAGCTCCGGCCGGTCCCCCAGCAGCCGCATCGCCTCCTCGGCGGTCAGCGACAGCAGCGACTGCCCGAGCCAGAACTCCTGCATCTCGCGGAGTTCGGGAATCGGCGGCAGCTCCCACCCGGCCTGGGCCGTCCCCTCCGGCCACGGCCCGCTCACCGCGCACCGGTGGAACCGCAGCGCCACGCCCGGCTGCAGCGGCGACGGCTCCTCGCCGTTCAGCACCGCCATCGACAGGTCCACCGCCGCCAGGTCCGCCAGGCCCGGCACGAGCACGCCCGCCAGGTCCTCGGCCGTCCCCACCACGTCCAGCGACGCGCCGATGCTCGCCGCCGACCGGTACAGCAGCTCCAGCCGCCGCCCCGGGTCCTCGGAGCCCACCTCCGCGAACACCACCAGCACGCCCGACGGCTCCCCGTGGTCCTCCATCCGGAAGGCTGACATCGACACCCATCGCTCTTCGCCGCCGGGCTCGCGCGGCCGGATGACCTGCCACCAGTCGACCACCGGCTCGCCCGTGGCCAGCACCTCGCGCAGGCGCCGCTCGGCCTCCTTCGCCGCGGGCGCCGCCATCAGGTCCCGCAGCCCGCTGCCCTCGGGCAGCGCCAGCCCGCTGCGACCCTCCGCGAACCGGCCGGTGTCGACGACCCGCAGGTCCCGTCCCAGCATCTCGATCCATACGGATGTCGTTCCCACGGGCCACCTCCCCTGTTCCGCCCCCTTCCCGGCGGTCCGGGCAAGAGCCGTCACGCAGGGCAATGATTCAGCAGATCTCTGCTGGTGCGTTCGGTGCGGGTTGCGAAGTTTGTACCCTGGATGATGTGTACGATCCCGGCGCCTTTACAAAGTAGATCACTGATACGTGAAATACACGTCGTCCAGATCGCCGTGGAACTGGTCGGTCTGCCGGTCGTCCCGCGCCGGGTCCACCCGCTTGCCGCCGACCGTCGGCGCCCCCCTCGGCCGGATCGCGCCCAGCCTCCCCGTCGCGTACACCGGCGCCACGACCGGCGCCCCGCTCCCCCGGTCGAGCACCCGCAGCTCGAACAGCACCGGTGACACCCGCGCGCACCGCAGCACGTACCAGCGCCCCACCGGCAGCCGCAGCGTCGCCGGGCGCAGGAGCACCACGCCCGCGCCGTCCGACCACCGGCAGGCGGGCACTCCCCCGTCCACCTGCAGCTTCCACTGCGCGTGCCCGGGCCCGGCCAGGCCGTGCTGCCACACGTTCATCCCGGCGGCCCGCGGCGGCTCGGCCGTCAGCCGGACGGCGGCCCCGAACGCGAACGGGCCCGGCCCGCCGAGCTCGCCAAGCCCGTCCGGCACGCGCGGCACGATGATCGCCTGCGCGCACGGCGGCGCGAGGCAGGAGCCGGCCGGAAAACGCAGGAACCGCCCGCCCGGCGACAGGACCCGCCCGCCGCCGGAGGACAGCACGTCGCCGTGCCGCGCGTGGCGCGTGCTGTCGGCGACCAGCACGGGCGAGATCATCGCGCCCGCGTAACGCAGTTCGGCGGCGCGGCCCACCCCAGACGGGCCGGCCGCCGCCGCCGGCACGGCGCGCGCAGTGACGGCCAGGAGAAACCCAGCCAAGAACCCCACCCCAAAAGCGGTCGCGCCCCCCCGCC
>NZ_JBEZZG010000064.1:0-15817 GCF_040639085.1 Nonomuraea sp. NPDC023979
TTCGCAAGCTACGGTGTTGCCCTCTTCTCGCAGGTCAGCTCGTCAAAGCCATCCTCGTTCTTCAACTCCGTGAAGCAGGATGAAAAGCGTTCAGTGGTTTCGTCGCCGTCACGGCAATGGCGGGTCGTTTTCCGGGCGCTCCGGACGTCGAGACCTTCTGGGACAACCTCTGCGAGGGCCGGGAATCGGTGTCGGTGCTGTCCGACCAGCTTCCGGCGGCGGCAGGCCGGTACGTGCCGTCCTACGGGCTGCTGAGCGAGCCGGAGCTCTTCGACGCCGGCTTCTTCGACTACTCGCCCGAGGACGCCCTGATCATGGATCCGCAGCACCGGTTGCTGCTGGAGTGCGCCCACGAGGCCCTTGAGCGGGCCGGGCACGGCGGCCCGGAACGTCTGCCGACCGGCGTGTTCGTCGGGGGGTCCGTCACCGACCACGGAGCCCTGGTCTGGGCCTGGGGGCAGGCCCGGGGCGTCCCGTTCTCGGACACCCGTGTCCAGCAGGCGAACGACATCGACTTCCTCGCCACCCGGATCTCCTACAAGCTGGGCCTGACCGGGCCGGCCCTGGCGGTGCAGACGGCCTGCTCCTCGTCGTTGGTGGCGGTCCACCTCGCCATCGGCTCGCTGCTCGCGGGTGACTGCGCGATGGCGGTCGCGGGCGGCGCCTCGGTGCCGGCCACGATCCCGACGCTGCGTCACGACCCGGACGACATCTTCGCCGACGACGGGCGGTGCCGGCCGTTCGACGCGCATGGCCGCGGCACCGTGCGGGCGAGCGCGGTGGGCCTGGTGGTCCTCCGGCCGCTCGCCGAGGCGCTGGAAGACGGTGACCACGTGCACGCGGTCATCCGCGGCACCGCGGTGAACAACGACGGCCGGCGCAAGATGGGTTTCCACGTCCCGAGCGTGGCCGGGCCGGCCGAGGCCGCCCGCACCGCTCAGCTGGTGGCGGGCGTCGGCGCCGACGAGATCGGCTACGTCGAGGCGCACGGCACCGGCAGCGCGCTCGGTGATCCGGTCGAGGTCGCCGGGCTGACCAAGGCGTTCCGCCAGAGCACGGACCGGACGGGATACTGCCGGATCGGCTCGGTCAAGGCCAACATCGGCCACGCCGACGCGGCCGCGGGCATCGTGGGGCTGATCAAGACGGTGCTCTGCGTGGAGCACGGTGTGCTCCCCGCCAGCCTGAACTTCACCGAGCCGAACCCGGAGATCGACTTCGCGTCCTCCCCGTTCGTCGTCAACGACCGGACCGTCCCGTGGGAGTCCGCGGGGCGGGCCCGGATCGCCGCCACGAACGTGATCGCGTTCGGCGGCACCAACGCGCACGCCGTGGTGGCCGAGGCGCCGGCCGCGCTCCCGACGACCCCGGGGCGGCCGGACCACCTGCTGGTCCTCTCGGCCCGGACCCGGCCCGCGCTCCAGGACGTCGCCCGCAGGCTGGCCGACCACCTCGAACGGCACCCGGACGCCGATCTCGCCGACGTCGCCTGGACGCTGCAGACGGGCCGGGCGACGCATCCCGAACGCCACTTCGTCATCGCCGCGGACGTGCCCGAGGCTGTCGCGGCCCTGCGCGGAAACCCGCCGGACGCGAACGGCCCAGGACACACAGGCGGGCAGCGGACCGTGTTCCTCTTCGCCGACCCCGGCGGCGACCGCACCGGCTCCGTCGCCGCGATCCACGGCACCGACCAGGAGTTCCGCGCCCACCTGGACGAGATCGCCGAGGCCGCGTACCCGCATCTCGGCCACGACCTGCGCCGGGCGCTGCTCGCCGCACCGGGCCCGGAGAGCACGCCCGCGGGGCCGGCCGCCCACCTCGCCGTGCAGTACGCGACGGCCAGGCTGCTGATGTCCTGGGGGCTGCACCCCGACGCCGTGGCCGGACACGGGCGCGGCGCCCACTGCGCGGCGGCCATCGCGGCGGAGCTGAGCCCCGCCGACACCGCCCGCCTGTTCGTCACGCTCACGGGAGCCGACGCGGACGTGGTCGCCGGAGCACCGGGGCGGCCCGGCCGGCCGGTGCTCCGCGACGTCGAGGCGGCGTCGGACGGCGCACCGGGGCAGATCGTCGTGCACATCGGCGCGGGGCGACCGGCGGCGCCCGCCACCGGCCTCGTCGAGCCGGTGCACGTCGACGTCCTGGACGAGCCCGGCAGGCCACCGACCGGCTTCCGCACGGTGCTCGCCGCGGCCGGCCGGCTCTGGGCGGCCGGGGCGACGGTCGACTTCGCGGCCCTGCACTCCGGCGACCGGCGACGCCGCCTGTGCCTGCCCACCTATCCGTTCGAGCGCCGTCCCTACCTGGTGCCCCGCCCCCCGACTTCCCCGAGCTACGGAGAGAGACTTTCGTGAACGACATCGAGCGAGCCATCGGCTCCATGCTGGTCACCCACCTGTTCGTCGAGGTTCCCGAGGCCCGGCTGACACCCGACGACCGGCTGCGCAGTGATCTCGGACTGGACTCCCTCGGCTTCGTCGAGCTGCGGGTCCAGTGCGAGGACACGTTCGGCATCACCATCTCCGACGCCCATTTCACCCCGGAGAACTTCACCAGCATCCGCACCGTCGCCGACCTCGTCCGCACCCTGCAAGGCAGCTCCCTGACCGCCGGCGGCTGAACGCCCGGCCCCTTGCCCAACGCCGCCGAGAGGACACACCCATGTCAGCCACCCGGACCTGGTTCGAGCGCGATGTCCAGATTGACCACTACGGAGGGGACCCGCTGCCGTTCGGCTGCACCGGGGCGAACGGCATCGTCCAGCACTTCGTCGAGCTCACGGGCAGCCGGGCCGGCCGCTCCTTCGACGTGCTGGACGCCAGCGGCGGCTACGGCTCAGCCTGCCTGGGCGCCGGGTCGGCGGTGATCGCCGAGGCGCTGGCGGCCTCGGTCCGGGAAGCCGGCTACGTGACCGACGAGATCGCCTCGTCGGAGCGCTCACTGCTGCTGGAGCGGCTGTTCGGCGCCGGCGGGCTGTTCGCCGACCGGTTCCCCGCGACGGACTACCGGGTCAGCGGGCGCAACTCGGGCTCCGAGGGCATGGAGCTCGCCCTGCGCCTCGTCCTCGAGTCGCGCTTCGACCAGCGCCGGTTGCGGGCCGTGCCCGGGGCCGAGGAGCGCGACCTCGTGCTCGGGTTCGAGGGGGCGTGGCACGGCTGGTCGGGAGGACTGCTCCCGCTGCTCAACCGCCGCCACTACCGGGTCGGCCTGCCGGGCGTCGCCCCGGAGCGGTTCGGCTTCGGCACCGACCACATCCCGTTCGGCGATGCCGGGGCGGCGCGGGAGTGGTTCGCCGCCCACGGGCACCGGGCGCTGGCGGTCGTGGTCGAACCGGTCCAGGGCGACGCCGGCATCCTGGTGCCGGAGCAGGGCTACCTGCGCGAGCTGGCCGCGCTCGCCGAGCGGAGCGGCGCCCTGCTGGTGGCGGACGAGGTCCTCACCTTCGCCAAGACCGGCCGGTTCTTCGCGATGACCGACGACGAGGGGCCGATCCCCACCGACATCACCGTGATCGGCAAGAGCCTCGGCATGGGGGCGCTGTCCACCTCGATGGTCATCGCCCGCCGCAGGCTGGGCGTGCGCCCGACCGGCGCCGTGTCCACCTCCGACCTGCGCCCCCTCACCTGCGCGGTGATCCGGGCCGGGATCGAGCACATCGTCGCGGAAGGGCTGCTGGAACGCTCCGTGGAGCTGGGCGCCCTGCTGGGCCGGCTGCTGCGCGAACTGGTGGCGGAGTTCCCCGACCTGTACCGGGAGACGCGCGGCGTGGGCCTGATGCACGGGGTCGAGCTGACGGAGCACGCCGCCGCCCGCCTCGCCGAGCTGCGCGTCTGCATGATCCGCAACGGCGTGTACGTGGAGTTCATGTCCGGGGCCGGCCGCCGTTCGCGCGGCCTGCGGTACGTGTACCCGACGATGCGGGTGGCGCCACCGCTCGTGGTGACCGGCGAGGACGTCGAGGCGATCGTCGCGCGACTGGCGGCGGGGTCGCGTGCTCTGCGGAAGCTCGCGGCATGACGGCCACCCCGCCGGAGCCTCCGGACCCGCGGCTGCTGCCGGTCCGCCGCCACGTCGAGCACGCCGACACCGACGCGTCCGGCGTGATGCACTTCGCCCGGTATCCGGCCCTGCTGGAGGTGGCGCTGCTGGCCAACCTCGAACGGCTCGGCGTGGGCCTCGGCGTGCTCGCGCGCGAGGGGTACGACCTCGTCATCACGGAGGCCACGACCCGGTACCGCGCCCCGGCGCGATACCCCGACGAGCTGAGCCTGAGACCCGTCGTCGGGCACCTCGGCGCCGCCCGGGCCCGCGTCGACACGACGATCCAGCGGGCCGCCGACGGAGCCGAGCTCGCCATCGGCTCCCTCGTCGTGGCCCTGACCGACCGCGTAACCGGTGCGCCTCGCGCGCTGCTCCCCGCCCTGCATGCTGCCCTCAAGGAGAGCCGTTCCGATGTCCGCCGTTGAATCCGAAGCCGTGCCCGCCGGCGCGACCGGCCGGGACACGCCGTCCGAGCCGGGGCCGACCATGGGCTTCACCGAGATCAAGAGCTGGCTGCGACACCGGCACCCGATGCTCTACCTCGACCGCGTCCTGGACTACGAGCCGGGCGTGCGGCTGGTCAGCAGCCTCTCGGTGTCGGCGCAGACGGACGCGATCGCGGGGCACTTCCCGGAGCGCGCGATCTTCCCGGCCAGCCACCTGAGCCAGGCGTTCGCGCAGTCCGGGATCATCCTGTTCCAGCTCAGCACCTCACGCCTCGCCGACGACGAGCTGACGCTGATCGGTTCGATGAACTCCCGCTTCTTCCGGATCGTCGCCCCCGGTGACACGGTGACGATCACCGTCCAGGCCGACCGCCTGCTGGGCGCCACGTTCTTCTTCTCCGGCCGGGCGGTCGTCGGCTCGACGACGGTCGCGGCGTTCCGCGCCAGCCTCGTCCGGCGCAAGGCCGCCGACATGGGACACCAGTGGTGGTGAGCGGCGCGCCGGTCACCGGCATGGCCTGGTCCACGGCACTGGGATCGGGCCTCGACCAGGTATGGCGGGCGTTGCTGGCCGGGGCGAGCGGGGTGACGACGGTGCCGGGCGGCCACCCGCTGCGCAACGACCGGGCGGCCGTCGTGGCGGACCTGCCGATGGAGCTCGACCCGGTCGTACGCCAGCGCGAACTCGGTGCCCGGACCCTGCGGGCCGCGGTGGCGGACGCCGGGCTCGACATCACCGACCCGCGGCTGCGCCTGGTGGCCGGCACCAGCTTCGGCTCGCACCTGGACGTTCCGCCCGACGGGCTGGACCGGTGGGGCGAAGCGCTCGCCACGACGGTGGGCCTGGCCCGCCGCCCGCTGGTGGTCAGCACCGCCTGCTCGGCCGGTTCGGACGCGATACTGGCCGGAGCCGCGCTGATCGCCGAGGGGGAGGAGGAGGTCTGCGTCGTCGGCGGCGTGGACGTCCTGACCCCGGCCAAGCGACTGGGGCACTCCGCGCTCGGCACCATGTCGCCCACCGCGCTGCGGGCCTTCGACGAGAGCCACGACGGCACGATCCTCGGTGAGGGCGCGGCCTTCCTCGTGCTGGAGAGTGCTCGCTCGGCGCGGGCGCGCCGGGCTCGCGTGCGGGGCCGGTTGTCCGGTGCCGGCTCGGCGAACGACGCCGCAGGCCCGACGGCCCCGGACCCGAGCGGCGGCACCGTCCAGCGGGCGGCGAGCGCCGCGCTCGCCGCGGCCGGGCGCGGCGCCGGCGAGGTCGGCGTGCTCAACGCGCACGGCTCCGGCACGCCGGTCAACGACGAGGCCGAAAGCCGCGGCTTCGCGCGCACGTTCCCGGACGGGGCGGGGCCCGTCGTGTTCGCGACCAAGGGCGCCTTCGGCCACACGCTGGGGGCCACCGGGGCGCTGGAGGCCGTCGCCGTGCTGCTGGCCTTGCGGGACCAGCGGGTGCCACCGGTGCACGGGCTGAGCACGGTGATGCCGGGATTCCCGCTGCCCCTCCCCGCCGGTGGCGCGCCACTGCCGTTCACCGGCGATGTAGGGCTCAGTGTCACGCTCGGGTTCGGCGGGTTCACCACCTGCCTCGCGCTGGAGGTTCCCGCATGACCGGTCACGAAGGCCACCCGCCGGTCGAGGACCTGCCGGCGCTGGAGGGAGACGGGCTGGTCCCGCTGGCCGAGACGCGGCTCGTCCGGCCCGCGACAGCGCCGCCGCCCCGGCGGATCCCCTCCCTGTACGCCGACCCGGCTTCGTGGGCGGTCCTCGCGGCCGTCGACGACCTGTGGGCCCGGTGCCCGGAGGCGGCGCAGGCACCCGAGACCACGGCGATGGTCCTGGTCAGCACGCACGGCACCGCGGACACGATGGCGGGGATCGCCCGCGCGGCACCGGGCGGGCGTCTCTCGCCGATGCGCTTCGCCGGTGCGAGCGCCGGTGGACCGATCAGCCTCGTCTGCATGGTGCACGGCCTGCGAGGACCCACCCTCGTGATCACCACCGATCCGGCGGACGGGCTGCCCGCGGCCCGGACGATGGCCCGGCACTGGCTGCGGACCGGCGCGGCGAGCCACGTCGTGATCGCCGCGCACACCCACGATCCGCCGCGTGGCCACGAGGTGCGGTGCGTCGTCGCCGGGCCCGCACCGGACCTGCGCCCGCCCGGAACGCCGTGGTGAGCGCGAGCGTCCCGGAGCGCGCCGCCGTGCTGGCCTTCCTGGCCGCGTCCGTGGACGCCGGAGAAGGTCGCGGCGGCGCGTCCGGCGTCGGGCCCGACGAGCCAGGGGCCGTCGTAGACGCGATCGCCGGCCTGGACCTTCCGCTCGGCTCCCCGTTGCTGATCGCGATGCCGAACGGCAGGATCGCCCTCGCCGCGTTCTTCGGGGCGTTGCTCGCCGGGACGGTCCCGGTGCTGGTCCCCCCGACGGCGGGAGCGGCGCGGATCGCCGAGATCCGCCGGCACCTGGGTGGCGCGGCACTGATCGCGCCCCGGATCGACCCGGCGCGGTACGGAGCGGTGGCGGTGCACCCGCTCGGCGGCCGGTGCGAGGCGGCGCTGCTGGAGAGCGGGACGCACCTGGAGAGCGGGACGCGCCAGCCGTACCAGCCGGGCGAGGTCGTGCTGATGACCTCGGGCACCTCCGGGATCGCCAGCGGCTGCCTGCACGGCATCGACGCGTTGCTGCGCAACGCCGCCCGCCACGCCACCGCCGTCGGCCAGCGCCCGGACGACACGGTCCTGGCGTCCCTGCCCCTGTACTACTCCTACGGCCTGGTCGCGCAGGCGCTGGCCGCGTTCGTACGGGGCTCGCGGCTGGTCGTCTCCGGACCGCCGTTCACCCCCCGGTCCTTCGCCGGGACCATCCGCGCCCACGAGGTCACGGTGTCCTCGCTGACGCCCAGCGCGGCGGTGCGGCTGGCCGCGGAACCGCCTGCCGGGCCCGCCCTGCGCGTCCTCACCGTCGGCGGCGACGAGCTGCACCCGGAGCACGTCGGCTCCCTGCTGGCCCACGGTCCGCAGGAGGAGCTCTACCTCACCTACGGCCTCACCGAGGCCGGCCCGCGCGTGACCACGCTCGCCGCGCACCGCGAGCCCGAGCACCGATGGAGCTCGGTCGGCCTCCCGCTGCCCGGGGTGCGGACGTACCTGCGCGACGCCGCGGGCGACGGGCCCGGCGCGGAGCTCGTCGTCGAATCCGACACGGTGCTGCGCCGGCGGCTCCCCGGGGGCGCCCCGACCACCGCGAACACCATCGGCACCGGCGACCGCTTCGACATCGACGCCGACGGCTACCACTACTTCCGCGGCCGGTCCGGGGAATCGGTCGTCGTCGGCGGGGAGAAGATCTGGCTGCCCTCGGTGCGGCGGATCGCCGCCGGGGTGCCCGGCGTCCGGCGCGCCACCACCACCGTCTACCGGGACGAACGTCACGAGCTGCGCTACAGCCTGGACGTCGCCGTGGACGACCCCGGGCCGCGGCAGGCGGCCGAGATCGAGCGCGCGCTCAACCGCGTCCTGCTGCGCGCCGAGCGACCGCACCGGATCACGTTGGTCCAGGCGACAACTGAGGAGTGGCGTAAATGAGTCCCGATTCCGGCACCACGGTCCCGGTGCTGCGCGCGGTCGCCGAGCACGTGCGGCGGACGCCGGACGCCGAGGCGGTCCGCTCAGCCCGCGAGACCCTCGGCTACCGCACCCTGTGGGAGCGGTCCGCGCAGGTCGCGGCGCGGCTCGCGCAGCTCGGCGCCGCTCCCGGCACGGCCGTCGGCGTACACCTGGAACGGTCGGCGGACCTGGTCGTGGCGCTGGTCGGGCTGCTGCGCTCCGGCTGCGTCGCGGTGCCGCTGGACGTCGCGTACCCGGTCGAGCGGCTGCGGTTCATGTGCGCCGACGCCGGCGTGGAGCTGGCCGTCGGCCACCAGGGCCCCCTCTCCCGGCTGGGCGGCTTCAGCGTCGTCGCGGCCGACCGCGAGGTCTGCTACGCCTCCGCCGGCCCGGCCCGGCCCGTGCCGGACCCCGCTCCGGCATTCGAGGCTCCCGAGGTGACCGGCGACGACCTCGCCTACGTCGTCTACACCTCCGGGTCCACCGGCCGTCCGAAGGGCGTGCGCTACGCCCACCGCAACCTCGCCAACCTCGTGGTCTGGCAGGCAGGCGCCAGCGGGTGCGGGCCGGGCGACCGGACGCTGCAGTTCGCCCCCGCGTCGTTCGACGTGACCTACCAGGAGGTGCTCACCGCTCTCGCGGAGGGCGGCACCGTGGTCTGCTGCGACGAGGACGAGCGGCTGGACCCGCAGTTGCTCTGGGACCTCATCGAACGCGAACGGGTCAACCGGCTCTTCATCCCGTTCGTGATGATCCAGTCGCTCGCCCTGTTCGCCGACGACGCCACCCCGCAGCGGCACCCCCTGCGCGAGATCCTCACATCGGGGGAGCAGGTGCAGTGCACCGCGCCGATCCGGGCGATGTTCACCCGGCTGCCCGACTGCCGGCTGGTGAACCAGTGGGGCACGACCGAGACCCACGTAGCCACCTGGTACGAGCTGCCCGCGGACGTGACCACCTGGGCCGGCCTGCCCTCGATCGGCAGGCCGATCACCGGCACCGCCGTCCGGGTCTGCGATCCGGACGGCCGCCCGGTGCCGGACGGCGAGGTGGGCGAGCTGTGGATCACCGGTGCGGCCGTCGGACCCGGCTACCTCGGCCTGCCCGAACGCACCGCGCGCAGCTACCGCACCGACCCGCTGGACCCGGCGGCGCCCGCCTACCGCAGCGGCGACCTCGGCCGCGTCACCCCGGACGGTCTCCTCGAATTCCTCGGCCGGGAGGACACACAGGTCAAGGTACGGGGATTCCGGATCGAGCTCGGGGAGATCGAGAGCGTACTGGCCGCCGACCCGTCCGTCGCGCAGGCGGTGGTGGTGGTCGCGGGCTCCGCGGCCGAGGACCGGAACCTCCGCGCGTTCCTCGTGCCGAAGGCGGCTCCGGAGGACGCCTCGGCCTGGACGGCGGGTCTGCTCGCGGGCCTGCGCGACCGGCTGCCCGCCTACATGGTGCCGGTCCGGGCAGACGTCGTCGGGTCGTTGCCGCGCACCCCCAGCGGGAAGGTCGACCGGCTCGCCCTGGCCACCGGGGGAGCGGCATGATCGAGAAGATCACCGTGGCGGCGCCGGACCACATCCCGGCGCTGGACCGGTCGGCGGGGTCGGCGCCGCTGTCGGGCGCCCAGCGGGCGCTGTACCTGGTCGAACTGCTCCACCCGGGTACGCCGATGTACAACATCACGGTGGCCGTCCGCCTGGAGGGCCCGCTCGACGTCCCGCGGCTCCGCAGCGCCATCACGCGCGTCGTCGCGCGGCACGACGCGTTGCGCACGACCTTCGTACGCGGCACTGTGCCCCCGTTCGAGCCCGTCCAGCGGATCGGCGCCCCGGACGCGGAGCTGCCCGTCGTCGACCTTGACGCCGACGTAACCGAGGACGTGGACGCCGCGGCGCTCCGCGTGGCCCAGTCGTGGGCCGACGAGCCGTTCGACCTGGAGCGCGGGCCGCTGCTGCGCACGCGGCTGCTCGTGGCAGGGCCCGAGCGCCACCTGCTCGTCGTCACGATGCACCAGCTGATCTCGGACGGTCCGTCGCTGCAGGTGTTCTTCGGTGAGCTGGCGGAGGCGTACGCCGGTGAACCCGAGCGCGCCGCGCCGGCCGTGCGGTTCGCCGACTACGCGGCCTGGCAGCGGGCCCGCCCCGCCGACGCCGAACAGCTCGGCTGGTGGCGGAACCGCCTCGCCGGGGTCCCCACGGTGCTACGGCTGCCGGCCGACCGGCCCCGTCCGGCGGTCGCCGGCCCGCGCGGGGGCAATCACCGGCACACGCTTCGCGCGGCGGTGATGGGACCGGCGCTGCGGCTGGCGCGGGACCTGCGGGTGACACCGTTCGTGCTGGTGCTGACCGCGTACGCCACCTTCCTCGCCCAGCTCGCCGGCACCCGGGACGTGCTGGTCGGCGTCCCGGTGAGTGCCCGCGACCGCGCCGAGCTCGAAAGCGTCATCGGGTTCTTCGCCACGACGCTGCCGGTGCTCGTCGAGGCCCACCGCGACCGGAGCTTCGCCGACCTCTGCCGGTCCGTCCAGTCGGAGCTGCTGGACGTCCTGACCTACCGCGACGTCACGATGGAGCAGCTCGCACAGGAACTCTCGCCGGACCGCGACCCCGGGCACGCCCCGCTGGTCCAGGCGTTCTTCTCCTTCGAGCAGGAGCCGATCGTGAGCCCACGCCTGGAAGGGCTGCGCGCCACGGCCGTCGACCTCCCGCCGACCGGGGCGAAGGTCGACCTCGACCTGGTGGTCTTCCGCTCGGCCGAGGGCGGGGACGACTTCGACCTGACGCTCACGTACCGGGCCGACCTGTTCGAGGCCGCCACCGTGGCCCGGATGGCCGCGCACTTCGAGCGGCTGCTCGTCGCGGCCGTCGCGGAGCCGGCGGCCCCGATCCGGTCCCTGCCCAGCCCGGACGGGGTCGTCGTCCCCCGGCCCCCGGGTCCGGCGGCGGCAGCACCGGCGCCCCGCCCCCTTCCCACGACGTCGTCCCGCATCGGCCTGGAGCAGGACCTCGTCCAGATCTGGCGGGAAGTGCTGGGCCGCGACGACATCGGCCTCGACGACAACTTCTTCGACCTCGGGGGCACGTCCTTCGCCCTCGCCGCCGTACACACCCTGATCGGTGCTCGCACCGGAGAGGAGACGTCGTTGGTGTCACTGCTGGAGTTCCCGACGATCGCCACGCTTGCGCGGCACCTGGCCGGTGACCCAGGAACGGGACAGGCGGCGGCCGAGCCGCCCGACCGGGCGCGTGCGGCCCGGCTGCGCGACCGCCGGAACCGGCTGCAGCACCTGCGGCCCGGGCGGGGGAGCGCCGAGTGAGCGACTACTCCGAGAGGGCCGGGAGCTCCACCGCCGGGGACGAGTCCGGCGGCGTCCGGACCGGAACCGCCGGCGTCGTCGCCGCGATCTGGTGCGAGCTCTTCGAGGTGCCGCGCGTCGACCCGCACGACGACTTCTTCGCCTTGGGCGGGCACTCGATGCTCGCGGTCCGGATGGCGTCCCGCTTGCGGACCGAGCTGGGGCTACGGGTGCCGGTGCGCACGATCCTGGAGAACCCGACGGTGGCCGGCCTCTCCCAGATGCTGGACGAAGCCGTCGGGTCCGCCACCGATCAGGCCGGCAACTGAACCGACGTGGGGCTTCGGCCAGAACGAGCCGCGACTGCCCCGTGCGCGCCTATGTCAATCGGTCGTGCCGGCGTGCACGGCGATGATTCGCCAGCCGTGCGTCTCGGTGTACAGCCACGTACGGGTGTAGCGCATCCTGGCCGAGAACGGCGCACCGGAGACGGTGCCTTCGACGGTGCCGAGAAACCACGTCACCCCGGTGTGCCCATCGGCGAGCACGGTCAAGTCCTCCTCGGCCACCTTCGTCAGCACCTGCGTCCGGGTGCGGTGCAGCTCCAGGTCGTCCGCCTTGGTCGCCACGTTCGCACCGAACGTGAAGATCAGCCGATCGTCCAGCAGCCGATCCAGCGCCTCGACATCTCCGGCGAGCTGCGCGGCCTGGAGCCGGCGTTCGGCGTCCCGCAAGTCTTCCATCATGACGCCCACCCTCCCAGCCGGGGCCGTATCCCCGCCAGGACGTTCACGCTCGGCTGATCTTCGCAGCCCGATCCAGGGACCCCGACGCCGCGGGGGCGGGCGCTCCTGCGAGGCACGGAACTGCTGGGCCGTTTCGGCACAGCCCAGCAGCGACTCGGGTCAGCCTTCGAAGCATTTATCGGATATTACCTTGCCTGTATTTCTGTCCTTGCACACCTCGCATTGACGGGTCTTCGTCTTTCCGTCCTCGATTATTTGGCTCGTCTTGAACGTGCAGGTGATCTGCTTGGGTCCTTCTTCCTTCTGGGGTTTGCTGGTCTTCGGCTCGCAGTACTGCTGCTTCCAGTTGCCGCTCTTCGTCTTGCAGAGCCGGCACCGGTTCTTGCTGCCTTCCATCCACTTGCATTTCGGGGCCGCGGCCGCCGCGCACGCGCCGAGCGATGCCGGTGCCGCCGCCGGCGTGCTTTGAGTAGAGCCCCCGGCCCGGACCTGCGGAGTCGCCGACACCGCCGAGGGAGCGATCGCGACCGTCACCAGAGCGCTCGCCGCGAATACTTCCTTGAGCATGAGACCACCCCCTTTTTGTGTCGCCTCGCGCTTTCTCTTTCCATCGTCACTCCTGCTTCCGGGCCGACGTCAAGTCGCTGCGCAAGATTTCCGAAACCGCTGCCGCGCGGCGGTGCGGGAGTTTTTACGGTCGATTCAAGCTTTTACGCAAACACTGCATTGTGCGCCCTGTCCCCAAGGAGTCGTGGCCGGGTTTTCCCCAGGTTCGCACCCTGGTCGAGGATGTTCGCCATCGGAGGGTGCGGGGGAGGCGGCAACGGCGACGTGCCCGGTCAGGCTCCACGCTGACCGGGCACAACTCAGACCTGGGGTCCTACGGGTGGAACTTGGCGAAGTACTCGGGCGGCAGCTTGTTGAGCCAGGCGTGCGTGACGCCGGTCCAGCCGATGCGCAGGAAGTCGGCCTTGCCGTCCCCGTCGAGGTCGGCGAAGTGGATGTCCTTGACCGGCACCTCCGCGTCACCGGCTATGCGCCCGATGTCGCGATACTTCCCGCCGGCGCCCTTGGCCCCTTCGTTGATCCAGGCCCTGGCGCCGCCCTTGGCGGTGATGAGGATGCGGTCGGCGCGCCTGTCACCGTTGATGTCGGCGTAACGGATCTCGCGGGGGTACTTGAGCGGGCCGCTGATCTTCTGGGGCGGGGCCCAATCCAGGTACTTGCGCTCGCCCTTGACCTGGAAGTCCCTGTTGTACCACGCGGTCGCCGTACCGTCGGGTTTGAGCAGCAGGTAGTCATCGCGGCCGCCTCCGGTGACGTCCGCGAAGCGGATCCTCGTGTTGGGATCGATGGTCAGCTTGTCCCCTTCTGAGCCGTTGGAGAAGACGTTCGCCACGCCGTCGTACTTCTTCATGCACATGCGCTGCCCGGCCGGGGCGCCGGCGTTCCACGTGCGCACGTCCACCTGCCCGGTCAGCCATACGGTCAGGCAGTCGGGGAAGCCGTCGCCGTCCACGTCGGCGAAGCGCAGCATGTTGCCGACCGCGCCGCCGGGCGGCTTGTAGGAGTGGGTGCCCTCCACGAACGGCACCCACTTGCTCCCCGAGGGCCCGCTGTTCCACCAGAACCGGAAGTTCTGGTTCGTGTCCACGGTCACGAACTCGGCCTTGCGGTCCTGGTTGATGTCCACCATCCAGAACCTGTTGCTGGAGGGGAACTGGGTCTCCTGGATGACGCCGCGGTCCTCCCAGCCGGTGCCCAGCTTGTCCGACGTCGGCACGTGCAGGCCGGGGCCGTGGTCCACGAGACCGCAGGGATTGCTGCCCGCGTTCGCCGCCATCGCGTGCGGCTTGCGGATCCAGTTCTTGCCCATGGCCTCGCGGGCCGCCTTCACGAACGCCTCGCCGATCTTGCGGTAGCCGGCGGCGTTCGGGTGGACGTTGTCGGAGCCGATATCGGACAGCTCCAGCCCGGTGGTGTCGGCGTACCCGACCCGCAGTCCCTGGCCGGCCAGCCGTCCGGCCAGCTCGGCGATCTGGGCGGTGAACGCCTCTCCGCGCCGGTTGGTGGCCGGGTCGCCGAACGGCTGCATGCCGGCCACCAGCACGGTCACGCGCGAGTCGTCCTCGATGACCTGCTTGATCAGGGATTCGAGCCGGCCGATCGCCCCGCCCATCTCGTGGTCATAGATGACGTCGTTGCCGCCCGCGATGAGCGTGATGAGGTTGGGCTGGTACGTCTTGACAGCGCACCGCGCCTTGTCGGCGATCTGGTTGATCTTGTATCCCCGCCAGCCTTCGACGTCGCGGTCGGGCATGGTTCCGACCCGTACGGATCCGACCCAGTCCACCTTGGGGGTGGTGTCCTGGGCGGCGGCCGCCGCCGCGTCCTTGGCCTCGAAGAGGTCGCTGAACCCGTGGTCGGCCACGTCTCTGTAACCGTTGCCGTCCGGGCTGCCCTCGCCGAAGGTGCTGGACGACCCCAGCCCCATCACCCGCAGGGAGTCCGCGGGTTCGCCGTCGCCGCCACCGTCGTCGCCGCCACCGTCGTCGTCACGAGGCGGGGTGTTCGGGTCCGGCATCCCCGGCGGCAGGATGTTGGTGTAGATGTTGAAGTCGAAGGGCAGCTCCTCCTCCTCGTAATACTCGCCGTTGGCGACGAGCCGGCGGTGGGCCTTGGCGAGGTCGCGGGCGAATTCGTTGCCCTGGTCCTTGAGGGCGAGGGTGGCCGAGCCCCAGTCGTGTGCCGCGAGCTTGTCGCGCAGCGCGTTGGAGGGGAAGCCGCTCCAGCTGATCAGGTCCGGCTCGTGCCAGCGCCCCTCATGGTTCTCCGGCTGCTCGCCCTTGTCGGCGAACCGGAACGCGTGCGTGTCGCCGCCCTGCAAGTGGTAGACGATCTTCGGGTGGTCGCCGTCCATCTCGATCTCGGCAGGCTCCCTGACGACATAGCTGCCGTGCTGGGAGGCGGCGACGTACTTGACCTCGTTGTCCTTGGTCCAGACCACGATGTGTTCCCAGTCGTGGACGTGTCCGTTGTGTACGAGGGTGCCGTCGTTCTTCTGGTCCTTCTGGAAGTACAGCGCGTACTTGTGCGCGCACCAGCCGTTGGCGTTGCACCGGGTGCGCGCGTACATGTTGCTGTTCTTCAGGTCGGAGGCGTCGTGGCACGCCCCGTTGCGTGCGCCGCCGAGCTTCAGCCCCGGGTTCATGGCGCCGTCGTGGCCGATGGCCACCGACGGGTAGCAGCCGTCGTTGTCATAGTCCAGGAGCGGCCGGAACTTCAGGTGGGCGGCGCTGGCGCTCTCCGCGATCTCGGGAGGGGGCGGCTCGGCCCACGCGGGCGCGGTGACGCCCACGATGCCGAGGCCGGCGACCAAACCCATGGTCAGGGCATGGGCCGCGAGCCTTAACGATCTTCTCATGAATGCTTCCCCTCAGCATTGGCATGCCGGCCGTCGATGACCGGATCGACCTTCGCCTGGCCAGGGTCCACCACCGGCGCGATCTTCCAACAGACCACCTGTTGTCCATTTCGTGGTCAGAAGGGGGCGTCCTCCTGGGGCATCAAGACGGACGCCTGCCGGCGTTCCCGCCGAGACCGTCGTCGGCAGGGGCAGCATCACCTCCACCCGCGTCCCCCGGCCCGGTTCGCCGGTGATGACGCAGATGCCGCCCAGTTCCGC
>NZ_JBEZZG010000065.1:0-12615 GCF_040639085.1 Nonomuraea sp. NPDC023979
CTGACCATGGACCAGACGCCCGCCGTCCAGTCCACCGGCGCCCTGCTGCACCTGGCCGCCTACGGCTGGATCGGACGGCGCGTACTGCGCATGACGGACACCGAATGGCGGAGCGGGGTCCCGGGAGCGCGGCACCTCACCCTCGCGTGACGGCGACCGATCGCACCCGCCTATCCGCTGACATTCCGCCCCCTACACGTTCTTGTGGGCACCCCCCTCACCCGACCTTTCCAGCTTCCCCTGGCGCCTGGGGCCGCGCCGTGACCGCGAACACGGCGCGCCTGCAAGCGCCGAGCACCCGGCTGACGGGCAGCGGGTCGCTCCGGACGACCACGGGCCCGGCCTCGGCGACGTGCTCCTGTTCGAGGCGGCGTGCCCGTTCGGTCAGTTCCGTGGTACGTGACGGGCTCGCCCGCGCAGTGGTGCCGAGCGCGTACGCGGCCACGAAAGCGATGCCGACCAGGCGGAACGTCTCGCTGTCCTCCCCCGGCAGCGCCAGGGACACCCCGACGACGGCGGCGATCGCCGGGATCGCGGCCAGCCGCTGCCACGCGGGGCTGCGGTCGGCGATGGTGTGGACGGCGACCAGCGGGCCGAACGGGAGGAACGGCTTCTCCCAGAAGACCATGACGCTCATCGCGGCGCCGACCAGCAGCGCCACCGTCATGGGTGCGCGCCTGCGCCAGTAGACGGGCGCGGAGGCGACCACGCCCAGGGCGACGATCCACCACGCCTTCGGGCCGGACACCAGCAGCGGGCCGAGGGTGGCCGCGGTGGTGACCGCCGCGATCACACCGTCGCCCCGCCGACCGGACAATCCACCGATCCAGGCCATCGGCCCATTGTCGGCCCTGCACAGCGCGGCCTGCAGCCGCTATCCGATCCGGGGGCGCAAGGCAGAAGTACGGCCTTGCAGTGCTCATTGTTACGCGGACCTCCCCCGCGTACTCGGTGTCTACTCATCGCCGGGGCCCGGAACACACCTAAGGAGCAAGATGAGGAACGCACTGCGCACGCTCACCCTGGGGGCACTGGTGGCGGCACCGCTGCTGGCCCTGTCGGCACCGGCGCACGCCTTCACCAACGTGACGTCGAGCAGCGGCCGGCTCTCCGTCAACTCGGCGAACGTCGGCGACAATGTCTCCATCAGCGTCCAGAACGGCTTCCTCGTGGTGAGGAACAGCAAGGACGCGCTGATCACCGCGGGCGTCTGCCAGCAGGTCGACACCCACACGGTGCAGTGCCCGAGCGGGGGCGTCACCAACATCCAGGCCAACCTGCAAGGCGGCGACGACACCCTGAGCAACAACACCGCACTGCCGTCGAGGGTCTTCATGGGGCCCGGGGCCGACACGTTCTTCGGCGGCGCGGGCAAGGACTTCGTCTCGGGCGACGACCACGACGACATCCTGCACGGCAGGGGCGGCAACGACATCCTGGTCGGCAACGCCGGGTTCGACCAGGGATTCGGCGGAGCGGACAACGACTTCTGCGACACCGAGACGCTGAACTCCTGCGAGGACTCGTGAGCCTGCCGGGCCGCCCCGAAGATCGGGGCGGCCCGGCAGCGCGGAGCAGGCCAGGCGATGTCGCCGGGCCGGACGTGGGCGCACCGGCAGGCCAGACGCGAGCGCGTTGTTGAACAGGTGGGGAACCGCGCGACCCGGCTGGCCGCCGCTGGCTGTCCGAACTGGCCGACCTCAGCGGCGGGCTTACGCGGGGTGGGGCTACCCCGAGTCCGGCATCGCCCTTGCCCGTGGTCGGTGCCGGTGCCTGCTTCCCAATTCTCGAGGCGCGGGCCGGGTGCTCGCCCGGCCGGCTCCGCGGTGCGGCGAGCACCAGAGGTCGAGAGCATCCCAGGCTCCAGGCAAGATAGTCGTGGTGCCGGTCCCTGACTCCCTGGGGATTCGGGACGCAGCAGACCGACCTCTACACGCCGCCGGAGACACAGACCAGCCCCAAGTACGCCACCGTCCACGGTGCGAGGATCCAGCCGCACGACCCTGGCAAGGTCTCCATTTCATACACGGTCGGGACCAGCGCCGTGAAGGTGAGTTGCTGGACGCGTGGCTACTACTTCCCCAACAATCAGTACCCGCGATTCGTCGATGTGCCGGTTACGGCCTTCTTCACTCCCAAGACACCGTGACCGCCGTCCAGGAGGAGGTCGCTCGAATGAGCGGGCCAGCACGTGTGCGGTTTAGCGGCGGGGTTCCTGATTCTGCTCACCCTGTCCGCGTGCCAGATCGGCCCCGGCGAGTTGTTCAGGGTCGTCAACGAAACCGATGAGAACGACGCCGTCTACGCCACGTTGCCGCCCGGCCGTATGACGGCGACAGCGCTTTCCGAGGGCTATTGCGAGCAGTCGCGGGGCGGCCGGCAGTATCGCTACCAGGGCCGCGTGTGCGGCTGACGACGCGCATGCCGGGGGCATTGCGCCTGGGCGGACCATCGCCATTCGAATACCACATGTTCTTGACGAGCTACCCGAGCACCTCGAAGTCGCGCGACTGAATTTCGGCAGTTCGGCCTTTCAGTATCAGGCCGTCAGCGCCAGAACTTCACCCCTTGCGCGATATGGGGTTCAATTTCGTGCCGACCAATCACGACTGGGATTCCGCCATGCCGGACTACAGCGATCACGGTCTGGTGAGGCTTGCGACGGTGGCATCCTGCGGCGGTCAGTCCTGCGGGGTCAGGGGGCGGCGAGCACGGGGACGTCGGTTACCTTGCCGAAGTTCTGCACCTGGTCCTTGACCTCGAACGTCACCGACTTGACGTCGTCGGGGGGCGCCGGGAAGTAGACGAAGACGCGTTGCGTGCCACCGGGGCCGATGGCGGTGACCGCGTTCTCCACGAAGAAGGACTCGCTGCTGCGCACCGGGTAGTGACGCGCGCGGCGGCTCTCGTCGACCACGGTGAACATCCCGTACGCCGAGTGGGTCACCCACTCGTGCTTGAACACCCCGCTGAACGGCTGCGGCTGAGGCACCGCGGCCACGTCCTGGTTCAGGTTGCGCACCTCGAAGCTGCCCACCAGGTAGGCGCCGTCGCGGTAGAACGGGTGCACGTCCACCTTGAGCTCGCCCCGGGTGATCGACCCGATCACGGGTCCGAGGTCGTCGCGGAACTCGGCGGGCGTCGAGTCCGACGGCGTGGTGGGCGCCTCCTGTTTGATCTTGTAGGAGATCTCCACCCGCCGGTTGCGGGCCCTGCCGTCCGGGTTGTCGCTTCCGTCCGGCCGCTGGTTCGCGGCCGTGGGCTCGCTCTCGCCCTTGCCGGTGGCCCGGTAGTCGTACGCGTCGCCGAGCCGGGTCGCCAGGTGGTCGCGTACGGCTCGCGCGCGCCGTTCGGAGAGCGTCTGGTTGTAGGGGGCGGAGCCCTTGCTGTCGGTGTGCCCTTCGATGAGGAGCGGCGGCTCGGCGCGTTCGCCGGTCTCCCGGGCCACCTCGTCGAGCACGGCGGTGGCCTTGGCGGACAAGGTGGCCTTGTCGAAGGCGAACAGCACGTCGGTGCGCAGCGCGACGGTCTCGTCCGCGCCGGCCTGGGTGGTCGAGCGCTGCTCGGTCTCGACGAACTCCTGAAGGTCCTCCACCTGCGACCAGATCTCACCCGCAGGCGGGGTGACCGGCCACTGGAACTCCTGGCCGGGCGCCGCGTCGCCGTCGTCCCGCGGCTTGGCGACCGGCGCCGCCGTCGCGGCCGTGACGGGAATGCCGGTCAGTTCGGCGAGCCCGTCGGCGCCGATCACGGTGACCTTCTCGACCTCGGGGGGAAGCGGCGGGAAGTACACCTCGACCGGGTAGCGGGTGCCCTCGCGCCAGGTCTCCGAGTCTCCGCCGGAGGTGACGTGCCTGGTGCCGAACGCCTTGCCGTCGCCGTCGTTCTCCCGCAGGGTCCAGTAGAGCTTCTTGCCGACCGGGTCGAGCAGCCAGAACTCGGCGAAGTGGTCGGGCAGTGTCCCGTGGCCGAAGTGCGGGCCTTGGAAGTCACCGGAGTCGCTGCTGAGCTCCATCTTCAGCGTGGTCAGTGACGAGTGCCTCTCGACGGCTTCGACCGTCAGGTCCATCACGGTCCCGGGGTAGACGACACCCTCCCGGGTGAACGTCCGTGCCTGGGTGGTCTGTGGCGCGGCGGCGCTGGTGGCGGACGCGGGCGGCGTCGGCGGCTCGGTGTCCGGGACCGGCGGCGGGCCGGAACAGGCGGTGAGCAGCACGGCACCGACGAGTAAGCACGTGCACGGGAGCGGTCTCATCCTGCGGATCCCTCAGGTCGCCGGCACACCTCTCGTCCATGATATTGGTCATCCGCGATCGTGACGGGGATTCCGCGGCGTCAGGACGGCCCGATCCGCACGGCGACGCCGTCGAGGATGAGATCCAGCCCGAGCGTGAAGTCCAGGTCGGCGACCGCCGCGTCGGGGGTGTCCGCCGGCAGCGTCTCGAACAGCGCGGAGGCGAACAGCCGGGCCGTCTCGGGGAAGCGCCCCGGATCGACGAGCCGGGCCAGCGCGCGGCCGTAGTCGCGTTCGGCGCCGGCCTGTCCCTGGCCTGCGGGCCTGCCTTCGGCCAGCTCGCCGTGCTGCCGCACCGACTGGACCACGTAGCCGTTGATCAGGGTCAGGACGCCGACCTTGTGCGCCCAGTCGAGCCCGGTGCCGGAGCGATCTGGTTGGGCCCGGAGGGCGGTCCGGAGGTGGGCACGCGGGTCAGCCAGGGCCGGCGGCGGCGTCGGCCATGAGCGTCAGCAGCTCGTTCTTGGAGCCGACGTATCGGTAGAGCGACATGCCGGTGAAGCCGAGGCTCTTGGCCACCTTGGGGATCGTCACGCCGCCGAGCCCGTCGCGGTCGGCGATCTCCACGGCGGCGGCGACGACCAGGTCGACGTCGAGGGCTGCGGGCCGCCCCAGCCGCGAGGACTCCGGCAGCCGCCACAGCCGGCGCAGCGCCGGCGGAACGAAGTCGTCGCTGGTCATGGCTTCCTTGTTCGCCCCGGAAGGTCAGCCGTCATTACGCCAGAGCCCCTTTTAGTTTATCTGTGAAACAAAATCGACGGAAGGGCGGAATGGCCACCACGCGGACATGGAGAGGGCCGGTCTGGCGCGACACGGTCGTCTCCCCCCTCAGCGACAGCCACCTCGCGTACATCTGGAGCCCTGACAGGAGGCCGGGCGACACCTCGGGCCTGTGGGGCCCGTGGTACTCGTTCTTGAGCGATCCCCACTGATCTCTGCACTCAGCCTCCTCGAAGGCCCGTACATGACGAAGGGCCCGGAGGAATGCCCCCCGGGCCGCAGGTGATCAGGTGGCTACCGGGTCAGCACCATCAGCGTGAAGAAACCGGTGTACGTGCAGTAGTAGGACAGGTAGGCGCCGCTGCTCCTCAGCGCCTTGCCCTTGGCTACGCACTTGGCCTCGGACGAGTAGTCGCCGTACTTGATCCAGGTGGAAGCGGCGGCCGAGGTGACCGACGCGGTCGTGGCGCCGGCGGGCGCCGCCAGCGCGAATCCCGTCGCCGTAGCCAGAGCGACCGCCGCGAACGAGGTCGCGGCGGCGCGGGTGAGCTTGGTGGACATGAAGCATCCCTTCGGGGGGTCGGGCAGCTACGCAGCGGAATAGTAGATCATTTCCGCCATGACCATGATCATAATCATGTGCCCGGCATGCGGCTCCCACCACCCCGCGTTTGCGGTCCTCACGCCCAGGTGGAGGCCCCGGCGTCATCACGCTGTCCCGGCCGCTGCCCGTCATCGGCGGCGAGCTGAACATCGACCGACAACTGTTCCTCGGCAGCCTCCGTGCCACGGCGCTGGACGCCTCCCAGCCGCGTACGCGCCTGACCGGAGCCGATGAAGCCCGGCGGCTCCCCGAGACCGAACTGGCCGTCGTACGAGATCCGCGACGTCGAGGGCCTGCCCACGATGATCGGGCGGGTGGCGTCGCTGGTCACCCAGCGCATCGTGGAGGACGGCCCGGCGTTCGCGATCAGGCCGCGTTCATTCCGCACTGCCTGATCAGCTAAAGACCGGTGACGGCTCGCGGCAAAGATTCGGCAGGCCGCCGGCCATGTACGAAGCCCTCGGGTTACCCGGCGGCACCGCCAGGGCACAGCACGGGATGTTGAACGCAGGGGACGGGCTCGCATCGGCGCCGCCAGATCTCCGCAGGACTGTCGGGCGCAGTGGCGCTCGCTGGCACTCGAGGCAGGCCATGGAGCTCTCCAACAGCAAACGGATCCTTCGCTCGGCCAACTACACCCAGATCAAGCTCAGCGCCACGGAGTTCGCCGAGGAGGACCGGCGGCCCGGCCGGGCGTTGGAGAAACTGAACTTCATCGACCAGATCCCCCTGACGCCGGACGAGCTCGAAGCCGGCGTTGAGAAGCTGATGCGGCAGGAGGACGAGGCCCAGCAGCGGCAGGACGCCGGCGAGGGCTACGACCGGTCGCACCTGCAGCAGGTCGTCAACGTGAAGCGGGAGCTGTCGCGTGCGTCCCTGGCGCCTGATGTCTTCTCCCGGATGGCGCCGACCGCCGCCGCGATCCCGATCTCCGCACTCTTGGCGGTCGCGCGCAGCGCGGTGAGCGGCGACCTCGGCGGAGGGGGGAGCCTGCAGATCGACGCCTTCGAGCAGACCTTCAAGGTGGCGCCTGTCGGGCGTCTCCACCTCGAACGCATCGAAATGTACCCGGCGGGCATCGAACGCGGGGAATTGATGTTCACCATCCCGCTGGCACCCAAGGAGACCATTACCGTCTCTCACAAGGAATGGTCCACGACCGGCGAAGAGTACGAGAACATCGTCCAGGACTTCTTCGAGAGTTACAGCGAACGCGGCGTAGCGGAGAAGACCGACGCCTCGCTCTCCGCCGAGAACGAGAGCAAGCACGCCAGCGCCTTCAACTTCCAGGCCGTCGCGTCAGGAAGCTATGGACCGGTGTCCATGACGGTCACCACGGGGCTGACCAGTACGTCGGACAATCGTGAAGCGCTCAAGACGAGCACGCAGCGCTCCCGCGAGGTGACGGAGAAGGCATCCTCCCGCTCCCGGCAGGAGCACAAGATCTCGCTCAAGCTCGAGAAGAAGTCGGGCGTGGAGGACAGCTCTTTCCGCACCATCACCAATCCGAGCGATACCAAGGCGCTGCGCATCGATTTCTACCGCATGATGCGCAAGTGGCGCACCGATCTGTTCCGGTACGGGCTGCGGCTGACCTTCGACATCATGGTGCCCAATCCCGGAGCTCGGCTCTGGGCGCTGTACCGCCAGGTTCGCGAGCTCGACGCGCAGATCAGGAAGCCGTTCGTCTTCCCGCTCACCCTCGACCAGCTGACCGACGCCAACTGGAGCGCGGAGGCGACGAAATGGAGTGCGGCGGTCGATCCGCCCCCGCCGGCTAAAACGGCTTTGAGTGATTCCAGGAAGCTCCACAATCCCGACCCGCCCGATCCCGGCGTCAATCTCGAAGTGTTCGAATTCATCGCCCCGGACGGCTACACCGTGGGCTCCGAGGTCGCGGGTACGGGAAGCTGGACGGGCGAGCATGACAATCCCGCCATGCAGATCCCGCCGCCCGTCGTGATGCAGGTCACGCCGGGTTCCTTTCCTCACAGCGGCACTTTCCTCTTCACGTCCGAGGCGCGCGGCGGCTCGAAGAAGAAGGTGCTGGAGATCCTCTACCTTCCGTCGGAGCTCATTCACTTGACGGTCAGGGCCGGAGCGAACCGCACGCCCGAGGCGTTCGCGTCCTGGCGGCAGCAGGCGTGGTCGGCGATGCGTGACGCCGCGTTCAACGCCTACCGCGAAGAGATCGCCCGCCTGCAGGAGCAGCGTGACCGCCTGTGGGCCGATCTGACGAGCAAGGACACCTTGACGCTGCGCAGGCTGGAGCGCGAGGAGCTGATCCGGCAGGTCATCACCTGGCTGCTGGGCCCCGACTACCGGGTCTCCCCGGCGAAGACGAGCGTGCTTCTGAAGAAGATCGTCGGCGACGAGCAGAAAGACTTGCCCGACGACCAGACCGGGGGCGCCGACCAGCATCAGCTGACGCCGGCGGACTGGGCGAATCTCAAAGAGATGGGTGACGTCGTCAAGTTCGTGCACCATGCGGTGGAGTGGGAGAACCTGCTCTACTTCCTGTATCCGTACTTCTGGGGATCGGACGACCTGGCGCGGGAGAAGATGCTGTTCGAGCACCCGGACGTCAACCACCGCGACTTCCTGCGCTCCGGATACGCGCGCATCGTCATTCCGGTCCGTCCGGGCTTCGAGGAGCAGTTCACGAAGCTGATCGACTCGGGCAGTCTCGGCGGCACCGGGTCCACCCCTTACCTGCCGATCGCGCAGGAGATAGCCAATCATGCCCGGACCAACTACATGGGCATCCCTCCGGCCAACCCTGAGACGCACGCCCGCCCGCTGCTGCTTCCTCAGCAGCGTAAGACCTGGGCGACGATGGAGCAGGTGATCCTGAAACTGGAGGAGTTCTACAAGGCCAACGGGAGCTATCCCAGCGCGCTGTCCAGTCTTTCGGGCGGGCCCTTCATCGACGCGTGGGGGAAGGCGCTCAAGTACACCATGCCAGGCTCGAGCAACGACTACGACCTGTTCTCCTTCGGCGCCGACGGTGATGAAGGCGGAACAGGGGCCGATGCCGACATCTCTGCCGGCGCGGCGGCCTCGCTGGTCGGCACCTGGTACGACTACACACCGACGAGCGGCATCGACATCGAGCTGAACAGCAAGCTCGACACCACGGCGTGATCGCCGCACGCCCGGCACCAGGAGGCGTGTGGTCATGAGACGGCGCGTCTGCATGGTCCCGAGCAACACGCTGAGCTCGACGCAGGCCAGCACGTTCGCTCTGAAGATCATCGAAGGGCCGATCTTCCTCGACTATCTGAGCGAGACGCTGGGCCAGCCCGTCCAGTTGTTCAGGCAGCACGTTCCGGGCGTGCAGGACTGGTGGGACGTGGGGGAGATCTCCTACGCCGCCGTCCTGTCGACCCGCCACAAGGGGAAGGTCACCTTCGAGGCCCTGCGCGCCGACCGGAACCTGCCGCGCCCGGACATCTCCACGTTCAACGGTCCACGAGTCTCCCGGTTCTTCAGCTTCGGGTTCACGACGGTGACCAAGGCTCCGCCGATCGGTCCGCCGCCTCCCGGGGGCGGCCGGTCGGAGATCTACGAGATCAAGCCGCGCAACCATAGAGGGGAAGCAGACGCGCTGCAGAAGCTGGTCGACGTCGAGGCCAGTTACGTACGGCACCGGATCAGCGGGATTTACAGCCGTGGCACGACCTATCCGTTCCTGGTCGTCAAGGAGATCCCCCTGGAGTGCAAGTTCATCGCCGTCTGGCGCTACCTGATGAACCTGTGGCTGGCCCCGCTCAAGATCGCCATCGCCTCGATCGACATCGAGGTCCAGCGCAGGCACCCCGGCGTCCTGCTGTACAGGATCTGCGTCACCCTGGACGGCCCTGAACGGCTCACCCAGGACGAGGCCGATCGCGTGGCCAACTTCGCCGTGAGAATGTTGCTGGAGGTCAACACGCTCGGTGCCTCCGCGGAGGCCAAGAGCGCCACCAAGGCCATCACCGAATCGCTGCAACCCGCCGACCCCAAGGCCACTCCCCCGCGGCAGACCTCGCCGGTCGTCGCGGGCAAGGACCTGTCCAAGACCCCCTTCCTGTCCATCGTCGCGGACTCCATCGTGGACGAGATGCGCGACGGCCTCGCCGCCATCCGCGACTCCATGTACTCCCGGCTCATCGGAGCTCCGGGAGAACGGTATTTCCTCTGCTGCGACGAGGCCTACTACGCCAACGCGATCGAAGGGCCGAAACGCGCGCGCCTCGCCTCTCAGATCAGAATGCTCGGCACCGGAGGGCAAGCCCGCGCGGCGGCCGGAAAGTCGATGGCCGGCTTGCTCCCGACCTTCAGCATCACCGGCGCGGAGCTGGTCAGAGGGCTGCCCGACATGGCCGCCGCAGTGGGCCGGTGGGCCCTCGATCATCCGACGGAGACTCTCGTCATCGTTTCCGTCGCCATCGTGGTGACCGCCGCGCTCATAGTCTCCGCCGGCGGTGTGGCGCTTCCCGCGGTCGCGGCGGCGGAGGGCACGGCGCTCGCGGGGGCGGCCACCACCGCGGAGATCGTCACCGCGGAAGGGGCGGCCCTCGGCATGCCGGCCACCATCATGGCCCAGACGCCCGGCGCAGCGAGCGTCGCCGCGGCCGCCGTACCCGATGCCGTCCTCGTCACGGGTGAGACGGCCGGTACGTCGCTGGCCTCGGCGCCCGCGTGGCTCAGATCCGCCCTCGCCTCCAGGGCGACCGCCGCGGAACTGGCCGAGATCGCCGGGCAGAAGCAGATCGACGAAATGCTGATCAACGTCATGGCGGAAGTGGCGCGACGCAAGGTGCTGCCCGCCGTGGTGTCGGCCGGAGCGGTCGCTCTGGTGGGTCTCGCGCCGTCCGCCGCTTTCGCGGCCACCCCACCCACCACCACCGGTGCCGGCGCCGGCCCGATGGTCGGCATGACCACCGGGCGCCTCTACCTGATCAAGGTTCCGTCGGTCCTGCCCTATCCGTTCTCTTCGCCGCCCCCACTCCATCAGGTCTTCGACGCCGAGCGATACGTCGACAAGACCGCCCGCCTCTCCGGCCCGCAACCCATAATCGGAAATGTACGGATGCTCGGCAGCCTCAGAGTCACCTGACCTGCACTGACGTCCCGCCGGACCAGGGCCAGCCGGAAGAGTTGCGGTGATGCGTATCCGGAGTTGAGGAACAGCGGTACGGCCATGAGCGGTGAGAATGATCTTGGCGTTTTCCGCTGGTCGTGAGCACTACAGTTCGATCGCGATGCGGACGAACCAGCCGATCAGGTAGCTATCGTCCGCTTCATGCCGGTTGAGTTCCTGACGGATGAGCAGGCTGCGGCGTATGGGACGTTCGCCGAGGTGCCGATGCGGTCGGAGCTGGAGCGGTTCTTCTATCTGGACGATGTCGACCGGGACTTGATCGCGTAGCGCCGCACGCGCTCACACCAGCTCGGGTTCGCTCTCCACCTGACGACGGTTCGCTACGTCGGGCTGTTCTTGAGGATCCGCTGGAGGTGCCGTGGCCGGTGGTGGAGTACCTGGCCAAGCAACTCGACATCGCCGATCCCTCGTGGGTGAAAGCGTGTACCCGCCGCACGCAGACGGCCTACGAGCATGCGTGGGAGATTCGCGACGCCTACGGCTACAAGGTGTACGAGGATCACGAGATGGGCCGGGAATTCCGGACCTTCCTCCACGGCCGGGCGTGGATCCACGCCGAGGGACCGGTCGCTCTGTTCGACCACGCGGTGGGCTGGCTGCGCCGGCATCGGGTGCTCTTACCCGGCGTCCATGTGCTGGCCCGGCAGGTCTCCGAGGTCCGCAAGGCAGCGGAGAGCCGGCTGCACGCTACGGTCGCCAAGGCCACCCGCCAGGTGGATCCGGCGCTGCCCGGCCAGCTACTCGCACTGCTGGAGATCCCGGTAGGCAAGCGATGGTCGGATCTGGAGCGGCTGCGGAAACCACCGACTCGCAACTCCGGCAGCAGCCTGGCCAAGGCGCTGAATCGGGTAGAGGAGATCTCCGCCTTCGACCTGGGACGGCTCAAGCTCGCGCATGTGCCGCCGAACAGACTGTCGGCACTGGCTCGGCAGTCGATGGACTGGGCTTGATCCGGTTTGACGGACACCATCGTTGTGGTGGTCAGGCCGCCTGAGCGGCCTCGTAGTCGGCAGGGCTACGGTAGCCCAGGCTGCTGTGCAGGCGGTGCAGGTTGTACCAGCCCTCGATGAACTCGAAGATCGCGCTGCGGGCGGCGGCGCGGGTGGGCCAGGACCGCTCGTCCAAAAGCTCGCCCTTGAGGGTGGCGAAGAACGACTCGGCCAGCGCGTTGTCCCAGCACTGCCCGGTCCGTCCGACCGACAGCCGCACGCCGAGCCGTCCGGCCAGCTCGGCGTAGGTGGCACTCGTATATTGACAGCCGCGATCGGAGTGGAAGATCAGCGGCCCGGCCGGGCGGCGACGGGCGCAGGCCTGACGCAGAGCCTCGGCGACCAGGCCGGTACGCAGATGATCGGCCGTCGCCCAGCCGACCACCCGCCGGGAGGCGATGTCGATGACGGTGGCCAGATACAGCCAGCCCTCTTGCGTCGGCACGTAGGTGATGTCGCCGCACCAGCGCGTATCGATGGCCGCCGCGTCCGGCATGAAATCGCGCTCGATCAGGTCCGGCCGCAGGCTCGCGTGCGGGTCGGGGATCGTGGTCTGCCGCCGGCGGCGCCGATACCGTCCGGCCAGGCCGAGCCCGCGCATCAGCCGGGCCACCCGCCGCCGTCCGCACCGCTGGCCGTCCTGCCGCAACTGCGCGTGCACCCGAGGGGCGCCGTAGCTGTCGCGTGAGCGCGCGTGCACCGCGGCGATCTGCTCGCTCAGCTCGGCATCGTGCACCGCGCGCGGACCGGGCACCGCGCTGCGGCGTGCGTAGAAGGCGGCACGGGAGACTCCCAGCAGCTCACACGCCCGCTTGACGCTGTGACCGCCCTGCTTCTCCGCCTCGATGAACGGGTGCACGCT
>NZ_JBEZZG010000066.1:0-11012 GCF_040639085.1 Nonomuraea sp. NPDC023979
GCGCCCCGCCCCCGGCCGGGGCCGCCCGCCGCCGGGGGCCCCCCCCGGGGCCCCCGGGGGCCGGGGCGGGGGCCCCCCCCCGCCGCCCCCCCCCGGGCCCCGGGGCTGGGATGATGGGTCAGATGGACGCAGGATCGAGACGCAGGGCGGTGCTCGGCGCCGTGGCCGGGACGGCGGTGCTGGCGGTCCTCGGCGTCGCCGCCCTCGACCGCGACGACGAAGCCGCCGTGACGGCCACCGCTCCCCCGGCCACCGCGCCCCCGACCTCCACGGCCCCCACGGCCACTCCGGAGGCCACTCCGGCCGAGAGCCCGAGTGTGGCCGTGTGGGAGGGGCCCACGCCGCCGCCCGTGGACCTGAAGCTGGCCAAGGGGTCGCAGGACGCGCCCGTCACGATCGTCGAGTTCGGCGACTTCCAGTGCCCCAACTGCCGCCGCTACGCCCGCGAGATCGAGCCCGTGCTCCAGCGCGACTACATCGGCACCGGCGTCGTCCGCGTCTTCTGGCGCGACTACCCGATCCGGGGCCAGGCCAGCGTCGACGCGGCCTACGCGGCGCGGGCGGCGTCGCTGCAGGGCCGCTTCTGGCAGTTCCACGACGCGCTGTTCGCGGGCGGGACGCGGGTGACGCCCGCGCGGCTGCGCGCCGCCGCCGTCACGGCCGGGCTGGACGTGGCCAGGTTCGACCGCGACCGCCGGGGCAGGGCCGTGCGGGAGGCCGTCGACCACGACACCGCGTTCGCCTACCAGCTCGGCCTGCCGGGCACGCCCGCGTTCCTGGTCAACGGGGAGCTGCTGTTCGGGGCGCAGCCGGTGGCGGCGTTCCGGGAGGCGATCGAGAAGGCGCGCCGGGGCGGATGAGCGGCGTCGGTTACGCCGCCGCGTTCCTGGGCGGGCTGTTCTCGCTGCTGAGCCCGTGCGGGGCGCTGCTGCTGCCGGCGTTCTTCGGCTACGCGTTCCCGGGCGGGCGCCGGCTGGCCGGGCGGACGCTGCTGTTCTACCTGGGGCTGTGCCTGGTGCTGGTGCCGCTCGGGATGGGGTCCGCGCAGGCGAGCCGGCTGTTCTACGGCCACCAGGACCTGCTGGTGACGGCCGCCGGGTGGCTGCTGATCGCGCTGGGCGTGGCGCAGGCCGCCGGGCAGGGGTGGACGATCGGGCCGCTGGAGCGGCTGCGGGCGCACGTGCGCGGCGATTCGGCAGGGGCCGTGCTGGCGCTGGGGCTGGTGTCGGGGCTGGCCGGGTTCTGCGCCGGGCCGGTGCTGGGCGCGGTGCTCACGGTGGCGGCGGCCTCCGGCGACGCGCTGCGCGGCGGCGTGCTGCTGGCGGTCTACGCGGCCGGGATGGCGGCGCCGCTGCTGCTGCTCGCGGCCCTGTGGGAGCGCTTCGACCTGGGCGGGCGGCGGTGGCTGCGGGGTCGCGGGCTGCGGGTGGGCAGGCTGCGGGTGCACACCACGTCGCTGCTGTCGGGGCTGGTGTTCGCCGGGCTGGGCGTGCTGTTCCTGGTCTCCGACGGCACACGCGGGCTGGCGGCGCCGTTCCCGGAGGAGTGGGAGGCGTGGCTGCAGGAGGCGGCGGCGTCGGTGCGGGTGCCCGACCTGGCGCTGGTGGGGGTGGCGGCCGTGGTGCTGGCCGGGGTCACGCTCTGGCGGCTGAGGCGCCGCTGAGCGCTCAGGCGTCGCCGGGGTCGTCGCGGCCCGACGCGCCCTGCGTGCCCTTGGCGGCGGTGTCGCGGCCCGCCGACCAGGGGACCCCGGCCCGGGTCTCGGGGGTCTCGACGCGAAAGCGGGGCAGCGCGTCGGGGTAGTTCTCGCGGACGAACTTCACCAGGTGTTCGCGTACGTCGCACTTGAGGTCCCAGGCGGAGGCCGAGTCGGCGGCGCTCATCAGGCCGCGCAGCTCCACCAGCCCGTTGGGGAGCACGTCGGTGACCTGGAGCGTCCAGTCCTTCTGATCCCACAGCGGGCTTTCCTGGATGAACGCGTACAGTTCCTCGCGCAGTTTGTCGACCGGCACCGACCAGTCGACCCGCAAGTAGACGACGGCCAGGACGCGAGAGCCGTGCCGGGTCCAGTTCTCGAACGGGTTCTGCGTGAAGTAGGAGACGGGCAGCACGAGCCGCCGCTCGTCCCACAGCCGCAGCACCACGTAGGTGAGCGTGAGCTCCTCGATGCGGCCCCACTCCTCCTCGACCACCACCACGTCGTCGAGGCGCAGCGCGTCGCTGAAGGCGAGCTGGAGCCCGGCGAGCATGTTGCCGATCGTGGGCTGGGCGGCGATGCCGACGACGGCGCCGGCGATGCCCGCGGAGGCGAGCAGTCCGGCGCCGAGGGCCCGCACCTGCGGGAAGGAGAAGAGCATGGCGCCGACCGCGACGACGATCACGGTGGCGGCGGCGATCCGGCGGACCAGCGCGATCTGCGTCATGATGCGCCGGGCCCGCCGGTTGCGCTCGCCCTCGACCAGCACGAGCCGGTCGAGGATGACGTCGGTGAGCGCGTACGTGACGCCGATGATCAGCCAGGTGACGGTGGCGATGGTGAGCAGGCCGATGACGCGGTCGATCGACTCGCCGAGCTGGCGCTCCTGCCGCGTGTCGCCCATCATCCACGGCCCGAACACGATGTTGCAGGCCAGGACGGCCGCCATGGCGAAGGTGGCCCACGTGCAGTGCTCCACCAGGTGCCGGGCGAGCGCGTACTTGCGGCCCACCCGTGACAGCACCCGTCTGGCCAGCTCCACGCCGAGGATCGCCCCGGCGACGGAGACGGCCATGATCAGCCAGTTGGACGTCGGCTGCACGCGCTACTCCCCCAAATGTTCTAGAACGTCTCGTCAAAGGTCACATTGCCCTCAACCGCAACTTGATACGCGGAGACGCGCCGCTCGAAGAAGTTTGCCAGCTCCTGCACGTCCTGCAGTTCCATGAACGCGAACGGGTTCGCGCTGCCGTAGCGGCCGGGCATGCCGAGCCTGGCCAGCCGCTGGTCGGCCACGTACTCCAGGTAGGCGCGCATCTGCTCGACGCTCATCCCCGGCATGCCGTCGCCGCACAGGTCGCGGGCGAAGGCCAGCTCCGCCTCGACCGCCTCCTCCAGCATGCGGGTGACCTGGTCGCGCAGGTCGTCGTCGAACAGCTCGGGCTCCTCGGAGCGTACGGTGTCGACGACGCTGAAGGCGAACTCCATGTGCATGGACTCGTCGCGGAACACCCAGTTCGTCCCGGCGGCCAGCCCGTCGAGCAGCCCCCGGGAGCGGAACCAGTAGACGTAGGCGAAGGCGCCGTAGAAGAACAGGCCCTCGATGCAGGCGGCGAAGCAGATGAGGTTGAGCAGGAACTGCCGCCGCTGGGCGGCGCTCTCCAGCCGCTGGATGCCGTTGATCGAGTCGATCCACCGGAAGCAGAACTCGGCCTTGTCCCGGATGGACGGGATGTGCTCGATCGCGGCGAACGCCTTGACCCGCTCGTCCGGGTCGGGCAGGTAGGTGTCGAGCAGCGTCAGGTAGAACTGCACGTGCACGGCCTCCTCGTACAGCTGCCTGCTCAGGTAGAGGCGCGCTTCGGGGGCGTTGACGTGCTGGTAGAGGTTGAGCACGAGGTTGTTGGCCACGATGGAGTCGCCGGTGGCGAAGAAGGCGACCAGGCGGTTGATCAGGTGGCGTTCCTGCGGCGTCATCCTGGTCAGGTCGGCGAGGTCGTTGTGCAGGTCGACCTCCTCCACCGTCCAGGTGTTGCGGATGGCGGCCCGGTAGCGTTCGTAGAAGTCCGGGTAGCGCATCGGGCGGAGCGTGAGGTCCATTCCGGGGTCGAGCAGCATGATGGGGGTCCGTCCTTTACTGGCAGGCTTCGCAGACTTCCGGGTTCTCCAGCGAGCAGGCGACGGCCTCGGCGACGGGGACGGTCGTCTGCGCGATCCGGGTGGCCGGGCGCGAGCGCAGGTAGTAGGTGGTCTTGAGGCCGCTCTTCCACGCGTAGGCGTACATCGACGACAGCTTGCCGATGGTGGGGCTGGCCATGAACAGGTTGAGCGACTGCGACTGGTCGATGTACGGCTGCCGCGCCGCCGCGAGGTCGATGAGCGCCTTCTGCGGCAGCTCCCACGCGGTGCGGTAGAGGGTCTTGAGGTCGTCCGGGACGCCGGGCACGTCCTGCACGGACCCGTCGGCGCGCTTGATCGCGTCGCGCACCGGCTGCGTCCACAGCCCGCGCGCCTGGAGGTCGGCCACGAGGTAGCGGTTGACCTGGAGGAACTCGCCCGACAGCGTCTCGCGCTTGAACACGTTGGACACCTGCGGCTCGATGCACTCGTAGCAGCCGGCGATGGAGGCGATCGTGGCCGTCGGCGCGATCGCGACCATCAGGGAGTTGCGCAGCCCGGTGACGGCGATCTTGTCGCGCAGCGCGTCCCAGCGCGGCGTGGCGGCGGCGTCGTAGTGGTCGGGGTGCAGCACCCCGGCGGCGGCGCGGGTGTCGTCGTAGGAGGGGTGCCTGCCGCGCTCGGCGGCCAGGTCGGCGGAAGTGTCGTAGGCGGCCAGAGCGATCTCCTCGGCGATCCGGGTCGACAGCGCCAGCGCCGGGCCGGAGTCGAACGGCAGCCGCAGCGCGAAGAACACGTCGGCCAGCCCCATCACGCCGAGCCCGATCGGTCGCCACTTCTTGTTGGCCGTCTCGGCCTCGGGCGTCGGGTAGAAGCCGAGGTCGATCGTGCGGTCCAGGAAGCGCACGGCGGTGCGGACGGTGCCGCGCAGCCGCTCCCAGTCGAGGTCGCCGTCCCGTACGTGGGCGGCGAGGTTGATCGAGCCCAGGTTGCACACCGCGGTCTCGGCGTCGCCGGTGACCTCCAGGATCTCCGTGCACAGGTTCGACAGGTGGATGACGTTGCCGGGGCGGCCGGTCTGGTTGGAGGTGCGGTTGGCGGCGTCCTTGAACGTCATCCAGCCGTTGCCGGTCTGCGCGAGCGTGCGCATCATCCGCCCGTAGAGGGTGCGGGCCGGGATCTGGCGGACGAACCGCCCGGCGGCCTCGTAGGCGCGGTAGGCGCGGTCGAACTCCTCCCCGTACAGGTCGGTCAGGTGGGGGACCTCCTTGGGGTCGAACAGCGACCAGACCTCGTCGGCCTCCACCCGGCGCATGAACTCGTCGGGCACCCAGTTGGCCAGGTTGAGGTTGTGGGTGCGGCGGGCGTCCTCGCCGGTGTTGTCGCGCAGCTCCAGGAACTCCTCGACGTCGGCGTGCCAGGTCTCCAGGTAGACGCAGGCCGCGCCCTTGCGCCTGCCGCCCTGGTTGACCGCGGCCACGGAGGAGTCGAGCGTGCGCAGCCACGGCACGATGCCGTTGGAGTGCCCGTTGGTGCCCCGGATCAGCGACCCGCGCGAGCGCACCCGGGTCCACGAGATGCCGATGCCGCCCGCGTACTTCGACAGCCGGGCCACCTGGCCGTAGCGGTCGTAGATCGACTCCAGCTCGTCGCGCGGCGAGTCGAGCAGGAAGCAGGACGAGAGCTGCGGCCGGCGCGCGCCCGCGTTGAACAGCGTCGGCGAGCTGGGCAGGTAGGCCAGCGCCGACATCAGCGCGTACAGCTCGGCGGCCTCCGCCACGGTCTCCGACAGGCCGCACGCCACCCGCAGGAAGAAGTGCTGGGGCCGCTCCAGCACGGCCCGCGTGACGGGGTGGCGCAGCAGGTAGCGGTCGTAGACGGTGCGCAGCCCGAAGTACTCGAAGCGCTCGTCGGCGCCGTCGTCGATCAGCGCGTCCAGCTCGGCGGCGTGCGCGGCGACGAAGGCGGCGAGCGAGTCCTGGATCAGCCCGGCGGCGTGGGTGGCGGCTACCGACTCGGCGAACGACCGCACGCCGTGCCCGGCGGCCTCCTCGGCGATCTCCTCGGCCAGCAGCCGGGCGGCGACCCGCGAGTTGGCCGGGTCGGTGATCACCCGCGCGGCGGCCTCCTCGATGGCCAGGCGGCGGTCACCCTCAACGATCTGTGTCACGTGCTCTCTCCTCGCGAGCTTCCCCCGTGAGGGCACGCGAGAGCACGGCGGCTCGCCTCGATCCCCGGCCGCGCGACGCCCCCGGGCCCTCCCTCGAGGCCCTGGACAAGACAACCGCTGGCAGGTCTTCGGGCTCGCGGGCGCAACGCGCACTCCTACTGGCCGTCGCTTCCCGGATCTCTCCAGTGCGTGTGACGGCGGTCGTTCCCGCTCACCGCTGCGGGGCAGCCCCGGATTCGCACCGGGTTCCCTTTCACTCCGCCCCAAGGGGCGAACCAGCGACGACCAGGATCCTACATCTAGTGGCCGTTTCCGCAACTACCCCAGCATGTTGTGCCGCCGCTGGTCTCGACGAGGCCGAGATCGCGGAGCACGGCCTTGGTCCTGCGCACCTCGGAGTCGAGCCAGGCGCGGAAGTCGTCGCCGGCCAGCGGGATGCGCACCCAGCCGCCCGCCTCGCAGGCGCGCTGCCAGGACGGCGATCCGGTCACCTCCTCGCACATCCGCACCGCCGAGGCGCGCCTGTCCTCCGGCATGGCGCCGGGGCCGACGGCGGCGCACCAGTTGGCGAAGTCGACGCGGATGCCGCTCTCCAGCAGGCTGGGCGCGTCCACGCCGGGGAAGCGCCTGGCGCACGAGACGGCCAGCACCCGTACGGCGCCGCGCCGGATGGGGCCGCGCCAGTCGGCGAGCGCGCCCGCGGCGGCCGCGGCCCGGCCGGCCCGCAGCGCGGTGGCCGCCTCGGCGCTGCTCCGGTAGCCGGTGTAGTCGACCTGGCGGGTGTCGGCGCCCAGCCCCTTGGCGATCAGCCCGAACAGCAGGTGGTCGGGCTCGCCCTGGGGGCCGCCGGCCAGCGGCGTCTCCCCCGGCCTGGCCAGCAGGTGGGCGCCGAACTCGTCGAAGCTGCGGAAGCGGGACGTGGCGGGCACCACCACGACCACGACCTCGCCGGCCAGCCTGGCCAGCGGCGTCGCGGTGTCCATCAGCGACTCGCCGTGGTTCAGCTCGGCGGCGGCGAGCGCAGGCAGCCCGGTGACGGTGATCCGCACGGGCCCCCGCCCGGCGAACCCGGCCTCGCCCGCCGCGCCGGCGAACGCGCGGGTCACGCGTTCCCACCGCTCGCCGCCCGCGACGATCTCGTACGCGCCGCGTGCGTCCCCGGCGCCCGCAGGGAAGCGCTCGGTGCCGCAGCCGGCCACGGCGGCGGCCATTCCGATGCCCGCCGCGAGAAAGCGTCTCCGCCGCATGACCCGCCTCCCCCGAGCGCAGTTACCTCAGGTTATTGACGCATCACGCATAGTTAATCCGATTTGCTGCTACTTCTTCATCGCGAGCCCCGCCAGCAGGTACGACGGCAACGGCGTGCCGCCGACCAGCCTCGGCCGGTCCGGGCGCCACTCGGCCGCCTGCACCAGACCCGGCGGGACCAGCGCGAAGTCGCCGAAGAACGCGCGGATCTCCGCCGGGCTGCGGGTGCCGTCCCGGCGGTCGCCGGAGGCGGCGTGGGTGAGCGCCACATAGCTGCCGGGCGCCACCGCCTCCCGCAGCCGGGACAGCGCCGGCCCCGGGTCGCGGCCGCCGTGCGGCATCGACACCAGGAACACGGCGACCGGCCGCGACAGGTCCAGGAAGCCCTCCGCCCGGGCCAGCACCTCGCCGGCGTCGAGCGGATCGGCCTCGGCGAACACCGCGCGGGGCTCGTCGGCCAGCAGCTCGCGGGCGTGCTCGGCGACGACCGGGTCGTGGTCGACGTAGACCACCTTCGCGCCGGGCACGACCTCGTGCACGTTGCCCCGGGTCGGCAGGCCGCTGCCCAGGCCGACGAACTGGCCGACGCCCTCGGCGGCGACGTAGCGGGCGGCGCGCTGGAGGAAGCCGCGGTTGGCCCTGGCCAGCGGCACGGCCTCCGGGATCAGGTCCGACAGCCTGTCGATGGCCTCGCGGTCGACCGCGTAGTTGTCCGTGCCGCCGAGCAGGTAGTCGTACATCCGGGCAAGATTGGGAGTGCGTGGGTCGAACTGGGACACATTTCGACCCTAGGCGCTCACTGTCAAGGGCCACAGGGGGCCGATTCCCACTGTGACCCCTCCGACGGTAAGCATTTCCTGCCCTCGGGTCACTCCACTGTGACGCTCTTGGCGAGGTTGCGCGGCTTGTCCACGTCACGGCCCAGCGCGACCGCGGCGTGGTAGGCCAGGAGCTGCAGCGGGATCGTCAGCAGGATCGGGTCGAGCTCGATCTCGTTCTTCGGCACCACGATCGCGTCGTCGGCCAGCTTGGCGTCGGGCTCGCGGTGGCCGACCATGAGCACCTGGCCGCCGCGGGCGCGGATCTCGCCGAGCGTGGTGAGGTTCTTGTCCAGCAGCTCGTCGTCGGGCACGATCGCCACCGTCGGCATCTCCGGGCCGATCAGCGCGAGCGGGCCGTGCTTGAGCTCGCTCGCCGGATAGGCCTCGGCGTGCACGTACGAGATCTCCTTGAGCTTCTGCGCGCCCTCGCGGGCCACCGGGTAGCCGCGCACCCGGCCGACGAACATCATGCTCGCGTGCTTGGCGTACTTGCCGGCCAGCTCGGCGATCTTGTCGCTCTGCGCGACGATCTCCTCGATCTGGTCGGGCAGCCGGCACAGGCCCTCGCAGATGCGCCTGCCGTCGGCGGGCGACAGGTCGCGCACCCGGCCCAGATGCAGCGCGAGCAGCGCGAAGGCCACCGCCGTCGAGGTGAACGCCTTGGTCGAGGCGACCGACACCTCCGGCCCCGCGTGCAGGTAGACGCCGCCGTCGACCTCGCGGGCGATGGCGCTGCCGACCGCGTTGACGATGCCGATCACCCGGCCGCCCTTGCGCTTGAGCTCCTGCACGGCGGCCAGCGTGTCGTACGTCTCGCCGGACTGGCTGATCGCCACGTAGAGGGTGTCCTGGTCGACGACCGGGTTGCGGTAGCGGAACTCGCTGGCCGGCTCGGCGTCGGCCGGGATGCGCGCCAGCTCCTCGATGAGCTGGGCGCCGATCTGGCCCGAGTAGTAGGCCGACCCGCAGCCGATGATCTTCACCCGGCGGAACGAGCGGGTCTCGCGGGCGTCCATGTTCAGCCCGCCCAGGTGCGCGACGTGGAAGCGCTCGTCGAGCCTGCCGCTCATCGTGCGGGCCGCGGTCTCCGGCTGCTCGGAGATCTCCTTGAGCAGGTAGTGCTCGTAGCCGCCGGTGTCGTAGTGCCCGGCGTCCCAGTCGACGGTCAGCGGCTCCTTGGCCGTCTCGCGGGCGTCGCTGGCGAAGGTGTGGAAGCCGTCGGCGCGCAGCACCGCCAGCTCGCCGTCCTCCAGGTGCACGACCTGCCGGGTGTAGCGCACCAGGGCGGCCACGTCGGAGGCGGCGAACATCTCCTTCTCGCCGATGCCGAGCACGATCGGGCTGCCGTTGCGGGCCACGACCACCTCGCCCGGCCGCTCGGCGTCGATCACCGCGATGCCGTACGTGCCCACGACGCTCTTGAGCGACTTGCGCACGGCCTCCTCCAGCGTGTCGTTCTCGTCCACCGCGCGGGCGATCAGGTGGGCCAGCACCTCGGTGTCGGTCTCCGACCGGAAGCCCACGCCGTCGGCGATCAGCTTGGCGCGCAGCTCGTCGGCGTTCTCGATGATGCCGTTGTGCACGACCGCGACGCGCTCGTCGGACGACAGGTGCGGATGCGCGTTCACGTCGCTCGGCACGCCGTGCGTGGCCCACCGGGTGTGGCCGATGCCCAGCGTGCCCTTGAAGCGCGCGGGCACCACCTTGGCCAGATCGGCCACCCGGCCCTTGACCTTGCGCAGCTTGAGGCCCTTGTTGGAGACCACGACCCCGGCCGAGTCGTAGCCGCGGTACTCCAGCCGCTGCAGCCCTTCGAGCAGGATGGGCGCCGCGTCCTGCGGCCCCACGTACGCGACGATTCCGCACATGCGAGGTCTCCTATCCGTAAACGATCCGGCGCAGCTGACGCAGCGACAGCTCGGGGGCCGCCACCCGGCGGCCGCGCAGCTCCGCGGCGATCCTGGGAAAGATCTCGTCATTGGTCAGGCCGCGAGCCTTGAGCTCGCCGTGACGCCGCCGCACGAACTCCTCCACCGGCTCGGAGAAGTACGCCAGGACGTCGGCCACCACGCGCGCCGCCTCACCGGGCCCCAGCGGGGTGCTCCTGGTGAGGTGGGCGATGAGGTCCTCGTAGGGATGCCGTGCCGTGGACACAGTCGAGGACATTACGCAGCTGGAACGAGACACTTCAACTTCCTGCCCGATATCGGGCAGGATTTACCTCCATCTTCTGTCATGAGGGAGGAGATCACCATGAGTCACATCTGCCTCTACTGTCCCGTCTGACACATCCCCATCTGGGAATGGTTACGGTGAGTATTCATTGTGTGCCATTCCGTGGGGGTTGTCATGCTGTTGTGGGCCGCCGTCGTCGCCGCCGCCACCGTCCTGGTCGCGCCCGGCCACCCGGACGGCCGCCAGGCGAACTTCGCCGCCGCCGCCCGCGCGTACGGGGTGCCGGAGAGCGTCCTGCTCGGCGTGTCGTACCTGCAGTCGCGCTGGGACGCCCACGGCGGCGCCCCCAGCACCGCCGGCGGCTACGGCCCCATGCACCTCCTCGACCCCGCCGCCGCCCGGCCCGGCCCCGGCCACACCCACGCGGACCGCCGCGGCGACCCGGCCCGCCCGCTGGCGCAGGCGCCTGTTCACCACGAGGACGCCGGTGAAGCAAGCGCCTCGGCCGCGGGGGCGACGCTGGCCGAGGCGGGACGGCTCACCGGGGTGAGCGCGGAGCGGCTGCGCAGCGATCCGGCGGCGAACATCCGGGGCGGCGCCGCGCTGCTGGCCTCCTACCAGCAGCGGCCCGGCGCCGATCCGGCCGCCTGGTACGAGGCCATCGCCCGGTACGCCGGGTCGCGGGCCTTCGCCGACGAGGTGGTGTGGGGGGTGGGGGACGGGGGGGTGGGGCTCACCCACACAAGGCAGTATGTGAGTGTTCCCGCCCACCCCCCCCTCACTC
>NZ_JBEZZG010000067.1:0-10670 GCF_040639085.1 Nonomuraea sp. NPDC023979
GCCCTCCTCTACCTTGCCATCGTCATCATGTGGCTGTGCGTCCTGGTCCCCATGTGGCTGCGCCGGGACAAGACGAACCTCGTCGCTCGACGCCCTCGCCACCGGCGCCCCGCACGCCGCCGCCGTCCTCGGCGAGGCGCTGCCCGCCCCCCGGCCCGTGTTCGTCTTCCCCGGCCAGGGCTCCCAGTGGGCGGGCATGGCCGTCGACCTCCTCGACACCAGCGACGTCTTCCGCGACCGGCTGCTGAGCTGCGACGAGGCACTGCGCCCGCACACCGGCTGGTCCGTCGTCGACGTGCTGCGCGGCACCGGCGGCGCCCCCGCGCTCGACGGCACGGACGTCATCCAGCCCGTCCTGTTCGCCGTCATGGTCTCGCTCGCCGAGCTGTGGCGCTCGCTCGGCGTCCAGCCCACCGCCGTCCTCGGCCACTCCCAGGGCGAGATCGCCGCCGCCTGCGTCGCCGGGGCGCTCACCCTGGAGGACGCCGCCCGCGTCGTCGCCCTGCGCTCCCGCGCCCTGCTGCGGCTCAGCGGCACCGGCGGCATGATGGCCGTCGCCCTGCCCGCCGCCGACACTCAGGCGCGGATCGAGCCGTGGGCGGGCCGCCTCTGGGTGGCCGTGCACAGCGGCCCCGCCTCCTGCGTCGTCGCCGGCGAGGACGCCGCCCTGGACGAGTTCGCCGCCGCCTGCGGCGACGCCGTCCGGACGCGCCGCATCGCCGTCGACTACGCCTCCCACACCCCGCTCGTCGAGCCCATCGCCGAGGAGCTCGCCGCCGCCCTCGACGGCGTACGGCCGCAGGACACCGGCGTCGCCTTCTGCTCCTCCCTCGACGGGCGCTTCGTCGAGCCGGAGCGGCTCACCTCCGGCTACTGGTACGACAACCTGCGCAACCCAGTGCTGTTCGACGAGGCGGTCCGGGCCTTCGCCGGGACCGGCACGCCCCTGTTCGTCGAGTGCAGCCCGCACCCGGTGCTCGGCGCCGACGCCGACGACAGCCGGCACGCCGCCGGCATCACCGCCGGGGTCTGCGCCTCCCTGCGGCGCGGCGCGGGCGACTGGCCGCGCATGCTGGCCGCGCTCGCCCACGCCTGGGTGCTCGGCGCGCCGGTCGACTGGCTCACCGCCCTGGCCGCCGCCCCCTACCCGGCCGCCGAGCCGCCCACCTACGCCTTCGAACGGCGCCGCTACTGGCTCGGCGACCACGAGGCGCCCGCCCGCCCCGCCGGCGCGGGCATCGACGGCTCCCGGCACCCGCTGCTCGCCGCCGTCGTCCCCGTCGCGGGCGACGCGTACGTGCTGTCCGGCCCGCTGTCGGCGCGGGGCGCGCCCTGGCTCGCCGACCACGCCGTGGAAGGCGGCGCGCTGCTGCCCGGCGCCGCGTTCGCCGAGCTCGCGCTCGAAGCCGGCGCCCACGCCGGGTGCGGCCGCCTGGACGAGCTCGTCATCGAGGCCCCGCTGCCGATCCCCGACAGCGGCGCCGTCACCCTCCAGGTCACCGTCGACCCGCCCGGCGACGAAGGACGCCGCGCCGTCGCCGTCCACTCCCGCACTCCCGACGGCTGGCAGCGGCACGCCTCCGGCACCCTCACCCCCGGCGCCCCGCAGGCGGCCGCGTACCCGTGGGCCGGGACCTGGCCCCCGGAGGGCGCCGAGCCGGTCGAGGTCGAGGGCGGCTACGAGCGGCTGGCCGAGCGCGGTTACGAGTACGGTCCGGCCTTCCAGGGGCTGCGTGCGGTGTGGCGGCGCGGCGACGAGCTGTTCGCCGAGGTCGCCCTGCCCGACGGCGTGGACCCCGAGGGGTTCGGCATCCACCCCGCCCTGCTCGACGCCGCGCTGCACCCGCTCGTGCTGGCCGGCGGCGACGACGAGCTGCGGCTGCCGTTCGCGTTCGGCGGCGTCGCCCTGCACGCCTCGCAGGCCCCCGAGCTGCGCGTACGCCTCGCCGTGGACGGCGACGACACGCACGTCGAGGCGGCCGGTCCCGACGGCGCGCCCGTCCTGTCGATCGGCAGCCTGCGCGTCCGCGCCGCCGCGCCCCGCCGCGCCGCCACCGGCACGGCCGCGCACGGCGTGGACTGGGTCGAGGCCCCCGCCGCCGCGGCCGGAGCCGCCGACCCCGTGGTGATCCCGTGCGTCAGCGACCGGCCTGACGTGCCGTCCCGCGTGCGCGAGCTGACCACGCGCGTCCTCGACGCCGTCGCCGCGCAGCCCGACGACGCCACCGTGGTCTTCGCCACCCGGCCCGGCGATCCGGCGGCGGCCGCCGTGTGGGGGCTGGTGCGCTCGGCGCAGTCGGAGCAGCCCGGCCGGTTCGTGCTGGCCGAGGCCCAGGAAGGCCACACCGACTGGGCCCTCGTCACCGCCACCGGCGAGCCCCAGGTCCGCGTCGTGGACGGCAAGGCCCTCATGCCGCGCCTGGCCCGCCGCAAGCCCGACCCCCACCCATTACCCGAAATTTCCGGAACCGTGCTGGTGACCGGCGGCACCGGCGGCCTGGGTGCCCTCGTGGCCCGCCGCCTCGTGACAGGCCACGGCGTACGGGACCTGCTGCTGGTGTCGCGGCGCGGCGAGGCCGCCCCCGGCGCCGCCGGCCTGGTGGCGGACCTGGAAGAGCTGGGCGCCCGCGTCACCGTCGCCGCCTGCGACGTGGCCGACCGCGACGCCCTGGCCGCCCTGCTCGCGGACGTCCCGCTGGCCGGGGTCGTCCACACCGCCGGAGTCCTCGACGACGGCCTCGTCGAAAGCCTGACCCCCGGCCGGATCGACACCGTGCTGCGCCCCAAGGCCGACGCCGCCTGGCACCTGCACGAGCTCACCCAGGACCGCGACCTGGCGTTCTTCGTCCTGTTCTCCTCCCTCGCGGGCGTCCTCGGCAACCCCGGCCAGGGCAACTACGCCGCGGCGAACGCCTTCCTCGACGCCCTCGCCGCCCACCGGCGCGAACACGGCCTCACCGGCGTGTCCATCGCCTGGGGCCTGTGGGACACCGAATCCGGCATGACCGGCGCCCTCACCCAGACGGACGTCGCCAGGCTCGCCCGCGCCGGCATCGCCCCCCTCACCGTCGAGCAGGGCCTCGACCTGTTCGACACCGCGCTCACCAGCCCCGACCCGCTCGTCGTCGCCGCCCGCTGGGACACCGCCGGACTGCGCGCCCGAGCCGAGACCGGCGACCTGCCGCCCATGCTCCACGGCCTCGTCCGCGCCCCCCGCCGCACCGCCGGCACCCCCGCCGGAGCCGGACCCGGCGCCCTCGCCGCCCGCCTCGCCACCCTGCCCCGCCAGGACGCCCACCGCCTGCTCGTCGACACCGTACGCGCCCAGGTCGCCGCCGTCCTCGCGCACGGCAGCCCCGACAGCGTCGAACTCGACCGGCCCTTCAACCAGCTCGGCTTCGACTCCCTCACCGCCGTCGAACTGCGCAACCGGCTCAACGCCGACACCGGCCTGCGCCTGCCGCCCACGCTCGTCTTCGACCACCCCACCGTCAACGCGCTGGCCGCCTACCTGGCCGGCGTCCTCGCCCCCGCGCCGCCCTCACCCGAGGACACCCTGCGCAAGGCGCTGGAGCAGATCGACGACCTGCTGCTCAACGCCAACGGCGAAGGAGACGCCATCCGAGGCCGGCTCGTACCGATCCTGCAGGGCGCGCTCACCAAGCTCGGCGCCGCCCCCGCGGACGCGGGCGGCGTGATGGACAAGATCGACTCTGCTTCCGACGAGGAGATCTTTGCCCTCATCGACAACGAACTGTGACGACATGACCGCGACCGGAAAGGCTCGACCGATGGGGACCGAGGACAAGCTCCGCGCCTACCTCAAACGCGCAACCGTCGAACTGGCCCAGACCCGCCGCAGGCTCGCCGAGGTGGAGGAGCGCCACGACGAGCCCATCGCCGTCATCGGCATGGCCTGCCGCTACCCCGGCGGCGCCGGCACCGTCGACGGCTACTGGGGCCTGCTGCGCGACGGCCGGCACGCGGTCCGCGAGGTGCCGTCCGCCCGCTGGGACATCGACGACTACTACGACCCCGACCCGCGCGCCCCCGGCGGCATCTACACCCGCTACGGCACCTTCCTCGACGACGTCGCCGGCTGGGACGCCGAGTTCTTCGGCCTGTCACCCCGCGAAGCCCTCCGCATGGACCCCCAGCAGCGCATCCTCCTCGAACTCGCCTGGGAAGGACTGGAGAGCGCCGGGCTGTCACCCACCCGCATGCGCGGCAGCCGCACCGGCGTCATGGTCGGCTTCATGGACACCCTCCAGTACGGGCGGCTCCAGATGGAACGCCAGGGCCGCGACGCCCTGTCCGACCCGTACCTCGGCCAGGGCGCCATCCCCAGCGTCGCCGCCGGGCGCATCGCCTACCAGCTCGACCTGATCGGGCCCACCCTCACCGTCGACACCGCCTGCTCCTCCTCGCTCATCGCCGTCCACCTCGCCGCCCAGGCCCTGCGCCGCGGCGAGTGCGACCTGGCCCTCGCCGCCGGAGCGTCCCTGTCGCTGCACCCCACCCTCTACATCCAGGCGTGCGCCGGGCTCATGATGTGCGCCGACGGCCGGTGCAAGACCTTCGACGAGTCCGCCGACGGCTACGTCATGGGCGAAGGCGGCGGCCTCGTCGTCCTCGAACCCCTCTCCAAGGCCCTCGCCAACGGCCGCCGCATCCGCGCCGTCCTGCGCGGCTCCGCCGTCAACCAGGACGGGCGCAGCAACGGGCTCACCGCGCCCAGCCGCAAGGCCCAGGCCGACGTGATCACCCGCGCCCTCGCCGCCGCCCGCGTCACCCCCGGCGAGATCGACTACGTCGAGGCGCACGGCTCAGGCACCCACCTCGGCGACGCCATCGAGCTGTCCGCCCTCCACGACGTCTTCGGCGGCCGGAGCGCCGACCGGCCCCTCCGCGTCGGCGCCGTCAAGACCAACATCGGCCACACCCAGGCCGCCGCCGGCGTCGCCGGGCTCATCAAGACGGTGCTCATCCTGGAGAACGAGCTCATCCCGCCCAGCCTCAACCTCACCACCCCGGCCGCCGCGATCCCCGCCGACGGCACCGTCCAGCCGGTCACCGCACCCGTGCCGCTGCCCCGCCGCGACGACGCCCCCCGCCTCGCCGGCGTCAGCTCGTTCGGCCTCTCCGGCACCAACGCCCACCTGATCCTCCAGGCCGCCCCTCCGCACCCCTCCCTTCAGCCAGAGGCGACCACCCTCGCGCACGCCGGAGCAGCGGCGCCCACCACAGGACCCACCCACCCCGCAACCCCCGCCCCCACCGGAGCGAGCACGCCCCTCGGAGGGACCTCGACCGGAGGAGCTTCCCGCGCCGGAGCGGACGCCCGCTCCGACGGGGTCGCCGCCTCGGCGGGAGGGGATGGCCCGGCCCCCGTCGCCGCAGGCACCCCCCTCGGAAGAGCGGCCTCGGCCGGAGGGCCGGTGCCCGCCGCCGGGGGAGGGGCCGCCTCCCTCGTAGGGGCCACGCCCCTCGGAAGGGCCGCCCCCCTTGGAAGGGCCGCCCCCCTTGGAGGGGCCACCCACCTCGAAGGGGGCCATCTCGGCGAGGGGGAGGCCGTCGTGGGCGGGCGGGGTGGGGCGCCGTACGTGTTGCCGCTGTCGGCGGCGAGCGGGCCGGCCTTGCGGGAGCAGGCCGAACGGCTGGCCACCTGGCTGGAGGCGCGCCCCGGGACCGGGCTGGCGGACGTGGCGCACACGCTCCAGACCGGCCGCGCGGAGCTGGACCACCGCCGCGCCCTCGTCTGCGACGACGCCGCCGACGCCGTGGCGCGGCTGCGGGCTCCGGGCGACGGCCACCGGGTCAAGCGCCGCCCCCGCCTGGCGTTCCTGCTGCCGGGCGTCGGCGACCAGTACGCGGGACTCGGCAGGGACCTGTACGCCGCCGAGCCCGTGTACGCCGAGGCCGTGGACCAGTGCGTCGACCTCGTACGCCGCCGCTCCGGCGTGGACCTGCGCCCCCAGTTCTTCCCGCAGGGCGCGACCGCGGCCCCCGCGAACGGCGACCTGGCCGCCCTGCTCGGCCGGTCGGGGGAGACGCGCGACGCCCACGACCCGCTCGACCAGGCGGCGATCGCGCACCCGTTCCTGTTCACCGTCGAGTACGCGCTCGCCAGGCTCCTGCGCCACTGGGGCGTCACCCCGGACCTGCTGGTCGGCTACAGCCTCGGCGAGTACGTGGCCGCCTGCCTGGCCGGGGTGTTCACCCTGGAGGACGCCCTGCACGTGGTCGTGGAGCGCGCCCACCTGATCAGCGCGGTGCCCGCCGGCCGCATGGTGGCGGTGGCGGCCCCGCAGGACCGCGTCCTGGAGGTGCTGGCCGGGACGGGCGCGGAGGTGGACGTCGCCGCCCGTAACGGCCCCGCCATGACGGTGCTGAGCGGCCTGCCGGCCGAGATCGAGGCCGCGACGGCCGCGCTGGCCGCGACCGGCCTGGCCTGCCGCCCGCTCCGGTCGGCGCACGCGTTCCACTCCACGCTGCTGCAGCCGGCCCGCGAGAAGCTCGCCGCGGTGCTCGACACGGTGACGCGCCGCCCGCCGGACATCACGATCGTCTCCAACCTCACCGGCCGCCCGCTGACCGCCGAGGAGGCCACGAGCACCTCGTACTGGGCCGACCAGCTCGTCAGCACCGTCCGCTTCGCCGACGGCGTGCGGCACTGCCTGGAGGAGGACGTGTCGGCGTTCGTCGAGCTCGGCGCGGGACAGACGCTCGGCGGCCTCGTACGGCAGAACCTGACGGGCGGCCGGACCGCCGTCCTCGGCACGCTCGCCCCCCACTGGAACGCGAGCCCCGAGCCCCACGGCGACCTCGTCTCCACCTGCGCCACCCTGTGGGAGCTGGGCGCCCCGGTGAACTGGGACGCGGCCAGGCCGGGCGGCGGGCACGTCGCCGACCTGCCCACGTACCCCTTCCAGCGCACCCGGTTCTGGCCGGAGACGACGGCGCAGCCCGTCGCCGCCGAGCCCGCCCCGGCCGCCGGACCGGCCGACCACCTCTTCGCCCCGCTGTGGCGGCGCGACCCGGCCGCCGCCGCCCCGCCCGCCGGGCTCGCGCTGCCCGGCCCGCTGGTGGTGTTCGCCGACCCGGGCGGCGTCGGCGGCGCGCTCGCCGACCTGGCCGCCGCGTCCGGCGTCCGCGTCGTCGAGGTCGTCCCCGGGACCGGGCCGCACCGCGACGGCCGCCGCCTCACCATCGACCCGTCGGACCCCGCCCAGTACGCGGAGGTCTTCGCGGGGCACGGCGACGGGCCCGTGCACGTGGCGCACCTGTGGAGCCTCGCCACCCCCGCCGCCACGGGCGACGACGACCTGCGCGCCGCCGTCGGGCACGGCTTCGACAGCCTGATGCTGGCCGTACAGGCACTGGGGGAGCGGCCCGCCCGCCTCCTCACCGTCACCCGGGGCGCGGCCGACATCCTCGGCGGCGACGCCACCGCCCCCCACCAGGCGCTCGCCCACGGGCTCGGCCGGGCCGTCCGCCACGAGTACCCGAACCTCACGTGGAGCGGCGTCGACCTCGACCCCGGCGAGCCGCAGCCGCCCGCCGGGACCGCGCGGCAGCTCGCCGCCGAGCTGCTCACCGAGCCCGGCGCGGGCGACACGCCCGAGTCGGCCGACCCGCTCACCGGCTGGCGCCGGGGCCGCCGCTGGACACGCGGCTGGGCCCCGATCCCCGACCGGCCCGGCGCGGAGGGGACGCCGGTGTGGCGGGCGGACGGCGCCTACCTCATCACCGGCGGCACCCGCGGCCTCGGCCTGGCCCTGGCCCGGCACCTCGTACGCGCCGGCGTCCGCCGCCTGGCGCTGCTCGCCCGCACCCCGCTCCCCGACGGCGACGCCGACGTCGCCGCCCTGACGGCGGCGGGCGCCGAGGTGCTGCTCCTCACCGCCGACGCGGGCGTGCCGGACGAGCTGCGCGCCGCCCTGCGGCGGGCGCGCGAACGGTTCGGCCGCCTGCACGGCGTCATCCACGCCGCCGGCCTGCCGGCCGGCGGGCTGCTGCAACGCCGCACCACCGCCGAGGCGGCCCGCGTGCTCGCCCCCAAGGTGTACGCGATGGGCCCGCTCGCCGAGCTGACCGGCCCCGGCACCCCCGAGGAGGAACGGCCCGAGCTGCTCGTCCTCTACTCCTCGGCCGTCACCGCGTTCGGCGGCATCGGCGAGGGCGACTACTGCGCCGCCAACACCGTGCTCGACGCCTACGGCCAGGCCTTGGCCGCCGCCGCGCCCGCCACCCGCGTCGTCTCCGTCGCCTGGGGGCCCTGGCAGCACGACGTGTGGCAGTCGGAGAACCTCAAGGGCAGCGGCGGCCTGGCCGAACGCGTCGCCGACTACCGCGCCCGCTACGGGTTCGCCGACGACGCCGGATGCGCGCTCCTCGACCGGATCGTGGCCGGCGGCCACGGCAGCGTCATGGCCGTCAGGCAGCCGCTGCGCGACGTGCTCGCGTCGTGGACGAGCATGCTCGACCTGGACGGCCTGCTCGCCACGGCCGCCCCCCAGGGCGAGCGCTTCCCCCGCCCCCGGCTCCGCACCGACTACGCGCCGCCCAGGACCGAGGCCGAGGCCAGGATGGCCGACCTGTGGGGCGCCTACCTCGGCATCGACGGCGTCGGCGTGCACGACCCGTTCTTCGACCTCGGCGGCAACTCCCTGACCGGCATGGCCATGGTGCTCGCCATCGAGAAGGACCTCGGCCGCCCCATCGCGCCCGCGGTGCTGTTCGAGCACCCCACCGTGGCCGCGTTCACGGCCGCACTGGACGGCGGCGGCGACCAGGGCGCCCAGGAGGCGCTCTCCACCAGTTCCGCACGGGGGCAGCGGCGGCGCCGGGCCCGTTCCAGCAATCGGAAATGAGGACCCAAGACGTGATCGACGACATCGAAGGAGCCGGCACCGACATCGCGATCGTCGGCATGTCCGGCCGGTTCCCCGGCGCTCCCGGCGTCGCCGAACTCTGGTCCGCCATCCGCGCGGGGGACTCGGGCATCACCCGCTTCACCGACGACGAGCTGCGCGCCGCCGGCGTCCCCGCCGACCTGCTGGACGATCCCGCGTACGTGAAGGCGGCGCCCGTCATCGACGGCGTCGAGGAGTTCGACGCGGCCTTCTTCGGCATCAGCCCGAAGGAGGCGCAGATCCTCGACCCGCAGCACCGGCTGTTCCTGGAGCACAGCTGGGCCGCGCTGGAGGACGCCGGCTGCGACCCCACGCGGTTCGACGGGGCCATCGGCGTGTTCGGCGGCTGCGCCCACAGCTCCTACATGCAGAACAACCTGCTGCCCAGCGGCATCACCGCCGTCATGGGGGACCTGGCCGTCGGCCTGGCCAACGACAAGGACTCCCTCACCACCCGCGTCGCGCACACGCTCGGCCTGACCGGCCCCAGCTACGGCGTGCAGAGCTACTGCTCCACCTCGCTCGTCGCCGTGTGCGCCGCCGCCTCCAGCCTGGCCGGGTTCGAGAGCGACCTGGCGCTCGCCGGCGGCGTCGCCGTCAACGTGCCCCACCGCGTCGGCTACCTCTACCAGCAGGGCGGCATCGCGCCGCCCGACGGCCTGTGCCGCGCCTTCGACGCGCGCGGGCTCGGCAGCCCGCTCGGCAGCGGCGTCGGCGTCGTCGCCCTGCGGCGGCTGGAGGACGCGCTCGCCGACGGCGACCAGATCTACGCCGTCATCCGGGGCTGGGCCGTCAACAACGACGGCGGGCGCAAGGTCGGCTTCACCGCCCCCGGCGTCCAGGGGCAGGCCGCCGTCATGGCCGAGGCGCTGGCCGCCGCCGACCTCGAACCCGGCGACATCGACTACATCGAGGCGCACGGCACCGGCACCGCCCTCGGCGACGCCGCCGAACTGGCCGCCCTCCAGCAGGTGTACGGCGGCCGGTCGCTGCTGATCGGCTCCGTCAAGCCGAACGTCGGCCACCTCGACCGGGCCGCCGGCGTCACCAACCTGATCAAGGCGGCGCTCGCCCTGCGGCACGACGAGATCCCGCCCACGCTCCACCTGTCGGAGCCGAACCCGCAGCTCGGCACCGGCGAGGCCCGCCTCGACGTCGTCACCCGGCTGCGCGGCTGGCCGCGCGAGGCGGGCCGCATCCGCCGCGCCGGGGTGAGCGCGTTCGGCATCGGCGGGACCAACGCGCACGTGGTGCTGGAGGAGGCGCCGCTCGTCCCCAGGACCGAGGAGGAGCCGCGCCCCGAACCGCTGATCTGGTCCGCCCGCACCGCCGCCGCGGCCGACGAGATGACCGCCCGGCTCGCCGCCCACCTCGCGGCCGACGGACAGGAGCTCCGGCTCGCCGACGTGGCCCACACCCTCCAGGCCGGACGGCAGCAGTTCGGCCACCGCAGGATGCTCGTCGCCGCCTCCCCGGCCGAGGCCGCCGAGGCGCTGGCGGGCGGCGCCGCGCTCGGCCGCGCCGAGACCCGCGCCGACCGGCCCGCCGCCTTCCTCATCGCGGGCGCCGGGGAGCAGTACCCGGGCATGGCTGCCGACCTGTACGCGACCGAGCCCGTCTTCCGCGAGGCGCTCGACGAGTGCCGCACCCGGCTGCGCCGCCTCATGGACGGCGCCGACCCGCTCACCGACCTGCTCGCCCCCCGCCCCGGCCCCCGCGCCGGCCGCGGGGGCGGCGGCCCGGCCGGGCGCGCCC
>NZ_JBEZZG010000068.1:0-9163 GCF_040639085.1 Nonomuraea sp. NPDC023979
GGAGCGCGCCACGCGGCACGCCCGCGCGGGCGCCCGGTCCCGGTGGGCCGGCACGGGCGCGCGGCGGCCTCCGTGCGGCCTCGCCGGCGCGCGGCGGGTGCAGGCGGGACGGGCCCGGGTATGCGGCTGGCCTGCCATCGCGGAACTCCTCGCACAGGGCTGTCCCAGAGGGCGTACCGCCGGATGCCCGGCCTCAAGCCCAAAAACGGGCCAAGAATGCGCCTAGGCGTGCGGACCGACGGTCACCGTGCCGACGGTGAGCCGCGCCCGGGCCTCCAGGATGGCACCCACCCGGTCCACCTGCTCGCGCAACTCGCCGAGCCGGCCCGCGTCCAGCTCGCGCAGCGGCTCCACCGTGACGTCGATCCGCGACCCGGAGCGGCGCTGGTGCCACACCCCGGCCACCTGCCCGTCCACGAGCAGCACCGGGTAGTTGCCCGCCTGCCCGCCCGACAGCGCCCGCCCCGCCGCGGCCCCCGCGTACAGCAGCTCCCTGGGCCGCCCCGCCACCACGTACGCGTCGAAGTACGGCAGCAGCCGCACCCCGGACGGCGGACCGGCCGGGACCTCGGTGTCGCCGGGCAGCACCCACGCCGGGGACCCCTCGAACGACACCTCCTCCAGCCCCGCCGAGGCGAACAGCGCGACGGCCCACGCCTTCGGCGCGCCCAGCCAGCGGGCGAACTGCTCCGGGGTCGCGGGCCCGTACGCGTGGAGGAAGGCGCGCAGCGGCCCGTCGTCGCCGGCGGCGCGCCGGAAGCCCTCCGGCGGGGCGGTGTAGGTGACCTTGCGGCCCCGCGCCGGGCCGAACACGAACGCGCCCCGGTGTGCCGCCACCCCCAGCGCCTGCCGCCAGCGCGGCCACATGCCCTGGAACGCCGGCATCACCAGGTCGCCCGCCCACGGCCCGGTGGCGGCGATCACGGCGTCGCTCAGCTCGTCGATCGTCAGGTGCGTGCCGTCCACCGCCTTCGCGATCGCCGCCACCACCTCCTCGACCTGCTCGGCCGTCATCCCCCTCTCGCCCGGGAACAGGGCGTTCCCGGCGGGCGGCGAGGACAGCATCCCGGTCCACGCGGGCAGGTCGCGGGCGGGCAGCAGGTGCACGGTGCCGCGCGGCCCGTGCGTCTTGACCAGGCTGCGCTCCTCCCACAGCGCCGCACGCACGTCCGCGCGCGTGGCGTCCCGCAGCCGGAGCGCGATCGACAGCTCGGCCGCCGACATCACCTGCGCGTGCGCCCCGCACATGGCCGCGACCATCTCGGCGGGCGTCGCCGCGGCCGGCTCGGCCAGCCCCGCCCTGGCCAGCCGCCGGGCGCTGACCTGACGCCACGTCATCTCCACCATCACGCACTCCTTCGTTCCGTATGCCGCCACCGTAGTGACCAATGCGGAAGGATCGCTTCCGCGATGCGGGCGTTTGACAACTTATTTTTTCGGTGCCATCGTGGGCCCCATGCACGAAGTCGCAGTGATCGAGGACGCCGAGGCGGCCGAGGCGTCGCTCGACCCCATGCGCTCCAGGCTGCTCGCCGAGCTGGTCGAGCCCGGTTCGGCGACGACCCTGGCCGCCAAGGTCGGCCTGGCCCGGCAGAAGGTCAACTACCATCTGCGCACGCTGGAGAAGCACGGCCTGGTCGAGCTCGTCGAGGAGCGCAAGAAGGGCAACGTGACCGAGCGGGTGATGCAGGCCAAGGCCGCGTCGTTCGTGATCTCGCCGCTGGCGCTGGCCGCCGTGCAGCCCGACCCGGCCCGGTCGCCCGACCGGCTGTCGGCGCGCTGGCTGCTGGCGCTGGCCGCCCAGCTCGTCCGCGACGTGGGCGCGCTCATCTCCGGCGCGACCGAGGCGCGCAAACGGGTGGCCACGTTCGCCATCGACGGCGAGGTGCGGTTCGCGTCGGCGGCCGACCGGGCGGCGTTCGCCGAGGAGCTGACCCAGGCCGTCACCACCCTGGTCGCGAAATATCATGACGAATCGGCCGAGGGCGGCCGCGATCACCGCCTGGTCCTGGCCGTGCACCCCTCGGTCAAGGAGGGCTGACATGGGCCACGAGTTCCAGATCCCCCAGGAGGCCCTGGTCGAGGCCACGCCCGAGCAGGTATGGGAGGCCATCGCCACCGGGCCGGGCATCGACGCCTGGTTCATGGGCCGCAACGAGGTGGACGGCGGCGTGGTCCGCACCGCCTTCGGCGGCGCCGCCCTGCCCGGCTCCGTCGTCACCACGGCCGACGCGCCGCACCGCTTCACGCACGGCTCCGAGCCCGCCCCCGACGGGCGCTTCGTCGCCTACGACTTCCTGATCGAGGGCCGCGACCGGGGCAGCACCTCCGTCCGCCTGGTCACCAGCGGCTTCCTGCCCGGCGACGACTGGGAGGGCGAGTACGAGGCGATGTCCACCGGCCTCGCGCTGTTCTTCGCCACGCTCGTCGAATACCTCGGCCACTTCGCCGGCCGGGCCGCCACGCCGGTCACGGAGTTCGGGCCGCCCGTCACCGACTGGCCGCGTGCCTGGCGGACCCTGTACGAGGAGCTCGGCGACCCCCGGCCGGGCGACAAGGTCTTCCTGGAACCCGCCGGTCAGACGGGCGTCGTCTACTTCGCCAACGCCCAGACCCTCGGCGTGCGCACCGGCGCCGGCCTCTACCGGTTCATCCAGGGCCGGGGCGGCTCGATGGTGGCCTCCCACCACCTGTTCGGCGGCCCCGCCGACCCGGGCCCGGCCTGGCGCTCGTGGCTGGAGCGGCTCTACGGCTGAGCCATGAGCGCGGCCAGGGCCCCGGCCAGGGCGTCCTGGTCGAGCGGGTCGTCGTTGACGAGCGCGTGCAGGACGGCGCCGTCGACGAACACAGCGGCCCGGCGCGCCGCCTCGGGGCCGACGTGCGCGGCCAGGACCTCGGTCAGGCCGTCGTTCCACGCCCGGGCGAGCGGCCGCAGCTCGGGCCGGTGCCCGGCGGCGGCGTACATCTCGTTCCACGTCACCATCCGGTCGCGCTCGCGCAGGTAGGCGGCGGTGAGCACGGCCAGCGTGGCCGGCACGTCGGCGGCGGAGGCGAGCTCGCCCGCCCAGCGGCGCAGCCACTCGGCGGTCAGCTCGGCGGCCGCCTCCAGCGCGGCCTCGACCAGGTCGCCGAGCGTCTTGAAGTAGTACGTCGTGGCGCCCAGCGGGACGTCCGCCCGCGCGGCCACCAGCCGGTGCGTCAGCCCGCCCACCCCGACCTCGGGGATCAGGTCGCAGGCGGCTTCGACGATGCGGCGGCGGCGCTCGGCCGGGTTGCGCGCTGCGCTCAATGGGCACCGCCGAGCTGGAGGGTGACCACCCCGGCCACCACGAGCGCGACGCCGATGACCTTGGCCCAGTTCAGCGGCTCGCTCAGGAACAGGACGCCGATGACCACGATCAGCGTGGTGCCCAGCCCCGACCACACGGCGTAGGAGAAGCCCACGCCCAGCCCCCGCGTCAGCGCCTGGGTGAGCATGTAGAACGCGGCGGCGTACGTGGCCAGGCAGCCGAGCGTCGGCCACAGCCTGGTGAACCCCTCGGTCGACTTGAGCAGGCTGGTGGCCAGCACCTCGGCGGCGATGGCGAGGGCGAGGAACAGATAAGCCATGACGGCCCCTCCGGACTAGTACGTCTGTACATGTACAAGCGTACTAGAAAGTTTGCGAGCCCGGACCGCCAGCACCGCCGGGACCGGGCCGCCCGACTCGGCGAACCGCTCCGGCGTCAGCCCCGCCGCAACGAAGGCGTTCAGCAGCTCCGCCACCGGCCAGTGGCTCGCGCCCACCTTCGCCCGCACGCCCTCGCCCGTCCACGACTCCTTCGTCCAGTGCCGGTCCAGGTAGCCGGGGCGGATCACCACGGCCTCCGGGTCGCCCCGGTCGGCGAACCCGCCGCAGAAGCACGGGTGCAGCCCCACGTGCACGAGCACGCCGCCCGGCCGCAGCACCCGGGCCGCCTCGCGCAGCACGGCCGGATAGTCCGGCATGTCGGTGTGCGCCAGCACCGCGACCGCCGCCGGCAGGCAGGCGTCACGGACCGGCAGCTGCGCCGCGTCGCCCCGTACGGCCGGCAGCCGGTCGCGGGCATGCCGCAGCATCCCGGCCGACAGGTCGACGCCCGCCGGGGTCCAGCCCAGCCCGCGCAGCGCCGCCGCGTGCACGCCGGTGCCGCACCCGATCTCCAGGCACGCGCCCCGGCCCTCGCCCAGCAGGTCGCGCAGCACCTGCTGGGCGCCCAGGGGGTCACCGGCGGTCAGGAACACCCCTTCGTACCAGTCCGCGATCTCGTCATAGGCAGCGTCCATCCTCCGAGCCGACCACGCGGGCGGTGGCGCGGCCAGAGGTTCCGCCGACGGCTTACGGCGCGCCGAACAGGTCGTCGCGGGCCGTCGACAGCCCGGTCGCCACGGCGCCGCGCAGCACCGGGTTGTCCTCGATCGCCGTGACCCGCACCTCGACGGGCACCGGCGCGAGCCCCGCCAGCCGGTCGGTCACCAGGGCGGCCAGCTCGCCGCCGCCCGCCCGGCCGACCTCCCCGGCGAGCACGACCAGGCCGGGGTCCAGCAGCGCCACCGCCGGGAACACCGCCGCCGCCACCCGCGCCGCCACCTCGCCGGCCGCCAGCCCGCGCAGGGCCGCGCCGTTCAGCACGTCGCACAGCGGCCCGCCGCCGGCGTCGAGGAAGCCGATCTCGCCCGCGCCCCCGGACACCCCCCGGCGCAGCCTGCCGTCCAGCACCACGGCCGCGCCCACCCCGTCGTCCAGCCACAGCAGCACGAAGTCGGCGCGCCCCGCCGCCGCGCCCTCCCGGTGCTCGGCCAGCGCCGCCAGGTTCACCTCGTTCTCCAGCACCACCGGCCCGTCCAGCCGGGACCGCAGCTCCCGCAGCACGCTGCCGCGCCAGCCCGGCACGTCGTTGAGCCGGGACAGGTCGCCGGTGCGCGGGTCGACCAGGCCGGGCGCGCCGACCACCACCGCGTGCAGGGGCCGCCCCCCGGCCGCCTCGGCCACCGCGCCGGCGACCAGCTCGGCGATGTCACCCGTGTCACCCGTGTCGCCCGTCCTGTTGGCGCCGTCGCCGCCCGACCCCACCCTGCGCCCGGCCGTGCCGGTGGTGGCGCCGGTCAGGTCGGCCACGGTCACGGTGACGGCGTCGCGGCGCACGTCCACGCCGGCCACGTGCGCCCGCCCGGCCACGATCCGGTACAGGCGGGCGTTCGGCCCCCGCCGGTGGCCCCCGGCCTCGCCGCCCGCCTCGATCAGCCCGCTGGCCTGCAGCCGCTCGATCAGGTCGGAGACCGTCGGCCGCGACAGCCCGGTCAGCGCCCTGATCTGCGGCGCGGTCAGCGGCCCGCGCTCCAGCAGCAGGTCCAGGGCCAGCCGGTCGTTGATGGCCCGGGCCGTACTCGGTGTGGCGGTGCGCACGTTGCCCCTCTATTCATTAGGAACCCTGCCTGATAATTTACCTCGCATGAGACACCCCCATCATCGTGCGATCGCCGGGGTCTTCGCGGTCCACGGCGCCGTCGGCGGCAGCCTGGCCACCAGGATGCCGTGGATCCAGGACCACCTCGGCCTCGATCCCGCGGTGCTCGGCCTGGCGCTGCTGTGCCCGGCGCTCGGCGCGCTCGTGGCGATGCCCACGGCCGGGCGGCTCGCCCACCGCTTCGGCGGGCGGGCCGCCACCCGGGCGCTGCTCGCACTGTGGGGGACGGCGCTCGCGCTGCCCGCGCTCGCTCCCGGCCTGCCGTGGCTGTGCGCCGCCCTGCTCGTGTACGGGGCCGCCGCCGGGGCCTGCGACGTGGTGATGAACGCCCAGGGCGTCGTCGTCGAGCGGCGGCTGGGCCGGTCGATCATGTCGGGCCTGCACGGCATGTGGAGCGTCGGCAACTTCGCCGGGGCCGGCGCCGGGGCGGCGGTCGCGGCGGCGGCGATCGACGCGCGGGCGCACCTGGCGCTCATGGCCGGGGCGCTGCTGCTGGCGGGGCTGGCCGTGACGCGCGGATTGCCCGACGTGCGGCCCGAGCCGGGGGAGCAGGCGCCGCCCCGGTTCGCGGTGCCGTCGCGGGCGATCCTGGCGATCGGCCTGGTCGGGCTCTGCGCCACGGTCACCGAGCTGTCCGGGGCGCAGTGGGCCGCCGTCTACACCGTCGAGGTCACCGGTGCGGGCGAAGGGCTCGGCGCGGCCACGTACGCCGTCTTCGCCGCGTTCATGGTCGTCACCCGGCTGTGCGGCGACGCGATCGTGCGGCGGCTGGGGCCGGTGCTCGCGGTGCGGGGCGGGGCGGCGCTCGCCACGGCGGGCGCGCTCGTCGTCGCCACCGCCCACGTCCCTGCGGCGGCCGTGGCCGGGTTCGCGCTCGTCGGCGTCGGGGTGGCGGTCACCGTGCCGCTGGTGTTCGCCGCCGCCGGGAACGCGGGGCCGACACCGGGGCAGGGCGTCGCCGGAGTGGCGACGATCACGTACCTGTCAGGACTGGCCGCGCCCGCCGTCACCGGCTGGGTGGCCGGAGCCACCTCGTTCCCGGTGGCGTTCGGGCTGCTCGCCTGCGTCACGCTCGTCATGGGCGCGGGCGCCGGCGTGCTGCGGCCCCGCCGGGAGCGGGCATGGGCCGGCGCCGGCCTGGAATCCCAGACCGGCGCCGGCGAGGCAGGTCAGTCGCGCCAGCCGTCGTAGCCGTCCCAGCCGCTGTCCTCCCAGCGGTCGGCGTTGTTCCAGCGGCCGAAGTCGCCGTAGTCGCCGCGGTCGTCGTCGTTGTCCCGGTTGTAGTAGTGGTGGTGGCCCTTGCAGGCCTCGAACAGCTTCGAGCCCGCCTTGACCGAGTTGTGGTCGACGTTGAGCCACGAACTGGAGCCTTCGGCGCCGTAGTAGCACACGTTCGAGCTGTCGCTGACGTCCGCCGCGGCCGGACCGGCCATGGCGGCCGCCGCCAGAAGCGCGCCCCCGGCGACGATAAGAATACCCTTCATGATCTCCCCTTGATCACGAACTGCCATTGAGTCGTCACTATACGTATCCATCCGGAGGAGTGATAACACGCCACGCCCAGGCGTCGATTGAGTATTACTCCTGGTCAGATACGCCCAAGTCAGGCCGCGGGCGTCACACGGACGCCCCGGCGCCACACGGCGGAGATCGCGCGGGTGTCCTTGATGTCGCGGGTGGGATCGCCGTCGACGAGCAGCAGATCGGCCAGCAGCCCGGCGGCCACCCGGCCCCGGTCGGTCAGGCCGAAGTGGCGGGCCGGGACGCTCGTGGCGGCGGCCAGCGCCTCCTCCGGCGTGAGCCCGGCCTGCGTGAGCAGCACCAGCTCGCGGTGCATGCCGGCGCCGTGCATCGGCGCGAACATGTTCGCGTCCGTGCCCGCCAGCAGCGGCACCCCGGCCCGGTGCAGCTCGCGGGCGGAGTGCAGGGCGTTGACCGACCCGGCCGTCGGCACCGGGACCGCCGACAGGTCGCGGCCGGGGACCGTCCTGAGCCGCTCGGGCAGCCGGGCGGCCACGCGCGGGTCGCGCACCAGCTCCAGGCCGCTCTCGTCGCCGGTGACGGCCTCGAAGTAGGACAGGGTGCTGACCACGTACACGCCCTGCGCGGCGATCCTGGCCGCCAGGTCCCCGGCCGCATCGCCGCCCGGCGCGGCGTCGCTGACGACGTGGGCCAGGCCGTCGATGCCCGCGTCGAGGGCCACCAGCGCGTCACGCACCGTGACGGCGTGCCCGATCGCCCGCAGCCCGGCCGCGTGCGCGGCCTCCACCAGCGCGGCCACGGTGCCCGGCGACAGCGTCGGCAGGCTCAGGCCGCCCGTCGAGCCGTCGTCGATCACGATCTTCAGGTAGTCGGCGCCCTACTTCAGCCGCGCCTCGACGAACGCCTCGGCCTCGTGCGCCCCCGCCACCGTGTCGAACGGCCCGGCCGCGTCGCCCAGGTGGGCCAGGTTCGCCGCCTCGGCCGCCATGATCTGGCTCGGATGCCCGCCGGGGGCCGTCGCCAGCACGCCGGGGCTGCGGATGTCGGCCACGTCGTCCCGCTCGGCGGCGGCGCGGCGCTGCCTGGCCAGGTTCGACGGCAGGCAGAACATGTCCAGCTCCGTCGTCACGCCGAACGCCACCGCCTGGGCGAGCGCGCCGTCGAAGGCATGGGTGTGCGCGTCGATCAGGCCCGGGAGCAGCGTCTTGCCGGAGCCGTCGACGGTGACGTCCACGGGCGCGCCGTCGGGCTCGGCGATCCGCTCGCCGTCGATGAGCACGTCGGCCCGCTGGACGGTCCGCTCGCCGTCGAAAACCCGGACGCCGGTGATGAGAGTACGCAAGGTGGCCTCCAAAATGATTGGGGGCCTGATAGTAAGATGTCTAACTATTAGGGGTCAAATCGACAGCCTTGTCACCCTGGGCACCCCGCCAGGTGGTGGTTCACCGTGAGAGCGTTTCGCCCCAGGAGAGGAACGACATGGCAGACGGGTTCGCCGAGTACGTCGCGCAACGGCACGAACGCCTGTGCCGCACGGCGTACCTGCTCACCCGGGACTGGGCCGCCGCCGAGGACCTGGTGCAGACGTCACTGGTCAAAGCTTGGGCGGCCTGGCCCAGAATCGACGGCGACCCCGACCGGTACGTGTACCGGATCATCGCCAACACGCACGCCTCCTGGTGGAGGCGGCGCTGGCGGGGCGAGGTGCCCACAGAGGTGCTGCCCGACAGCCGCGCGCACGGCGACATCGCCCGGCCGGTCGCCGAGAGGGCGGCCCTGTGGGCGGCGACCGGCGCCCTGCCCCCGCGCCAGCGGGCGGCGATCGTCCTGCGTTACTTCGCCGACCTGCCCGTGGAGCAGGTGGCCGCCACCCTCGGCTGCTCCACCGGCGCCGTCAAGAAGCATCTGGCCAGAGGCCTGGCGCGGCTGCGGGTGGACCCGGCGGTGCACGACCTGGAACTGGAGGAGATCAGGTGACCCGCTACACCGAGCACGACCTGCGTACGGTGTTCGCCGACTACAGCGACGGCGGCCCCGGGCGGCCGCGCTCACCCCGCCTGGACGAGCTGGTCCGCCGGGGGCGCGCCCGGCGGCGGGGCGCCCCCCCCCCCCCACGGGGGCGGGAGGCGCGGCCGGCGGGCGCCCGCCCCCCGTTTGGGTCCCGGCCGGACAGGGGGCGCCGCGGGGGCCCGGGG
>NZ_JBEZZG010000069.1:0-8432 GCF_040639085.1 Nonomuraea sp. NPDC023979
AACGCATCTACCAGGGGCTTCTCTGCTTGTAGGTCAAGATCGAGAGCTTGCAACATGCTTGTGACCTGGCGCTTCAGGATGGAAATGGCTCAGTGTCGTCAGTTCCAGGACGGGGGAGCCCCATCCGGAAGAAGTCGCCTTTGCCGATGACCTCGGCGAGACGGGCCAGCGTGGTACGGCGATCGGCCCAGTAGTGCGAGAGCGCGTCTACCGCAAAGCCAGCGAGCAGAGACAACGGCTCTGTCGTCAGGCCGGTGGCCAGAGCGAGCGCGACGAACGCGATGCCCTTGGTGATGGTCAAGGTGGCCACGTGCCGAAGGCACGCAAGCCGTCCCGCCTTTGTGGGTGCGCCCTTGGCGCACGCCTGATGGTGGGTCTGAACCCAGTGGTCTCCTACGCTGTGTGCGACGTAGAGCGTCACAAAAACCGCAGCGAAATCAGCGGTGTTCGTCACTATGACGACTCCTCTAAGGTTTGTGGATTTGAGCCGATTACGGCTCAACACGGACCTGGAATAGCCAGGTGAGCCCCTTCTAGGGGCGATCGCCGGGATCGGTCCTCACGTGAATGTCAGAACCGATCCCAGGCGAGATCAGGCAGATCAGGTCGGAGAGGTAGCAGAAGCTCTCCGGACGACGGGGCCCTATGCGGGCCACTGATCACCTGTTGTGTTCTTGATGTGAGCGGACTTCGCTTCGACCTGCAGCTCGGGACGCTGTCCTTGGCGTAGGTCGGGGAAATGCGGTCTACTTGCTGGCCGGAGCACCAGCGGGCTTGATGTCAGCCGCGCGGAAGGCCACGCCGTTGCGACCGTTGGTCGCCCAAGGCAGTGCCTCCAGCTTGAACAGGGAGACCTGAGAACCAACGGTCACCGTGGGCCTTTCACCGGCCGTAGTGACGTTGATCATCTCGCCGCCCGTCTCGTCCAGCGCCATGACCTGCGTGACCCACATCGGTCGGCCGGTCTCCCGCTCGGACTTCTGACGCCCGTTCTGGTCGGACTTCTCGACCGCTTCCTTCGTCACCATGAACGACTTGCCGATGACGTCGATCAAGAGCTTCACAGAGCTCACCTCCGATTCGAGGGCCGCACCCTTGTGGTGCGAACTCCCTTGCGAGCTCCATGGAACAGCCGCCACGCGTAGACTGGTAGTTGTTGTCCGATGCCTACTGTTGCCTACCCCTTGAGGACAATTGAGGCAACAGCAAAGCTGCACGTAGGGTGATGATTATGGCGATCTTCGGTGACAAGCTTAGGCAACTCCGCCTTGAGCGCGACCTCTCCCTTTCCCGCTTTGCGGTGCAGGTGAAGTACGACAAGGGATACCTTTCCCGGCTAGAAACAGGCAAAAAAGCGCCGTCTGAAGAGGTAGCTCGTGCGTGCGATGTCGCATTGAACGCGCGTGGCGAACTTATCGCCGCTGCTCACGCTGACATTGCGGCCAACAGAGACCTCCGTCCTTGGCAGACCGCTGAGCTAATCAGTCGGATTCACAAGTCTGACACGGACGCCATAACAATCGATGCTCTGCACTCCACGGTCTTTGAGCTTGGCTGCGAGTATGCCTATCGCGATGCGGAAAGCTTGCGAAATGACGCGCATGACTGGCTGCGCCGGATAGCCGGCATGCTTCGCAAGCCGGTCGGCTTGAAGGCTCATACCGAGCTCCTCACTGCCACCGGCTGGCTTGCCTTGCTCGTAGGGTGCCTGGAGTACGACATGGGCCTTAGGACGGCCGCTGAAGTCACTCGGACTGCTGCTCACAAGCTCGGGGAGGAAGCAGGCAACACAGAGATCATTGGCTGGTCTCATGAGATGTCAGCCTGGTTCGCGCTCACCCAAGGCAGATACCGAGACGTTATCGGTCCCGCATGCGCAGCACAGGACATCAGCCGCAATCACTCTGTCGTTGTGCAGCTCATCGCCCAGGAGGCCAAAGCTCTTGCGCGTATTGGAGAGTCTCGCAAGCTGCGTGAAACTCTTGAACGAGGTCATGCCGTACTCAGTAAGTTCCCAGTCCCCGAGCGCACAGATAACCACTTCATCGTAGACCCTGCTAAGTGGGACTTCTATGCGATGGACGCCTATCGACTCGCAGGGGAAGACTCTCTTGCCGTCATGCACGCGAACGTAGTGCTGGAGAACTCGGTCGGACCAGACGGAACTATCCGTGCGCCGATGCGTAGAGCTGAAGCTCAGCTCACGCTTGGAGTAGCAGCTGCACGAGACGGCAACCTAGACCAGGCAATATCGCTTGGACGAGAGGCGTTGGAATCCGGCCGGAAGTCCATTCCTTCTCTGCTCATGGTCGCCGGGGAACTGGACGCAGTGCTTGAGCAGCGCTATTCCAACGAGCCTGAGACCGAGGAGTTTCGGGAGCTACTGCGATCGCTTCGGTAACCGATGACAACGGCTACCGAGTCCAGCCGTCATTCGGAAGCTGTGAGAACTTTCTTCTCATACTTAAAGCGGCCCTGACCGGGCCGCACGCGCCGCCGACGCGACGCGGGCCGGGCACTCCACTTGGGCTCCATGCCCGACCCGCAAAACGCCGGTCGGCTGGCGCGGACGAAGACAGGGCCGCTCTGGGGGCGCACGGTTCTGCTCACGGGGGCCGAGCTGCTCAGCGCAAGCAGAGGCAACCACGGGGCCGGCCTTACTACGTGCCTCCGGCGGGGGCGCTCCGGCTCCGGGATGGCGCTGCACGCCTGTGCCGGTGGTGGGGTGGCTGGGGTGGAAGCCCATCCCGTCTGCCATCGACCCAGGCAAGCCCAGCAGACCGCCTCCTCCGCCGCAAGCCCGGCCGTGACCGTTGGCGTCCCATGACCGTGGAAGGCACCCAGGCGCAGGGACACGCCAAGCCGGGCTTGCACCTCCGTCGGCGGCCCACTGCCGCTCCGCGGTGGGTCGACGGCAGACGGGATGGAACGGCGTAGCTGTACGGGATGGCGGAGTAAGAGATTCCACACTCATTTAGTTATTTGTTGTTGCATATGTCGGCCAAGTTGTTTTCAGCTATGTCTTATTAAGCCCCTTCAGGGATCTATCTAACTCTATCCAGGCATTAGCCGCGATGGTGCCTCCATTGAAGTAGCCCGCAAGCGCCAATGAGCACATTCCCGCCACATCGATTGCATGTGCCTTTGCTCCAGAGCCGCGCACCTGCGGGTAATAACTCGAAAGATCTGCACCTTCTTTTAGTAAATCATCCATGAATCTAATGAAGCTATCGAGTGAGTGGCTGGCGTTTTCTCCAATAAGTTCTGCTGGATAAGTCCAATAGCAACGGCTCATTTCTCTTGTCGCCTCGGCGACCAACGCTGGAATATCTTTAATCGTACAGTCGCTTCCAGTCGCGGCACCATTATGTGTGTGAATTCTTACCATCTCGGATATCGATCTGTCTGCTAATGCAACAGCTTCTAATGTTTTTACTATGGCCTCTCGGCGTAAATCAAAAAGTCGAGACTCTTGCTGCTGTCTGATTCCCGCCTCAATTTCTGATCGTGCTGCTATCAGCGTAGCCCTACTTTGCAACCGTGCGCCCCAAAGTGTAAATGTTCCCCCAATAATAGCTCCTATGAGACCTGCTATGACTCCGGACCAGAATTCGCTCATGCGTCTATTTCGCCCTTGCCTAAGTGGCTGCTGGCAGGAACTGCTAGGGCTTATTGAGTCCCCACAATCCCTCGTATACCATTTCAGGGCCCTTATGGTATACCTGGTCAAGCAGCTCAATAAGCTGCGGGGTGGCATTATCGGAGTCAAAGCGCGCATGAACTCGTCGAATCACTTCAGTCGCTGGATCGGCTACCATGGAGATGATTACCACAGATCCGAAAGAAGCCTCTTTCATCGCGCTAAGAACGTGTGGCTGGGCTTGGTCAACTCCAATTATGCCTTCCTCGCCCTCGTAGTGAGTCTGCTGGAGTCCCGTTACATCAAGCACCAAGGCTATACTTGGCTGGCAATAAGGCTCGGACTTCTTGGCTCGTATTCTGCGACGAATTTTGTTCCCTGGTAGGGTGGTTGATCGCGTTCCTAGAACAGCGCTGGTGCACTCTATTCCAGTGTGGGCAAAAGAGAAATCGGAGTGTCCTGGAAGGTCGTAGGAAAATGGAATATCGGGAACGCGACTAATGAGCCATTGTGCGACAGCAACTTCACAACGTGTTCCGAAGTAGTTCGTGCTCTGTGGATTGACTAACTTTATTCGTAGCAGTTCAAAAATATCTGGCCGCTCTCTTTCAATAACTTCGAGGTCCGAGACCAATGCCATTAAGCGGATAGCCTCAAGTCTTGCCTTCAAGGTTTCTCCACCATTCAAATAGAGTCCTATTTGCTCAATTCCCTTAGAGATTGGTCCATGGTATGTAGGGTCACCCGGAACAAAACGGACTCTTAGTAGCTCAGTGAGCCTTCCTGCTAGCATGCCCATCTGCATCATGGTTGCAAGGGGCTCTGGTAGTTGAGGGAGCATCATCTTGCAAAGATACATGCTGGAACCTGACCGCAACCGGCGCTACGGCTGAACAACCGAACCACCAATTCCGTGATCCGGCTGTCAGTTTCGCCAAAAAGATCACCATGCGGCCCTGTGTTCTTCGGACGTGATTGGCTGAGGCGCTCAAGGGAGCCACTTGGGGAGCCAACGTAGGCGAACCGATCTGAACGGGTCCGCTCTCGTTCGGACTGTCAACGCCATCTCTGTACCGGTGTGAAGTCCTGGAACCAGGAAGAGCCTGGTTCGAGTCCTGTCACGGGACCGGGCTGGACTCGGACAAGAGCGGCCTGCTCTAAGCGCCCGCCTCATCAGGGATCTTGTTCCGTCTCTGTTCCGCCACAGCCCAGAAGAGACCGGAAGCTGCTGACAACTGCTAGAAGACAATTTCCCAGCTCAGAGCCCAGATCGGCGATCAACGCCAGGTCAACGCAACCCTGCGACCAGAACCCGGCCTACAGGCCGGCTCGTCCCCCCAAACATCCCTCTGAACTGCGGGAAAACGCTCAATCGGCAGCGTCGAAGCCCTCGGAGGGCACAACAGGGGCACAGTCGCGGGAAGCCAGCTCAGCGGCGAAGGCATTGTTGAGCGCCGTACGCGCCCGCTCGGAGGCTTCCGGAACCAGGTGCCCGTACAGGTCTACGGTCGTGGTGATGGACTCATGCCCCAGCCACCGGGACACCTCGGAGATAGGCACGCCCTCGGCCAGCGCCGTACTGGCGAAGGTGTGCCGCAGATCGTGAAACGTCATGTCCGCCGGCACCCCGGCCGTGAGGATCGCAGGCTTGAGGACGTCCAGGACTGGGCAACGCTCCACCCGCGAGCACGAGCGGGGGAGTGCCGAGACGAGCTGGTACCACGCACGACGCTTCACCATGACCCCATCAGGCCACGAGACCGGCAACTCACCGAGGATCAACGCCGGGCCTGCCATGGCCACCGCTACTCCTGTCCGCTTACCAACAGCGCGCCACCGCAAGACACCAACACGAAGCCCTGGCCCTGCGCGCTCGCTCGCGGCGGGCTGCGGCTCTTCGGCCGGTCCCGCCGCGGCGGCGCGCGTGCCGGCAAGCGGCACATCCGACCATGGTGGACTTGGCTACGTCCTGGCGCCCGCTCCTCCTCAGCGTTCACCGATTCCCGCAGCGCTCGATCGGAGTTCATGAACGGAGCAGCCGCACGAGGCATCTACCCGGGTGGCGAAAGGGAATTTGGGGCTCCGCCCCAAGCCCCGGCCCTCCTCGGAGATGGCCAAGACCCTGTGCCAATGTGAAGGAGGTAGGGTCGGGCGTGGTCATCTCCTCGCCGGGCACCACAAGGGACACCAGACCAGCCACACCAGGGCAAGCCGCCGTGTGCGGGCAGGACAACCAGCCCACGAGGAAGTTCACCGGGACACATGTACACGCGAACGACGGCTTGCCCTGGCGCGTGGACCGGTATGGCTACACCTGCCCGACGAGGAGATGACCACGGCGTCCGCCTCGGGGAATCTCATTGCTCTGGAGTCCGTCTGCCGTGCACATACTCGCGTGATATCGCTATCGTGCTCGGTAGGCTCGCTCTTCATGTGTCAAGCATCGAAAATACGTACACAGTGGTGTCTGTGCATTGCTTGGAGGTCGAACCATAATCTGTCGCCATGGCGTAAGAGTTTAGATCGGCCTAGTGCTAGCCGCGATACGTCGTCGAATGGCGGCTAGTGCACGATCCGCCCGTGAAAAGTCGACACGCGATCCTTTTCCGTCATCTGTGCTGACCTTGGTCGTTACGGTGAAGCGGTCTCCTGGCACGATGAGGGTGAACCGCTCAGCCACGGTGTCTTCCTCCCGTGCATCCACGAAAGCGTAAGTGGGTTCGGCGTCGTCGGTTTTCTTCGCGTCGGGCGGAAGGTCCAGTCGAACAGTGTGCACATTAACCGAAACGATATCCCGGTATCGGTATTCGCTAGTTTGTTCTTCAGGCTCCCGTTTGCCGGTGATGGAATCCAACACCGTGCGATATGCGCCTAGCTTTTGATCCGCCATACATACAACGAAGACGGTATAACGGGACGCGATATAGCCGTCCCCGACCCGGTGGTGCCGTACCAGCTTAGTTTTTGGAGGATCAGCAGGACCTACGATAACGAGCGGGTCGGTAATCCGTCCGGTGTTATGCAACTCCTCCATCACGATGCCCAGACGCGTGAGTGCGCGATCGACGATGACATTGACGTCATGCTTCAACCATCGGCTGATCTGTGCATCCGAAGGAAGGTTTTCCTCATATATGCGTACCTTCTCACGATACTCATTCATGGCGCGATTAAACAGACGGTTGTGCCACCAGTTGGCGAACACGGCTTTAAAGGTTAACCAACCGCCGAGCGAAACAGTAGCGACGCCAGTGATGCCAATATACGGAGCCGGTGACAGCAGTGACCGCAAAGGACTGCCGTACGCCGTCAAGAGCGTGATGGCGACCCAGAGAATGACGCTACCGCCGACCAAAGGAAGAAGCCCATAGAGGGGACTCAGGCGGAGCTCCCGTACCGGTACGGCTGGCACCGGTGTGAACAGGGTGCGCATACGATGCTCGCGTTCGACTCGTTCATCATCGCTGAGTGACAGGACGCGAATCGGTACAGTGCCGCCGGGGGTCAGCCGTTGATCGAGGGCTTGCCACGTTGGTGATTCATGAACCTTGATTGTCGTCACAATGCGTCGTGCCCACTCTAGGTCCAGATTCGTGCTCGCCCTTTGAGCCTCGTCAGAGAATCCTCCCTCGCGAAGAAAAGCGTGATCGAGGTCTTCGTTGTAGATGGCCATGAGAACGGCGGCTGCCGCTGAGCCTGGATCGAGTTCGTGAGCTTTGGCCAGCAGCATGTAAATCTCATTCTGAGTCTGATCTAGATGGGCTCGAGGACGCCTCCCATGTAATTTGGCAAAGGCATGCTCTGTTCGCGTCTCGGCCATCTTCCTAGGCGGGGAGGGCGGTTCGCGCTTATGGTACTCCGCGTAGTGTTGGCAAGCCTGTCCCCACTGCTGCTCCGCCAGTGCTCGGCGAGCCGCATCAAGATAATCCTGCGGTTTTCGGCTTTCCGAGTAGAAGTTTTCGATGTTCTGCTGGTGGGTGACTGGGGCGTGGTTATTTACTTGCATCTCGCTCGGGTCAGGGCTAGCAGTATCCTTGTCGTTGGCGAGATTCGTCATTTCATCCGCCGATGATCTCCGATACTGCGGTGACCGCGCCAGCGACTTTGGCCACATCATCGGCGGAGGCCCCTCCGACTGCGAGCATGTCTCGAAGCCTCAGCAGCGAAGCTTTGAGACGGCTGGTGGGTCGCCCATCTGCCTCGTCCAGGCTCTCCTCGACTTCGGCGACGATCTCCGTCCCCACGGTCTCCGGAATAGATCCGGTTGCGATCAATTGCTTGAGTTTCCCGATCCCGGCTTGGATATCAGCTTGAGGGAAGGAGATGCTGTGGTCGATATTGGTCTGATTGGCGACTGATCCGAAATTATTGACTTGCACGATGATGCCTCCGCTCGACTCGGTGATCCACCTGCTCTGCCTGTGGATGAGGACGACTGCGTCTTGCTTGTGCATCGTTCCAGAGAGAAGGAGTGTTGCACGTCCGTTTACGTACAAGGCTTTCAAAGGTGTATCTCGCCAGATACCTCGGAATCAGGGAGATGCTGGCGGAAGGTGGCGCCGATACCGGAGGCAGCGCTCAGCAGCCGCTACCGCCGTCCGCACCGGAGAGTCGGTATCTGTCCCCACAGTGGACTCCGGAGCTGTCGACGTGAGACCTTCGAAGCAGGCGAGGAGATGACACGTGGATGCCCTAGATGTACTTGGTCATGAACTTGGTGTCAGTCGGCTGATCGGTGGTCGGCCGCCGAGGGCTGTGTGTGGCCGGGTGGTGTTGTAGTGCTCGAGCCAGG
>NZ_JBEZZG010000070.1:0-7973 GCF_040639085.1 Nonomuraea sp. NPDC023979
CAGACCGGCTCCATAAGCTCGTCGACGACACCGTCCACATCGAATCTCCCCTGGTCACGGCCGTGATCAAAATCGAAGCTAAAGATAAGGTTCGCCCTGATGCTGAAGTTCTTCGAGCAGGAGGCCCGCTTCCCGCGCCGGGAGGATGTTCCCAAGCCCGCCGTCGACTACCTGGCGGGCCAGGTCAAGGTCGATCCGGCGCTGTTCGCCGCCTATGAGTTCACCTCCCGCCAGGCCTCCAACTGGGCCTCGATGAAGCACGAATTGCGGCACATGCGCACCCAGGGCAGCGGCGCGATCGTCCACTGCTCCTCCCTCGGCGGCCTGGTCGGCATCCCCGGCCGCGCCTCCTACCACGCCTCCAAGCACGGCGTCATCGGCCTGACCACCAGCGCCGCCCTCGAATACGCGCCCCGCGGCGTCCGCATCAACGCCGTCTGCCCCGGCACGATCGACACACCCATGGTCACCGACATGATCGCCAAGGGCGAGCTCGACCAGGCCGAGGCCGAGGCCAACCAGCCCATCAACCGGCTCGGCACCGCCGAGGAGATCGCCCAGGCCGTCCTGTGGCTGTGCAGCCCCGGCGCCAGCTTTGTCGTCGGCGTCGCCCTGCCCGTCGACGGCGGCTATGTCGCCCGCTGACCACACCCGCTTCGCGATCGGCACCCTCGGCGGCGGCCGGGTGCACGGCGCGCAGCCATGCACCGTCGACGCTTCGCGCGCAGGGCGGCGTTCCCTGGCCCCACATTGACGGGCGCCGGAGGCCTTCATGCCGAACCTTTACCCCCGACCAGGTGCGCGCGCTCTAGAGTCGTTGTTTGATCACGCAGGGATGACAACGAGAACGAGGAGGAGAGCCGTGGTGCGATATCCAGAGGTGCTCTGTCTCAGCTGCGGTAGCGCCGACACGATGCGCGTGCGACTCCTGGGCGTCACTGACGAGGCCGAACATGATCGGCTAGATGCTCAGCCGGTTGAGGCTGACCAGTGGCGTTGCCTGCGATGCGACAGCACCTTCGCGCCGCACCCCTGTCCGGAATGCGGCTCGTACAAGATCGAAGGGGCCAACGGAGTTTCCGGCCAGCCTTTCGAGCAATCCAAGCTCGCCGTGACGTGCTGGGATTGCCGAGCGGAGTTCCCGGCGCACAGCACCGTTGTCGCCAAAGGTTACGGCGGCTGACGGTGAGTCACGATGACATCGAGCTCTGGGGTGGCTCGCCGGGGCAGCCTGACGGCGTGGTCGGCAAGGCCGCGAGCCGCTTAGACGAAACCGGCGTCCGGTGGGCGCGAGCCATCCGGCGCGGGCGTCCGGGCCAGGCGACGGGCCTGGGCCAGGCTGTAGCCGGTGGCGGCGTGGTCGAAGGTGATGGTGCTCATGAGTGTCCCCTGTAGGTTCCCTCGAACTTTCGTCACAGTTCGTCACAATCCATCACTGTGCGTACCCGCTCCTTAGCCAAAGGGCTGCACGGTGCGGGTAAGCCCCTGATGCCGCCGGCGGGGCGGGATCAAGGGAGCGGGCCGGGCCGGCAGATGGGGCGGACGGGGTGCCTCACCGGCCCGGCCGGGGCGGGCGCCTGGTCAGGCCGCTGGCATTCACGGTGAAGGTCTGCCCGTCGGCCGGGAAGACGATGTTGGGCCGGTCGGAGCTGGTGACGTCGTCGCCGAGGTGGGTGGGGATGAAGGTGCGGTCGGGCCAGCGTCCGGCCAGGGCCTCGACGTCGTCCAGGCCCATGCGGCCGGCCCTGGAGGTGCGGAAGGAGGTGTCGAGCACCACGGCGGCGCTGGTGGCGGCGAGGTCTTCCACCGACGGGCATCTCTGACCTGCGCTAACGGAATCGCATGTACCGGGTGACAGCAGTCTTCAGACACCCCGAATCCCGTGCTGGCCAAGGAGGTTGAGACACGCTCTAAGCCGTGCAACGCCCGCAGAACGCTGGATGGCGTGCGGAGAGCGGGAAGATCACGGTGAGCCCCGCCGCCGAACGTCCCCGGATCCGTCAGATGACCAGTCAGCGGGAAGTCCTCATGCGGCGACTTTAATGTCCTCGGGTGGGGATATAGCGTCGATGGTGAGAGATCGACGAACGGAGGCGTCATGTACGCGGTTGTCCGGCACTACAGCAGCAGCCCCGGCTCGGTCGAGGAGATGGTCAGGCAGGTGGATCAAGAGTTCGCCGACCGCGTCCCGGAGCGGGTCGGCGCGATCCTCTACAGCGCGATCGGCACCGGCGCGGGCACGGTGACGACGATCACCGTGTTCCCCGACGCCGAGACGGCCGCCCGCGCGGAGGACCCGGTGGAGGACGTGCAGCGCAGCCTGGGGGAGAGGTTCGGGGTGCGCGAGACCGAGGTGCACCGGGGCGAGGTCACGGTGAGCAGGGCCGATCCGCGGATCGCCGAGACCGTCAGGCCGGTTCCCCGGTCCCAGGGGTGACGGGCACGCGGCCGGTGAGGTAGCGCTGGAGAACCGGCGCCACCCACGCGATCACCTCGCCGCGCTCGGCCGCGACCAGCGCGTCCAGCCGGACGGCATACCTGGCCAGGATCAGGCCGACGAGCTGGCCGGCGGTGAGTGCGGCGCGCAGTTCGGGCTGATCGACCTCCAGCGCCCTGGTCAACCGGCCCAGCATCTCCTCGGCCACGTACGCGCGGATGAAGGCCGCCGCGTGCTCCGACTCCACGGCCGAGCGGACGACGCCGAGCAGCGGGCCCGGGTCGCGCACGTCGCCGAGTAGGTCGAGCACGTAGCCGGCGAGCCGGACGCCCAGCTCCCGCCGGGGCCCGCGCAGCAGGGCGGGCACGGTGTCCTCCGCGTTGAACACCGACCGGACCAGGGCGGTGAACAGCTCGTCCTTGCCGTGGTAGAAGCGGCGCACGAGGGCCGGGTCGACCCCGGCGTGCGCGGCGATCTGCCGCAGGCTCGTGCTCTGGAACCCCTGGCTGCTGAACAGCCGCGCGGCCGAGCAGAGGATGTCGTCCCGGGTGGTGGACGGCCCGGGACGCCTCCCGGTCCTCTGCGCGCTCTCCATGTCCCCATGTTAGGACTTGTTCAGGGCGACAGACGGGAGGCGTCATGCTCCAGGGACGTGAGAGCGAGCTGGCCGCGGTCGACGCGCTGCTGGCCGGTGCCCGCGAGGGCCGCAGCGGCGCGCTGGTGATCCGGGGCGACGCGGGGATCGGCAAGTCGGCGCTGCTCGCGTACGCGGCCGAGCGGGCGCGCGGCGGGCTGACCGTGCTGCGGGGGAGCGGCGTCGAGCAGGAGATGGAGCTGCCGTTCGCCGGACTGCACCTGCTGCTGCGCGGTGTCCTGGACGGCGCGGACGCGCTGCCGGACGGGCAGGCGCGGGCGCTACGCGGCGCTCTCGGCCTCGGCCAGGCGCCGCCGGGCACCGACCGGTTCCTCGTCGGCCTCGCGGTGCTGACCCTGCTGGCCGGCCTCGCCGAGGAGCGCCCGCTGGCGGTGCTCGTCGACGACGCGCACTGGCTGGACCACTCCTCTGCGCAGGCGCTGCTGTTCGCCGCGCGGCGGCTGGAGGCGGAGGGGGTCGCCCTCGTCTTCGCCGCGCGCGACGACGACCGGCCGTTCGCCGCTCCCGGGGTGCCGGAGCTCCGGCTGGGCGGGCTGGCCGCGGAACCCGCCGCCCGGCTGCTGCGCGAGCATGCGCCCGATCTCGCCCCGGCGGTGTGCGAGCAGGTCATGGGTCAGGCGCAGGGCAACCCGCTCGCGCTGATCGAGCTGCCGGCGACGCTCAGCCCGCAGCAGCGCGCGGGCGCGCTGCCGGTGCAGGCCGTCGGGTCCGGTTCGCTGCCCGCGCCCGGCCGCGTCTTACGGACCTTCCACGAACGGCTGGCCGCCCTCCCCGACGACACGCGCACGCTGCTGGCGATCGCCGCCGCGGACTCCGGCGAACTCGGCCTGGTCATCGAGGCCGCCCGGCGGCTCGGCGGCTCGCTGGAGGCCGTGACCCCGGCCGAGACCGCCCGGCTGATCCACATCGCCGACGGCACGCTCCACTTCCGGCATCCGCTCGCGCGGACCGCCGCCTACCGGCAGGTCCCGATCACGGTACGGCTGGCCGTGCACCGGGCCCTCGCCGATGCCCTGGACGGACGCCCGGACGCCGCCACGCGCCGGGCCTGGCACCTGGCCGCGGCGGCGACCGGCCCCGACGAGAGCACCGCCCTGGCGCTGGAGCGGAGCGCGGAGGAGGCAAGGGGAAGGGGCGGGTACGCGGCGGTGTCGGCGGCCTACGAGCGGGCCGCGCAGCTGAGCGCCGGACGCGACGGCCGTGGCCGGCGCCTGGCCGCCGCGGCCCGGGCGGCGGCCGAGTCAGGCCAGCACCAGCGCGCGGAGACACTGGCCGGACAGGCCCTGCCCCAGCTCGCCGACCCGCTCGAACTGGCGCAGCTGGCCGAGACCCGGGCCATGATCGCCACCGCTCGCGGCCGCAACGACCAGGCCCACCCCGCCCTGGCCGCCGCGGCGCGGGCGCTGAGCACGGGCGGGGACCCGGCCGCCGCGACCGAGCTGTACTTCGAGGCCATGACCACGGCCTGGCTGGCCGGCGACTTCCCGGCGCTGGCCGCGATCGCGGCCCAGGCCGCCACATCACCCGAGGGCGCGCGGGCCCATCCGCTGTGGCGGGCCGTCGCCGGCCTCGGCAGCCTCGCCACCGACGAGCCCGAGCGGCGCCTGCCCTGGCTGCGCGAGGTGATCGAGGGCGTCCGGGCCACCGCCGAGCCGGACGGGCTGCAGCAGCGGGCGCAGCTCGCCATCTGGGACATGCTCATCGGCGACGACCACGCCTCCCGCGAGCGGGCCGCCGCGCTGGAGCACGACTGCCGCACGGCCGGCGCGATCGGCGTCCTGCCCGTCGCCCTGCTGCTGAAGGCCCGCGCCGAGATGCTGAGCGGCCGCCACCGCGAGGCCAGGGCCAGCGCCGGCGAGGGGCTGCGGCTGACCCGCGACACCGAGCAGTCCCAGTACGCCGACCTGCTGACCGGCATCACCGCCTACCTGTCGGCGATCGAGGGCGACGAGGACCAGGTCCGGGAGCTGACCGGGCTGATCTCCGGCAGCGACGACCCGGGCAGCGTCGGCATGCGCTACGCCGCGCTCAACCTCATCGACCTGGTCCGGGGCAGGTACGAGCCGGTGGTGCGCCGCGCGGGCGACTACGCTCTGCACGCCCCGGCGGCTCGCACGATGATGCTGCTGCACCGCGCTCCCGACGTGGTGGAGGCCGCGGCGCGGCTGGGCCGGCTCGACGTGGCCCGCACCGTGAACAGGCGGGTGCAGATCTGGGCCCCGCTGACCGGCCAGCCCTGGGCGCGGGCCGTGGGCCTGCGCTGCACCGCGCTGCTGAGCGAGGGCGCCGACGCCGACCGGGCCTACGCCGACGCCGTACGGCTGCACCGCCACGGCGGGCGGATCTTCGAGCGGGCCAGGACCGAGCTGCTGTACGGCGAGTGGCTGCGCAGGGAACGCCGCAGCGGGCAGTCGCGCCCACTGCTGGAGTCCGCGATGGAGATCTTCGAGTCGCTGGGCTCCCGCCCCTGGGCCGAACGCGCCCGCGGCGAGCTCAGGGCGGCGGGCAGACGTCACCTGGCCGACCCGGCCCGCCGGGACCGGTCGGACCTGGCCGACCTGCTCACCGCCCAGGAACTGCAGATCGTCCGGATGGCGGCCGACGGCATGAGCAACAAGCAGATCGCCGCCCGGCTCTTCATCAGCCCCAGAACGGTCGGCTACCACCTGCACAAGGTGTTCCCCAAGCTCAACGTGGCCAGCCGGGGCGAGCTGGCCCGGCTGCGCCTGGACTGACCCCCGCCAGCTCCCGCAGCTCCTTCCGCAGCCGCAGAAGACGGGAGCCGATGCCGGAAAGGCGCTTCCCATGCCGCGCCACCGCCCGCTCCTGGAAGCCGGTCTCCACGGCGACCAAGGCCGGGACCAGGCCGACCGCCGTCTTGCACGCCACATCGGCCACGGCTTCGGCGACTCCTTTCCTGGTCAGCTCATGGAACCCCTTCCCGCGCATACAGATGCGCCATTCGCCCATGAGGTGCTTCACCTTCGGGTGAGCCCAAGCGTGCTTCAGCGAATCGGTGGACAGCCGCCAGACGAACACCGCGTCCTCGACGTATCCGGGCCCGGTGACGCGCTCCCACGAACGCCTCAGGCAGCCGCCCTTTCCGTCGCGGCCGTACGCGGCGATCCGCTGGGCCGCGGTGAGCCCGGCGTCACGGGCGGCGCGCCGGCGCGCGTAGTCCGCCTCCGCCGGGTCCATGACCTGTTCGTAGCCGGCCCGTCTGGCGACCTCCGCCTCGATCAGTCCGTAGCGGCGGCGGTTGCCGGAGTCACGCACGACAGGTCTGCGGAGGACGGGCCAGGCCAGGTTCCCGGCGGCCATGCAGGCGGCGGTCAGGCTCTCCGCGGCGTCGCCCATCAGCGCCATGCCCCCGGGGCCCAGCGCGTAGGCGTCAAGGGGGAGCCGCACCTGCCGCGCCTCGGCGCCCGCCGCGATGCCGACGGCCTCGTGGCGGGCCGTCGGCATCGGCATGGCGGCGTCACCTGGAGAACCGCATCCGGCCAGCAGCAGGCCGCACACACACAGTCTCAGGAACGAGCGCATGATCGATCAGCGGGCTTACCAGTATTCGATGGAGGACGCGGCGTTGTCCATCGAGCCGAGCGTCAGCGCAGCGGTGTACGGGGGGATGTCCAGGTAGGTGCCCTGGAGGTTGAGGCCGTTCCACAGGCGGACGGTGTACGAGGTCGGGTTGTCGACCGAGCTGACGGTGTTGTAGAGGCTGGTGTTGGTGCCGGGGTACTGGTTGTCCCGGAGGTCCCTGTCCCCGGTGCTCATGGTGGCGACGCTGCCCTGCAGGTACATGCCGTTGTAGAGCCAGATGGTGCTGGGCTGGGCGGCGTTCCGGGCCGACTTCTGCGTGATCGCGTCGCTGCCGGGGTCGGCCGCGGCCGTTCCGGGCGCGCCCGTGATCACACCACCGATGAGCAGCGCGGCGACGATGGCCTTTCTCATTTCTCCTCCTGCTGGGAAGAATTCGGCGAGCTGACCCACAACAAGCTAGGCAGGCGGAGGCTGCGCCGAATCTGCGAAATGACCGGGATCGGCCGTCACCGACCGGTGCGGTGCAGAACGCGCTGGAGGATCTCGGCGAAGCGGGTCAGAGCGTCCGGATCACAGTCGGCGAACGGGGTATCGGCGAGCGTCACGGCGATGACGCGCTCGCGCGCCTCCCGGCCCCGCTCGGTCCGCATGACGACCCGCGAACAGCGGTCGCCCGGGTCCACCGCGCGCTCCGCGTATCCGCGGTCGGTGAGCTGGTTGACGACGAAGCTGAGGTTGGGCGCAGCATCCTGCCAGCCGAGATCTCCCGAGGAAGATGACGTCATGGAGACCGTCAAGAGGCGCGCACCTACGACCGTGCCGTGCTCATGGACGGTGGTCGGCGGCGAGTTGCGCATCAGCTGGATGGATCGCGATCACCTCGACGGAACGGCGCCGACCACCCGGCGTTGATCGCGTGCTACTTCGGCGACGGCGGCGAGCGAAACCAGCATTGATGGCGCAGGCGCTACAGGATGGGCGAGACATGCCCGCCCGTCGCCACGAGTTCGACGTACGCAGGTGGGTGAGCCGGCAGCGCTGGGGTGTGGACGTGCTCGGCGGCGACCTGACCGCCTTCGTGCGCTATCTACAGGGCAACGAGCGACATCGCCTGGTGATGGGCCTGGTGGCCCGAGCGGTGGAATCGTTCAGCCTGCGTCCGATCACTGGCTCGTTGGAGTGGCAGGTCCCGGTCGACGCGGCCGAGCGGCGGGGACCTTGGCCAGGTCGCCAGCAGCGCGGTCAGGGCGAGGTGCAGCGCGAATCCGGGCAGGAGCATCCCGTACACGAAGCCCGGCAGGCTGTTGGCCTGCTGGATGACCGCTTCGGCCTGGGCGT
>NZ_JBEZZG010000071.1:0-7682 GCF_040639085.1 Nonomuraea sp. NPDC023979
AGCGGAAGGTAATCGCATCCACCACGATGATCGGGAAGGAGTTAGCGCAGGTCATACACGTCAGAGACAGAGCCTTGAGGGCTCAAGATAACGAATCCGAGACGGGTGGCCCCGCTCTTGTTCGCCAGTAACTCGACCTCCGCCTCATCCAGTGTCCAGCACTCGATGAGGTCCTCCAGTTCCCACTCTCTGCGCATCGGCCGGGATCCTCTCTCCCCCGATCGCCCTGAAGATTCGCAAAGCACACTGCTCCGCACAGATGTCGCTACGGTCCGGTACCGCTCATCTGTGACCGCTACGTGCCGCCTCTGAGACATTACAGAGAGTTACTTTGGGGCTGGTCGCGCCGACCCGAGTGGGGGCCCCAATGGAGCGGCCGAGCCGCCGCCACCTTCAACCGGCACCTGGACGCGCTCCGCTCGGCGGTGGCCTTCTGGATGGACCAGGGCTGGCTGACCGCCGACCCGACCCGCCTGCTCCGGCGACGAGGCCGCACCCCTGACCGGACTCGCGCGCTGGCGGTCGCCGACATCGAGGCGCTGTTCGACCTGGAGGCACCACTCCGGGAGAAGACGCTGTGGGCGATGTTGTACGAGACCGCCGCCCGCGCCAGCGAACTACTCGGCCTGGACCTCGAAGACCTTGACCGGCGCAACCGACGCGCCAGGGTCACCCGCAAGGGCAGCGCGGTTGACATCGTCGTCTGGCAGACCCGCACCGCCCGCCTTCTGCCCAAGCTGCTCGCCGGCCGCAGCAAGGGACCGGTATTCCTCACCGAGCGGCGTGCCCGCGTCGCCCTCGCCGCTGGCGACCTGGACCCGGTCACTGGCAGGGCCCGACTGTCCTACCGACGCGCTGAGGAGATCTTCAATGCGCTGACCAAATCGCTTGCGCACCCGGATCTCGCCGACCCAGCAGATCTCACCGCCGCACCTGGATGGACCCTGCACGACCTACGGCACTCCGCGCTCACCCACGCCGCCGAGAACGGCGCCAACACCGGCACGCTCCTGGCCTACTCCGGCCATGCCTCTGTAGCCAGCCTGGCCCGCTACACCCGGGTCTCACCCGACGCCCTCACACGCTGGCAAGCCCGTCGCGATCCCAACCGCCGAGCCTAACCAGGCCGAACTTCTCTCCGCGGCCCGTTTCTGCCGTATTCCGGTGGCACCCGAGGTACGGCTCGATGTGGCCAAGCGGCTATCTCTCGGCGAGAACACCGGTCCAGGCAGTACAGGCGATCAGGCATAGATCACAGCTTGGCGGCGGAAATCCCGTCGACCTGGTCGGATCCGGGTATGCGGCACCACGAACCGGAATAGCGCACTGCGGACTGTCTGCACCCCGGCCCCCGAATCGATCGCACAGGCCGGCTTCGCCGACCATCTACCCGTCTCGGCGGAGGTGACCGTGCAGGAAGGTGTGGATGCCTGCAGCGACTGTCTTGGTGAGCTCATCGGTGGGCAGAGCGGCGTGATGCGCCGGCAGTCCGGCTGAGATCAGCAGCAACAGGTGTAGGGCCGCACGGTCGGGGTCGTCGATCCGCAGCAGCCCCCGGTCGGCCATCTGTCGCAGGTGGCCGCCCAGTTCACGGCGGACGCGGCGCGGCCCGGTCTGCTGCCAGGTGTCGATCGCTTCCTGAGGAACGTGGCCCGCTTCGGCGTTGATCTGTCCGACCAGAGAGAAGTGGGCGGCGCTGTCCGGCCTCGGGGTCACCCAGTCCAGCCCGAACTCGATGAGGTCGGCCTCCACATCGGTGACCTTGCGCAGGTGACGGTCGATGATGGCGATCTGCACGTCGGCCGCCCGGGTGGCGCTCTCCTGTATCACGGCCAGGAACAACGCGGCCTTGTCGGTGAAGTGGTTGTAGATGGTCCGGGTGGACACTCCGGCTTCAGCCGAGATCGCGTCGATGCTGGCGCGCGTGAAGCCGTCGCGGGCGAACACCGTCAGGGCGCCGTCCAGGATCGCCTGCCGCTTACCGGTCAGTCCGCCGCGAGGGCGCGCCTTTGTCGTGTTTTGCCTGTTCATCTCGGATCCTCCAGTATTTTACAGTCGTCGTTTTACTTTTTGCCATGCACGTTGTACTTTACCTCATGTCGGGCCACCACGGTCCGCAATGAGGAGTGACAAACATGATCAGGATCGCCATTGTCATCGGCAGCACCCGCCCCCGTCGCCGGACCGCGGTCGCGGCCCGCTGGGTCGCCGAGGTCGCCGACCGTCACCCCGCTGTCACCGCTGGGGAGGCAACGTTCGAGGTCGTCGACCTGGCCGAATACGGGCTGTCGGTACTTGACGAGCCCCTTCCCGCCCTGTTCGGCGACTACCACCACGCCCACACCAACCAATGGGCCCAGACGATCGCGTCGTTCGACGGGTTCGTCTTCATCACCCCCGAGTACAACCGCTCGGCCCCGGCCGCGCTGAAGAACGCCATCGACTTCCTGTTCGCCGAGTGGAACAACAAGGCCGCCGGTTTCGTCAGCCACGGCGTCCACGGCGGCGTGCGTGCCGTGGAGCACCTGCGGCAGGTCATGACCGAGCTCCAGGTGGCCAACGTGCGCACCCAGGTCGCGCTGTCGGCCTTCACCGACTTCGAGATCACCGACCCGGCCGAGCCCGGCACCATCGCCCCCGGCCGGCACCAGGAGCCGACCCTGAACGAGTTGCTCGACGAGGTCATCGCCTGGTCGCGGGCACTCAAGCCGCTGCGTGAAGCAGCCGGTCAGACAGCGGCAGCGTGAACATGCGCTACCGGCTGCTGGGCCGTACCGGACTGCGGGTCTCCGAAGTCTTCCTCGGCGCGATGACGTTCGGCGAGGAGCAGATCGGCGCCTCGCCGCAGGAAGCCCGCCGCATCTTCGACCTGTACGGCGAAGCGGGCGGCAACGTCATCGATACCGCGAACTTCTACTCCGGCGGCCGGAGCGAGACCATCCTCGGCGAACTATTGGTGGGTCGCCACGACCGGTTCGTGGTGGCCAGCAAGTACTCGGTCTCGCGCGACGGCGGCGACCCCAACGCCGCCGGCAGCCACCGCAAGAACCTCGCCCTGTCGCTGGAAGCCAGCCTGCGCCGGCTGGGCACCGACTACCTCGACCTGTACTGGGTGAACCTGTGGGACAGGCACACCCCGATCGAAGAGACCACGCGGGCGCTGGACGACGACGTACGCGCCGGAAAGATCCTCTACGTCGGCATGTCCGACGCCCCGGCCTGGGTCATCGCCCACGCCAACACACTGGCCGATTGGTGCGGCTGGACCCCGTTCGCAGCCCTCCAAGCTCCCTACAGCCTGCTCAATCGCGACATCGAACGAGAGCTGCTCCCCATGGCCCAGGCGTTCGGCCTGACGGTGGCCGCCTGGGGACCGCTCGCCCACGGTGTTCTGTCTGGCACGTTCACCTCGGCGACGGGACCGCGCCAGGTCACCCGGATCAACCCGCGCTCGCTCGGAGCCCGAGACCACACCGTCGCCCAAGCAGTGCAGGAGGTCGCCGACGAGATCGGCGCCTCCCCCGCACAAGTGGCCATCGCCTGGACCCGTGCACGCTCGCAAGCCGTACACCCGATCCTGGGCGCCAGAACCGCCGAGCAACTCAAAGACACCCTCGGCGCCCTGGACCTCACCCTGCCCAACGACTCCGTAAGCCGCCTGGAGTCGGCCACTGACTTCACCCCCGGTTTCCCCGACGACTTTCTCGCCCAGGCCGGCCCGGCGGTATTCGGCGAGTCCTCCGCCCGACTCGACGGAAGACGGCTCCCATGAGCCTGGTGGCTCGCAGACGTCAGGGCCGTCCCGCTGTGACCTTGGCCGCAGTGCTGCTGGGTTTCCTCACCCTGCCGATGCTGATGTCCGGTACGACCGTCGCGCTACCGCGAATCGGCGCCGACCTGCACGTCTCCGGACCGGCCCTGCAGTGGGTGCTCGTCGGCTACTTCCTGGCCGCCTCGTCCTTGATGCTGGTGGCCGGCTCACTGGGTGACCTGTTCGGGCGTCGTCGCATCTTCGCGATCGGCGCCGCCCTCTACACCGCCGGCGCCGGGATCAGTGCCCTGGCCGGCGACATCATCCTGCTCAACGCTGCCAGAACCTTGTCCGGGGTCGGCGCGGCCGGGGTGATGGCCGGTGGCGGCGCGATCCTCGGCGCCACCTTCACCGGGACCGCCCGCACCCGGGCGTTCGCGGCCATGGGCACCACCGCCGGCATCGGCTTGGCCGCGGGCCCCACCCTGTCCGGTGTCCTGGTGGATTCGCTCGGCTGGCGGACCACGTTCGCCGTCTTCGCCGCCGCCGGCATCCTGCTGTGGGCAGGAACGTGGTTCATGTCCGAATCACGGGCGGCTGATCGGCGCGGGATTGACCTGCCCGGCATCCTCACCCTCATCGGCGCGCTCGCGCTGATCATGTTCGGGATCAACCAGGCGGCCGAGGCGGGCTGGGGCGAGGTGCGGGTGCTTGGGCCCATCGCGGCCGGGGCGCTCCTGCTGGTGGCCTTCACTCTGATCGAACACCGTAGCCCCCACCCGGTGCTCGATCTGAGCGTGCTGCGCGACCGAAGGTTCATGGCCTGGTCGCTGGCCAGCCTGTTCGTCTCGGCCGGGCCCGCAGGAGTGGAAATCTACCTGCCCGTCTACCTGCAGGGCGCAACCGGAGCCTCGGCCCGGTCCGCAGGCCTGACCATGCTGATGCTGACCGCCCCGGTCCTGCTCCTGCCGCAGGTCGCCGGCAAGCTGATCAACCGCGGCGTCTCACCACGGATCATCATCACCCTCAGCCTGCTGCTGATCGCGGCCGGCAACGCGTGGCTCATCGTGCTCCACCCTGCCATCGCCGCCCTCGGACTTCTCGGCCCGCTCGCCACCATCGGCATCGGCCTGGGACTGGGGGCCGGCCTCGCCGACGCCCAAGCGCTCAACCAGGTCCAACCCGACCAGATTGGCATGGCCACCGGCCTGCTCAACACCATCCGCGCCGGCGGCTCCACGCTGATCATGACGGGCTTCGGCACCGGCCTGATCACCCTGCTCCAGTCCTGGCTCGGGGCCACACAGCCCGCCGCCCAGATCGCCGCGGGAGACCTCACCGGCCCAGACCGAGCTCTCCATGCAGCCCTGTTCACCGACGCCTGGCAGCTGGCCCTGTCTTTTGTCGCCGTCATCTGCGCCGCCATCGCACTTGCCATCTGGATCTTGCTAAACCCGGCCCGGCGACGACCCATGGCTGATCACCACTCCAGCCCTGACCTCGAAACCCGATCCTCATCCCTGTCACGGCAGAGCTGATCCGACAACCGCATCTCACAATCTGTGGAGAAATGATGTTCATCGCCTATACCGTCTTCGCGATCTTGCTGTCACTACTCCTGGTGATCTCCGGCCGATCCAAGCTCATCAAGGATCCGGAGGTGACGGCCACCATGACCCGCCTCGGGGTAGGGCTGCGGTGGTTCCCCGCGCTGGCCGCCCTGGAGATCGCGGGCGCGCTCGGGCTCCTGGTCGGCATCTACTTCCGCCCACTCGGCATCGCCGCCGCGATGGGTGTCGTGCTCTACTTCGTCGGCGCCCTGGGCGCACACCTGCGGGCTGGTGACATCAAGGGAGCGCCCATCCCCGCGGTGCTGGTGCTGCTCTCCGCAGCTCCACTGGTGCTAGGCATCGCCTCGTGAAGCTCGACCGCCCTCGCTGAGGCAGGCGTGCTGCCGCCAGAAGGGCCGAACTACTGGCCCAGGCAATCCATGTGCCAGCGGCAACAGCCCAGGCGACATCCTCTTCGGAGGCGTTGTTCGCCAGCACGCTGTTGGTGCGAAGGCAAGCTGACTCTCGGCTCTCACCGTGCTCCTCCTACGCGAGTCCGGCTTGTCCGGGTCCAGGTGACGGTAGATCGTGGCTCGGCTGACGCCGAGCCGCCCAGCAATCTGGGCGACGGTGTAGCGGCGCCTGCCGTCGGCACCCTTGGTGTCGTACAGGGTTCGGGCCATCCCGATCCCGCGAGCGTCCAGGGCCGGTGGGCGGCCGCCGACGCGACCGGGGGCGCGGGCCGAGGCCAGGCCTTCCAGGGTGCCCCGACGATGAGCTCACGGAGGAACTCATCGAAGGCGCCGAACATGTGGAACTGCAGTCGCCCGGAAGAGAGGGGAGCACCGGCACGAGGTCTGTCCCGTGCCGGTCAGCGACTGGGCGCGTTCACCCGCGTCAGGGCGCGTTCCACACGCCCGTGGGGGCGATCTCGGCCACCCAATCCGCGAAGTCGCGGGGCTTGCGGCCGAGGGCACGTTCGACACCGTCGGCCAGCGAACTGTTGCGGCCGTCGAAGAACTCGGAGATGAGCGTGGCCAGCGGCTCGGCGAACTCGCGTGGGGCACCGTCGCCGACGATCGCGTCGGCGAACTGGTCTCGGGTGATCGGCTCGTAGCGGAGCTCCCGGCGATCGCCCGGGCGATCTCGCCGACGGCGTCGGCGAAGGTCCACAGCCGGGGGCCCGTCAGCTCGTAGCGCTCACCCACGTGGCCGTTCTCCGTGAGGGCCGCCACCGCGACATCGGCGATGTCGTCGGCGTCGATGAATGGGTCGGCGTTGTCGCCTGCGGGCAGTGCCAGCACGCCCTGACGCAGCGGTTCGAGGAACACGCCCTCGTCGAAGTTCTGATTGAAGGAGGCCGGGGCAAGGATGGTCCACTCGACCGGGAGGCTCGTCACGGCGTCCTCGCACCGGATGGCCTCATCCTGGTTGCGGGCGGACAGCAGAACCAGGCGCTCGACACCGGCATCGACCGCCAGCCGGGCCACGGCGGCAATGGCGTCGCCGGCGCCCGGGAGGGCATCGAGGTGCGGCGCCTGCGCGGCCGCATCGAGCTGGACGGCGTCGGCTTCCGCCACGACCCCCGCGGTCCCTGGACGCTACGTGGTGTGACGGTGTCGATCAGTCCCGGCCAGAAGGTCGCGCTGGTCGGCGCGTCGGGTTCGGGCAAGAGCACGCTGGCCCGGGTACTGCTGGCGCTGCACACCCCGGTGGAGGGCGAGATCCGCTACGACGGCGTACCCGCGAGCGAGCTCAACCTGCACACCCTGCGCCGCCGGTTCGGCGTCGTCACCCAGGACCCGTCCCTGTTCAACGGCACCATCCGCGAGAACATCGCGCTCAACGACCCCGACGCCCCCTGGAGTGCGTCGTTGCGGCGGCAGAGCTGGCCGCGCTGCACGACGACGTCATGTCCATGCCCATGAAGTACGACACCGTGCTGGTCGAGGGCGGCGGCCTGTCCGGCGGCCAGCGGCAACGACTGGCGCTGGCGCGGGCCGTGCTGTCGCGGCCCGAGGTTCTCCTGCTCGACGAGGCCACCAGCAACCTCGACAGTGCCACCGAGGCCGTCGTCGAGGGCAACCTGGCCTGGTTGTCCCAGACCCGGATCGTCATCGCTCACCGCCTCAGCACGGTCAGGGACGCCGACCTCATCCTGGTCCTCGACGCCGGGCGCGTCGTGCAGCGCGGCACCCACGAACAGTTGATGGCCGTGCCCGGCGTTTACGCCGAACTGCTCGCCGCGCAGAGCGGCGTCCCGCCGCGCCGTTGAGCCCGGCCCGGTGCCCGGGACATTCCTCCCGGGCATCGGGGACCAGGGCCCCGGGCTGCCCGGGACCGGTTGACGGTTGGCTGCGCATGATGAAGGATCCTGACGC
>NZ_JBEZZG010000072.1:0-7361 GCF_040639085.1 Nonomuraea sp. NPDC023979
GCCGCCCGAGCCTGCGCGAGGCCCGCCGCAGGGCGGGGGAGGGAGTGCGGGCGTCGGCGGCCTCGTCGAGCGGCAGCGGGTCGCAGCCGGCGGCGGCCGCGGCGGCCAGGCCCGCCGCGACCAGCCCGGCGGTGTGCAACCGGCCGCGGCAGAACGCCTCCAGGCCCGCCGCGTCCCGGACGAGCCCCGCCGAGACGGCCGCCTCGGCCCCGCCGGAATGGGCGTGCCCGCCGGCGGGGAAGCGCCCGTCGGCCAGCACGAGCAGCGCGGCGCGGTCCGTCATGTACGGGCTCCTTCGATGCGAGGCGGTCAGACAGGGCGAGGCGGTAAGACAGGGCGGGGTGGTCAGCCGGCGCGGCGGTCAGAAGAGGAAGTAGCGCTGCGCCATCGGCAGCTCGGTGGCGTACTGGTCGCCCTCGACGAGCTCGTCGTCGATCTCCGTCTTCACGTCCTTGGCGATCGCGCCGCCGATCTCCACCGTGAACGTGTCGGGGTCGACGCGGATGTCGGGCCGGGCGTCGTTCTCCCGCATGTCGGCCTTGAACACCTTGCGGGTGTCGCGGATGGCCGTGAACGGCTTGCCGACCTTGACCCGTTCGGCCAGGCCCGCGGCGATGGCGTGCTCGGTGACGAAGTTGACCGAGTTGGCGCCCGGGGCCCGCCCGGTCGCGCCCCACACGGGCCTGGGCAGGACCGGCTGCGGGGTGGTGATGGAGGCGTTGGCGTCGCCCACCTGGGCGTAGGCGAGCTGGCCGCCCTTGATCACCCGGTCGGCGCGGACGCCGAAGAACTTCGGCTCCCACAGCACCAGGTCGGCGAGCTTGCCCACCTCGACCGAGCCGACCACGTGGTCGATCCCGTGCGCGACGGCCGGGTTGATCGTGTACTTGGCGACGTAGCGGCGGGCGCGGTGGTTGTCGCCGTCGCCGTCGCCGTCGAGCGGGCCGCGCCGGGCCTTCATCACGTGCGCCGTCTGCCACGTCCTGATGATCATCTCGCCGATGCGGCCCATCGCCTGCGCGTCCGACGACATGATCGAGATGGCGCCCAGGTCGTGCAGGACGTCCTCGGCCGCCATCGTCGAGGGCCGGATCCGCGACTCGGCGAACGCCAGGTCCTCCTTCACCAGCGGGTTGAGGTGGTGGCAGACCATCACCATGTCGATGTGCTCCTTGACCGTGTTGACGGTGAAGGGCCGGGTCGGGTTGGTGGAGGCCGGCAGCACGTTCGGCAGGGACACCATCGTGATCATGTCGGGCGCGTGGCCGCCGCCCGCGCCCTCGACGTGGAAGATGTGGATCGGGTGGTCGCCGATGGCCTCGATCGTGTCGGCGACCGCGCCCGCCTCGTTCAGCGAGTCGGCGTGCAGCGCGAGCTGCACCCCGGTGGCCTTGCACACCTCCAGGCACCTGCGCAGGACGGCGGGCGTGGCCCCCCAGTCCTCGTGGATCTTGAACCCGAGCACGCCCCCCTTCACCTGGTTGAGCAGCGACTCGGTGGACATCGTGCTGCCCTTGCCGAGCAGCCCCACGTTGACCGGGAAGTGGTCCAGCGCCTCGAACGCCCGCGCCACGTGCCAGGAGCCCGGCGTGACGGTGGTGGCGGTGCTGCCCTCGGCCGGCCCGGTGCCGCCGCCGATCAGGGTGGTGACGCCCGCCGCCAGCGCCTCGTGGACCTGCTCCGGGCAGATGAAGTGCACGTGCGTGTCGACCCCGCCCGCGGTGAGGATCTTGCCGTTGCCGGCGATGACCTCGGTCTCCGGGCCGATGAGGAAGTCCGTCGCCCGCTCGTGCCCGTCGTGCAGCCGGTCCATGAGATCGTCGTTGTACGCCTTGCCGAGCGCGACGATGCGGCCGTCGCGGATGGCGACGTCGGCCTTGACCACGCCCCAGTGGTCCAGGATGACGGCGCCGGTGATGACGGTGTCGGGCGGCCGCGGCGCGCCGAACGCCGCCGGGTCGCGCGGCGCGTGCGACTGGCCCATCGACTCGCGGATCACCTTGCCGCCGCCGAAGAGGACCTCGTTGCCGCTGCGGCCAGGGCCGCCGGACCAGTCCTCGGTCACCTCGATCCGCAGGTTGGTGTCGGCCAGCCGGATCCGGTCGCCGGCCGTCGGGCCGTACCGGTCGGCGTAGTCGGCCCGGCTCAGCGGGGCGTCCACCGGGCGCTCGTCCGGCGGGGCGATCCGCTCCCTCGGGACCGCGTCCGCCAGCGGGATGGCCACCGGGTCCGTCACGGACTCATCCATCGAGGGGACCTCCCACCTCGCCGCGCAGCCCGGCGACGACCCGTTTGCCCTCGATGGGCACGAGCGTCACCTCGCGGGTGCAGCGGGGCTCGAACCGCACGGAGCTGCCGGCCGGGATGTTGAGGCGCTTGCCGTAGGCGGCCTCGCGCGGCTCGATGGCGAGCCGGGGGTTGGCCTCCCAGAAGTGGTAGTGGGAGCCGACCTGGATGGGCCGGTCGTCGGTGTTGGTCACCGTCACGGTCGTGACCTCACGGCCCTCGTTGAAGACGACGGGCCCGGCCCCGTCCGGATGGTCCACCTTGCCCGGATGGACCACAGCCTGCTTCGTGGCCTGCTCGGGGAAGGGCTCGCGGATGGTGACGAGCTTGGTGCCGTCGGGGAACGTCGCCTCGACCTGGATGTTGGAGATCATCTCCGGGACGCCCGGCATGACGTCGTCCCGGCTGAGCACCTCCGGGTCCGGCGGGAGCATGAGCTCGGCGACCGACTTGCCGTCGCGGGCCCCCTCCAGCACGAGCGAGGTCAGCAGCGCCACGGTCTCCGGATAGTTCAGCTGCACCCCCCGCTCCTTACGTCTCCTGGCCACGTCCGCGGCCACGTGGATCATCAGACGTTCCTGCTCGTGGGGAGTCAGGTGCACCCCGGCCACCTCGCCTTCGCTCCGCCGCGCCCGGACGGCCCGGCGTCTCCGAACGTAACGTGACGACTACGGATCGTGACGTGCCGTGACGGTAAGGCATCCGTCACCCGGCCTCACCACGCGGGTCCGGTCACGCCTCCGAGGCGGGCTTGAGCAGCCCCGTCTCGTAGGCCGCCGCCACGGCCGCCGCCCGGTCGTTGACCCCGAGCTTGGCGTAGACGTGCAGCAGGTGCGTCTTGACCGTCGCCTCCGTGACGAACAGCCGCGCGGCGACGTCGCGGTTGGTCGCCCCCCGCGCGATCAGCGCCAGCACCTCCAGCTCGCGCCGGCTCAGCCGCCGCCGTTCCGGCTCGCGCGCCGCGCGGGTGAGCCGCCCGGCCACCGTGGGCGACAGCACCTGCTCGCCCCGGGCGGCGGCCCGCGCCGCGCGCAGCAGCTCGGCGCGCGGCGTGTCCTTGAGCAGGTAGCCGGTCGCGCCCTGCGCGATCGCGGGCAGCACGTCGGCGTCGTCGTCGAACGTCGTCAGGACCAGCACCCGGACGTCCGGCGCCTGCTCGCGCAGCCTGCGGATGAGCTCGGCGCCGCCCATTCCCGGCATCCGCAGGTCGGTGACCACGAGGCCGGGGGCGGTCTGCCGGGTCAGCGCCAGCGCCTCCGGCCCGTCGGCCGCCTCACCGACGACCTCGAACGCCTCGTCGGAGGCGAAGATCCCGCGCAGCCCGTCACGGACCACCGGATGGTCGTCCACGATGACGACCCGGATCGCCATCAGCGGTCCCCGGGAACGGCGGGCACCGTGGCCGAGATGCCCGTGCCCTGGCCGGGAGCCGACTCGACGGCGAACTCGCCGGCCAGCCGGGCGACACGCTGCCGCATCCCCATCAGCCCGAACCCGCCCGCCGCCGACGGCTCCACCGCCCCCGGGTCGAACCCGGCCCCGTCGTCACGCACGTCCAGCACCACCACGTCCTCCATGTACGACAGGGTGACGGCGACCCGCCCGGCGCGGGCGTGCCTGGCCACGTTCGCCAGCGCCTCCTGCGCCACCCGCAGCAGCGTCGCCTCCACCTCGGCGTGCAGCGGCCGCGCCTCGCCGGTCACCTCCACCGGCGCGGGCACCCCGCTCGCCCGCGACCACGCGGCCGCCACGTCCTCCACCGCCGCCGCCAGCCGGGCCTCCTCCAGCGGGGCCGGGCGCATCGCCCGCACCGACCTGCGCGCCTCGTCGAGACTGTCCCGCGCCAGAGCCCGTACGGTGGCGATCCTGGCACGGGCGGCGGGCACGCCGGCGACGAGGTCGTCGACCACCTCCAGCTGGGTGAGGATGGCGGTCAGCCCCTGGGCGATCGTGTCGTGGATCTCCCTGGCCATCCGCTGGCGCTCGCCGAGCACGCCCGCCTCGCGCGCCCGGGTCAGAAACCGGGCCTGGAGGCTCGCGTTCTCCTCCGCCAGCTCCCGCAGCCGCGCGATCATGGCCTGGCGCTGCCGGTTCTGCTCGGAGATCGTCTGGATGAACAGGCCGACCGTCGAGGCGACGAGGACGGCCAGCAGGAAGGAGAAGATCATCTCGCCCGCCGGTCTCGGCTCCGGCCGGGCGCCGACCAGCACCGCCGCCGTCGCCGCCACCCCCGCGTACGCCTTCCAGCCCGGCAGGACGGCGAACGCCTGGACGAACGCCCCCAGCCCGGCCACCGTGAACGCCGAGTCGATCCTGACCAGCACCCCGACCGCGGCCAGCATGACGGCGAAGTAGAGCACCGCCACCGCCAGGCGCTCGATCCGGCTGAACCGCGACGACACCATGAACCAGTGCCACACCCCGAGGAACACCGCCAGCGCCGCCACCTCCGGCCGCCACTCCCGCAGCAGCGAGAACCCGGCCGGAAGCAGCACGAACAGGTACGGCAGCGCCGGCCACGCCCGGTCCCAGCGCGAGACGTCACGCCCGGCGCCGCTCACCAGCGGTACGCCTTCACCGCGGCCCCGCCCGCCACCAGGAAGATCGCCACCATGACGGCGACGGCGACCGGCGGCAGCCCCTGCCCCTCCCAGCCCGCGCGGACCGCCTGCACGACCGGCGCCATCGGCGTCCACTCGCCGATCGCGCGCATCTGCGCCGGCAGCGTCTCCCGCGCGGACATCGCGCCCGAGACGAACACCATCGGGAAGAAGACCGCCAGGCCCACGACCGTGGCGGCCCGGCCGCCCGGCGCCAGCGCGCCGACGAGCAGCCCGATCGAGCCGAGGCAGAGCGCCCCCAGCAGCCAGGCCAGCACGACGGCCGGCGGATCGACCGGCCCGCTCATCCCGTACGCGACCAGGCCCAGGACCGCCAGCACCACGCTGCCGAGCACGGCCAGCAGCAGATGCGCCACCCACTGCGCGCCGAACACCATCGCGGGGGAGGCCGGGGTCGCGCTCAGCCGCTTGAGCACCCGCCGCTCCCGGTACTGCGCCAGCGTCGCCGGCAGCACCACCAGGGTGGCCAGGCCGATGACGAACACGCTGAGCATCGGCACGTACGCCTCGATCAGCGGCAGCCCGCCCGGCAGCGTGCCGCCGTTGCGCATCTTCATCCACAGGATGACGGCCGGGAAGGCGAGCGCGAAGAACGCGGACATCGGATCGCGCACGGCGAGCCTGAGCTCCACGGAGATGACGGTGCCGAGCCCCTTCATGAGGCGTTCCTCTCGATCAGTGCGAAATAGGCGTCCTCGAGGGTGCCGCCGGCCCCGCTCCTGGCGACGAGCTCGCCGGGGGTGCCCTCGTGCGCCACCCGGCCGCGATCGATCACGGCGATACGGTCGCACAGAGCTTCCGCCTCGTCCATGAAGTGGGTGACGAGGACGACGGTGACGCCCCGGTCCCGCATGTCGCGGATCAGGCCCCACGTCGTCCGCCGGGCCGACGGGTCCAGCCCGGTGGTCAGCTCGTCGAGGAACACCACCTCCGGGTCGCCGACCAGCGCCAGCGCGATGAACAGCCGCTGCTTCCAGCCGCCCGACAGCGCGCCGAACCGGGTCCGCCGCTTCCCGTCCAGCCCCCACTCCGCCATGAGCGCGCGCCAGTCGGCGGGCCTGTCGTAGAGGGACGCGTACATCCTCAGCGCCTCCCCGACCTTGAGCGCGTCGGGCAGCGCCGCCTCCTGCAACTGGACGCCGACGCGCTGGAGCAGCTCCCGCCGCCGCTCGCGCGGGTCGAGGCCGAGCACCCGCAGCGTGCCGCCGTCGGGCCTGCGCAGCCCGGACGCGCACTCCACCACCGTCGTCTTCCCGGCGCCGTTGGGGCCGAGGATGCCGAAGATCTCGCCCCGCCCCACCGAGAGCGTGACGCCCGCCAGCGCCTGGTGTGCCCGATAGCTCTTCGTCAGGCCGTTGAGCTCGATGACTGTCATGACCCGAGAATCCCCGCCCGGCCGCGATCGCGGCATCCACCGATCGGTTGACGAATGAGGCCCGCCCCGGCGGGCGGGGCGCGTACGATCGGGCCGTGCTGATCATGGCGACCCTCCTCGCGGGAGCCGTCGCGGTCGTGGCGGTCGTGGCCCGTGGGCCCCACCTGCGTGACCACCTGGTGCTGGGCGGGTTCCTGGTGGCGTTCTGCGCCGGGGCGCTGGCCTTCTTCGCGTGGAGCATGCGCGAGGACGGGCATGCGGAGGCGCCGATGGTGATCTCGCTGCTCGGCCTGGCGGCCGGTGGGCTGCTGCTCCTCGGGCTGGGCCCGTTCGTGCCGTGGGCGCTCGGGCGATCGGCCCGGCCGCTGCGGCTGCCGGACCGGCTCCCGGGCGGCGTGGCCGCGGGCGTCGCCGTGGCGCTCACCGCGACCGCCGTCGCCGTCACGGCGCTGATCCTCGACTCCGCGCGGGAGTCCCAGCAGCGGGCCGCCTACCGGCCCGAGGCCGCGCCGGGCGCCCTGGTCGTCCAGGTCACCGCCGGGGCCGATGCCGTGCTGCGCCGGGAACTGCCCGGCGTCCCCGTCGTACGGGATCACGACGTGCCCGGCCTCAGGGTCGGCGAACCGGACTCGGAGCTGCCCCGCAGCTACATCGGCGACCGGGCGCTGCTCGGCTACCTCACGGGCGATCCGGCCACCCCGTACGACGAGAGCGCCGCCGTGCTGGTGACGGACGCCGTCACGGCCGCGACGGTGGAGATCAGGTACGGCGGCGCCGCCGTCCGGACCGTGCCCGCGACCACCGTCAGGCCCGCCCACCCCGGGATGTACGAGATCTTCATCCCCGCGAAGCTCCTGCGCGACCTGGGCCTGCGGCCGGAGCCCGAGGCGCTGGTCGTCGACCCGTCCGCGCACCGGGTCACGGCCGGCGAGCAGGAGCGGCTCGTCCGCGCCCTGGGCCCCGGCGCCGTCCACGTCGAGCGCGGCTACCAGGAGCGGGGCAGCCGCTGGGCGGTCGCCGAGGCGCCGGCCCTCGTCGCGCTCGCCGGCGCGCTGGCCGCCGCCGCGCTCACGGCCGGG
>NZ_JBEZZG010000073.1:0-7293 GCF_040639085.1 Nonomuraea sp. NPDC023979
GCGCTGGTCGGCATCGGGCAGAGCCTGTTCAACGTCCCGGTCAACACCGCCATGCTGGCCGCGACCCCGCCCGGCATGATCGGCACGGGCGCCGGCGTGGGCATGTCCGTACGGACCCTAGCCTTCACCGTCGGGCCGTCACTTGCAGCCCTCGCCTACGGCCTGGCCTCGGGCGGCGCCGCCGGATGCCGCGCCGGGGTCATCGTCCTGGCCGTGCTGCAGGCCGCGGGTCTAGCCGCCGGAATACGCCACCAAGGCGCGGACGGTGCGCGATTCCTGAACCGCACAAGCCACCGCCCATGGCCTCAGGGCTCACGGGTCGTTTCGGCGACGGGCCAGTCAGCGCAGATCGCGCGCAGCAGATTCGGGCCCTGCTGGCGCAGTTCCCCACCATGCCCGCGACGGTGATCGCCGAGCGAATCGGCTGGGATCGGTCGATCACGGTTCTCCAGGACTGGGGCCGTGTTCTGCGGCCGCAGTTCAAGCCGTCGACCCGGCGTCACGAACCGCCGGTAGGTAGACGGGGACGGGAGAGCGAGGCCCCTACGATCGTGGCTGCCTGGACCTGGAGATGCCGCCGGAGGCATGTCGCAATGCCAGCGCTGGGAGGCGGCCCGCAGGGTCGCCCGCGTTCCCTCACGCTCCTGTCGTTGGGCGCTCCAGCAGCCCTGTGGGCTGGGTCGACGGCGATCGGCGGCTTGCGGGCTCGTTGCTTGTGCAGCGACAGATAGATCGAGGCGGAAGCGTTGCCGGTGAGCGTGCTTGAGTTCGCGCCTAATCAGTTGGACACGCCAGGTGTGACCGTGTTTGATCGCGGGATGACCATCTTGTTGAGCACGCCGGGTGCCGATGACCTGGACGAAGTGGTGCGCGCGCTGGCGGAGTGGCGGCGCGAAGGGGCCTCGATGCAGCTGCATCCGGGAGACGTCGGGTTCTACTGGCAGTTCGGCCCGGAGAGGACCGCCGCGGCGCTGCGAACGTGGAGTCGTGAGGGCAGGATCCTCGGGGTCGGCCTGCTCGACGGGCCCGAACTGGTGCGGCTGGCGGTCGACCCGGACGCGCGGCTGGATGAGGACCTCGCGCGGCAGATGGTCGATGACGTGTCGCGACGCGAACGCGGCGTCCTGCCGGAGGGCAAGGCCCATGTCGAAGCGCTCTGGGGCGGCCGATTCCGGGAGTTGCTGCAGGAGAGCGGCTGGGAACTCGATGAGCCGTGGATCCCGATGGTGCGTGACCTGAGCGAATCCGTGGAGGACTGCGGCCTGCGAATCGAAGTGGTCGGCCCCGAACGGGTCGACGACCGGGTCACGGTTCACCGCGCGGCGTTCCAAGGGTCGAAGTTCAGCGCGGAACGATGGCACGCCATGGCGGACGGGACCCCGTACGCCAATGCTCGATGCCTTGTGGGGTACGACCGTCAGGGTGACGCGGTCGCGGCCACGACCGTCTGGTCTGCGGGTTTGGGCAAGCCCGGCCTGCTTGAACCCCTCGGAGTGCACGGCGATCATCAGGGACACGGTTACGGCAAGGCGATGGCGGTCGGTGCCGCGGCGGCTCTGCGCGACATGGGGGCGTCCAGCGCGACCGTGTGCGCCGAAGCCTCCAACGCCGGGGCCGTCGCCACCTATCGCTCCGCCGGCTACCAGCCGCAAGCCGAGGCGCGGGACCTGAGACGGGTGGAGTAAGGCGTGCCGGTGAGGGCGGAGGTACGGGGTGTTCGTAGCGGCGGGCGCTCTTGCGGGTGGCTCGGGTCGGCGTGCCGGTGAGGGGACAGGCGGCCAGTACGGGCACGTCGTGGCGGCGCAGGACGCGGGTGACGGTGCGGGCCGGCACGCCGCTTGCCCAGGCGATGTGGTCGGGCCCGGCCCGCAACTGAGCGTGGGCGGCCGGCACCTGCTACTCCGCAGGGGCGGGGGAGCGGCGCGGGCAGGTGCGGGGGCCGCTGCGCCGTCCGCGCAGTCCGTCCCAGCCCTTCGTTCCGGAACCGGCGCACCCACCGATGCCCGCGCTGGCGGAAGACACCGAGTTCGGCGGCGGTTTCCCGGATACGGGGAGCCTGGGAGGTGGAGTGTCGGGAAATCGCCCTTACCGACAGGCAACTTGCTCTGTCGTCGATGATCAGGTTCTCCCGGGCTCACAACTAGCAGACCTCGCCGCCCGCCGCAGTGGTCGAGAGGTGTGTGGTTCCAAAGGAAGAGGACTGTAGGTGGCCGCTACCGATGTCAGCATCCCTTCTATGACCAATCCTCCAACCGCCCGATCGGGTGAAGCTCATGACCAGGAACTCCGAGCAGGAAATGACGTGCGGATACCGCGGCCGCCGTACGGTGGCGACTTCGAAACCTTCTTGTCTTCCATCGCAGAGCATTTCCCACCGACCATCACTCCCGAGATGATCGAACCTCTTCGTGCGGGTGGCAACGCGTGGGCTCCGACGATCGAGGCCATGCTCAATGGCCGCGCGGTGCGGCGGGAGGACAGGACCATCCCGGGCGCCGAGGGCGGTCCCGACCTCACCGTCTCGGTTTTCCGGCCGAGCGAGGCCGCCGAATCCGCTCAGGCCGCTGTCTTCGGCATCCACGGCGGCGGGTTCGTCTTCGGTGACCGGTTCACCGAGCTGGACGAGGCCCTGGACTGGGTCGAGAAGCTCGGCGTGGTGCTCGTCTCGGTCGAGTATCGGCTGGCTCCAGAGCATCCGGACCCCGCTCCGGTCGAGGATTGCTACGCCGGGTTTGTCTGGATGGCCGAGAACGCCGATGAGCTGGGCATCGATCGTGAGCGGATCGTCATCGCGGGGAGCAGTGCGGGCGGAGGGCTGGCCGCCGGGGTGTCGCTGCTCGCCCGGGATCGTTCCGGGCCACGGCCGGTCGGGCAGTTGCTGATCGCGCCGATGTTGGACGAGCGCAACGACTCCCTGTCCGCCCGGCAGTTCGCCGGCGTCGGGGTGTGGGATCGGGGCAGCAACGACACGGCGTGGAACGCGCTGCTCGGGGATCGTCGGGGGACGGACCGGGTGACTCCGTACGCCTCGCCCGGGCGTGCCGGTGATCTGTCGTCGTTGCCGCCGGCGTACATCGATGTCGGGAGTACGGAGACCTTCCGTGACGAGTCGGTCGCGTACGCGCACGCGCTCTGGAAGGCGGGGGTCCAGGCGGAGTTGCATGTGTGGCCGGGCGTCTTCCACGGCTTCGACGTGATGATCCCGGACGCGACGATCTCCGTCGCCGCACGCCGCGCCCGCGCGGAGTGGCTCGCCCGCACGCTGGAGGCGTAACCCACACGCGGGGGCGTCAGTGGGGGGCCTGGACGGCGGCGTAGCGGGTCGCCAGTTCGCCGCACGCCGCGATGAGCTCGGGCGGGCCGATGACCTGCATGTCGGCCGCGAAGGTCCCGTACAGGGCCGCGAGCCCGACCCATGACCACGCGCCCATCGACAGCCGGCACCGCTCCGGCCCGATCTCCTCGACGACGGCGCCGCCGGGCACCCACTCGGCGATGGACGCGGCCGACACCTCAAGGATGGCCACGCCCTGGCACGCCCATTCCTCGACGGTGTCGCCACGGTCGAGGTGCGTCTTGACGTACGCGGCCACGTTGGGCATCGGCAGCTCGCGGGGCTGGAAGCGCAGGCCGGTCCGCATGCGGGGAACGATGCGGTCGACCCGGAACACCCGCCATTCCGCCCGGTCGAGATCCCATGCGACCAGGTACCAGCGGCCGCTCCAGACGAGGAGGCGGTGTGGTTCCACCCGCAGGGGCGGCGTCCACCCCGCCTCCGCCTCCGTGGTCGCGTAGTCGAAGCGCAGCACCTCGCGTTCCCTGACTGCGGCTCCGACCATGGTCAGCGGGCCGGTCTCCACGGAGGGACCGGGGAACTCCCACGCATTGGCGATGGCCGTGATCCGCATCGCGTCGATCTGGGCCCTCAACCGCGGCGGCATGACCTGCCGGATCGTGGCGAGCGCCCTGGCCGCCGCCTCGCCGAACCCGACGACGGCCTTGGGCGCGAGCTGCAGCGCCAGGGACACGGCGATGGCCTGATCGTCGTCGAACAGCAGCGGAGGCAGATCCGTCCCCGCCGACAGCCGATACGTCGCCCCGGGCCCCTTGGTGACGTGCACGGGGTAGCCGAGGTCGCGGAGCCGCTCGATGTCGCGGCGCACGGTCCGGAGGCTGATGTCGAGCCGCTCGGCCAGCGCAGGACCCGACCATTCGCGTTGGGCCTGGAGCAGCGAGAGCAGGAGAAGCAGGCGAGCCGAAGTCTGACGCATATCTCCACGTTCGCACGAGAGGCGGCCAGTGGTTGACCGCCTCTGCTGGCACCGTGCCCGGCATGACCAACCATTCGTCTCCCCCGACCGCCTCGCCGCCCGACTCCTCGGTGATCACGAGTGGCCGCGTGGCGCTGATCGCCGTCTCCGTGGTGCTGCTCGCGGACTTCATGGAGCTGCTCGACGCCACGATCGTGAGCGTCGCGGCGCCCGAGATCATGAACGAGCTCGGCGCGAGCGACGCGGCGATCCAATGGACGGTCGCGGGCTACACGCTCGCGATGGGCGCGGCTCTCATCACCGGAGGGCGGCTGGGTGATCAGTACGGCAGGCGCCGGGTCTTTCTCGGTGGACTAACCGGATTCGGCATCGCGTCGGTGCTCTGCGCGCTGGCGCCGAGCGCCGAGGTGCTGATCGCGACGCGCGTTCTGCAGGGCCTGGCCGGTGGGTTCATGGTGCCGCAGGTGTTCGGGATCATCCGCTCGTCGCTGGGGCCGGCCGCCCGGGCGAAGGCCTTCGGCGCGTACGGCGCGGTGCTCAGCCTCGCGTCGGTCGCCGGGCCTCTGCTCGGCGGGTTCCTCGTCGACGCCGACCTGTTCGATCTCGGGTGGCGGACGATCTTCTGGGTGAACGTGCCCGTCGTGATCATCGGGCTGTTCCTCGGCGCGCGGTACCTGCCCGATTCCGGGGCTGAGGAGCGGTCGCGGCTCGACGTCCTCGGCGCCCTGCTGGGCGCGGCGACGGCCGTGCTGGTGCTCCTGCCTCTCGTGCAGGGCGGCGAGTGGGGCTGGCCGTGGTGGGGGTACGCGCTCATGGCCGGCTCACTGCTGACGGGCGGGCTGTTCCTGTACTGGGGACGCCGGGTGTCGTCGCGCGGCGGGCAGCCGGTCTTCGATCCGGCGCTCCTCCGGGTGCGGGCGTTCGCCAGCGGCCTCGCCGTCTCGACACTGTTCTTCGGCGCCGTCGGTTCGTTCTTCTTCCTGCTCTCGCTCTATTTGCAGCTCGGCCTGGGGATGAGCGCATGGGAGACCGGGCTTGTGATCGTCCCGTACGCGGTCGGCGCGATCGTGACGTCCGGCATCGGCGTCCAGTTCGCCGGTAAGGCCGGGCGGGTCCTCCTGATCAGCGGGGCGCTGGTCCTGGCGGCGTCGCAGGTCGTGTTCCTCCTCATCGTGCGCGCCGACGCCCACCCCGGCCCCTGGCTCCTCGCGCTGCCGCTGTTCATCGGCGGCCTCGGCCTCGGCCTGACCGCGCCCTCGCTCATCAACGTGATCCTGGCCGGGGTACCGGCGCGAGAAGCGGGCTCGGCCGGAGGCGTGCTCACGACCGTCAGTCAGATCGGCAGCGCCGTCGGTGTGGCCGTCCTCGGCGGGATCTTCTTCGCCGTCGTCGATGGAGCGCTCTCCGAGGGGACGGCCGCGGCTGACGGATTCACGGAGGCGTTCTCCGCGATCCTCCCGTGGCAGATCGGCTTCTACGCGCTCGCGGCCGTGCTCATGCTGCTGCTGCCCGCGCGGGCCGCCGAACACAAGGACGAATAGCGTCGAGTTGTCATCCCTTGTCGGCCCGCCGCTCGGGTCGAAACGACCGGACGCAATGTAACGCTGGGTAGTCGTGGGCGGACTGGTCAGGCGTCCTCTGCAGAGGCGGGCAGGCTCGGCAGTGCGTCTGGGTGCGTCAGTAGTCCGGTCTCGATGATTTCTCGCGCCGTCTGCGGATCGTAGGAGGGCAGGCGGATGCCGCTGTCCATCATCGTTTCGATCAATCTGGCCATCTCGGTCAGATGGTGCTCGCGGACCTTTCGCAGGTGCTGGGCTTCTGTGGAGTCGCCCTGCTTGACCTGTTCGAGGTGGGTGAGCCGGCCGGTGGCCTTGATCATGAGGTCGGTTTCGTCGGAGAGCTGCTGGTAGAGCTCGATGGGCCGCACCACTGCGCGCCAGGCTTCCAGCCTGGTCGGTCCGTTGGGGCCGCCGATGGTGCTGCGGTCGGCGTAGGGCTTTCCGTCGCTGTGCATCCGCACCGGAGGCTCGGCTCCCGTGGCGCTCTTCCAGGCCATGCGCGGGTGAACGGCCGGCTCCAGCGGGATGGTGGGAACCCGGTCCAGGCCGCCGACCGGGAAGATCAGCAAGAGGAGGGGCACGGCCAGGGCGTGCGCGAGAACTTCGAGCTCGTCCACCGTGACCTCCCTACGGCGCTTGCCGGCGCGATCGCGGCGGCCGGTCTCGATGTTGGTGAGGGCGGCGAAGGTCAGGTGGTCTGCCCCGAGCCGGGCACATTCCTCGGCCAGTTGCTCGCGCGTCAGTCCCAGCCTCTTGCGGTGCTTGCGGACTTGCTCGGCGATGACATCACTCGGAGAACTGTGCATATCGACAACCTCACATTGCAAATTGACTAATCCGAGTGTACCCCCTACGGTGCGTCGGTAGGCGACGGACGACCGAACCGGGGGCCGCCCCGCCGCCCGATCAGGTCATCTTTCCGACCGCTCACGCGGGGGGTACGCATGAACACCAGTCGCGCCGTCTGGATGGCGATCATCACGATCGCGGCGGCCGTCGTCGCACTCGCCACCTATCTCCTGAGGTCTGCCGGAGGCTCGAACCCGGCCGATGCGATCCTCACCAGCGCCGGCGCCTTCGCCAGCACCGTGCTGGTCCTCTTGGCGATCGCCTACTTCCTTACCGGCACGTCGCCCTGACCTCGGCGTCAGATCTCCAGATCAGCACGCGTCGGTCACACCTTGGCCGTACCGGACGGTAGTCACATGACTACGGCACATCGTTCTCTCGTCCTACCGAAGCAGAGCGGGTGAAGGGATCCGGCTGATGCGGCGAGAGTGGGAGCTGGAGGACCTCATCGAGTGCTGGACGCTGGATGAGGCCGAAGCCCAGCTGCTGGGCAACAAGAGCGGCGCCACACGGCTGGGCTTCGTTATCTTGAGCCCTCAAGGCTCTGTCTCTGACGTGTATGACCTGCGCTAACTCCTTCCCGATCATCGTGGTGGATGCGATTACCTTCCGCT
>NZ_JBEZZG010000074.1:0-6295 GCF_040639085.1 Nonomuraea sp. NPDC023979
CGCACGACGACGGGCGCGCTGCTCGCGGGCGCGGCGGCCGCGCTCACCGTGTTCGTCACCGTGCCCTTCACGGGCAGCGGCGTCGACGCGGTACGGGTCGCGCCCGGCGTCGAACTGCCCGAGGAGATCACGGGCGGCAACCAGGAACGGCTGCGGCTGATCGCGTCGGCCGCCGGCGAGACCCTGGGCGACCACGTCACCGTGACGTTCCGGCCCACGAGCGTCCGCACCGCCTACTCCGTACGCTGCGCCGACCCTGACGCCTGGGTGCTGGTGCGGTCCGTCGGCGACGCCGACGGGTGGAGCGACCTGGGCCGCTGCGGGGAGCGGACCGGCCCCGGCCCGGACTCCCAGAACCACGCGGGCTCCGTCAGGCCTGACTGGCTCCGGGCGCAGCAGGCGATCGAGGTGTGGGTCTTCCCCGCCGGAGCCCCGGTCGGCGACCCCCGCTTCCACGGTCAGAAGCTCGTCGCCGACCCCGAAGCCCTGAAGAAGGTCGCGGGCACCCGGCCGGGCCGCTGGGCGGTCGCCGTCTACGACCAGCCCGGGTAGCCGCCGGTCAGGAGAAGTGCATGACGATGGCCAGCCCGACGACGTGCATCGCCACGACCACCACGAGCAGCGCGACGAACACGAACTTGGCCGGCCCGTGCTCGAAGTGCTTGCCCTCCTTCAGAGGGGGCAGCTTGGCCTGCCGCTCGGCGATGCGCTCCTCCAGCGGCTTGCGGTGAAACATGCGTCCCTCCATGGGTCGCCCAAGGTTCGCGTGGCAATTCTTGGTACGCTAATACTTTGTACACAAACTACTTTACCCGAGGCCTCCGGAGGCCCGCACATGGACACCACGGGAGAGGCGGCGGACCTGCTCGCGCTGGACCGGCAGGTCTGCTTCGCCCTCAGCATCGCCTCACGCAGCGTGATCGGCCTCTACCGGCCGCTGCTGCAGCCCATGGGGCTGACCCACCCGCAGTACCTGGCCATGCTCGCCCTCTGGCAGCACGAGCCCCTGTCCGTCAAGGAGCTGGGGGAGCTGCTCCAGCTCGACCCCGGCACCATGTCCCCGCTGCTCAAACGGCTCCAGGCGCTCGGCTACATCCACCGCGAGCGCAACAGCAAGGACGAGCGCGCCCTCGTCGTCACCCTCACCCCCGCCGGGCGGCAGCTCCGGGCGGAGGCGGAGAAGATCCCGCCCGCCATCGTCGCCCGGCTCGGCATGAGCCTCGACGAGCTCCAGAACCTGCACGAGGCGCTCACACGGGTCATCGCCGCCGCGCACCGCGACCCCGCCTGACCCTCCTCCCGGGTAGGTTCGCGGGCATGGAAGATCGTCCCGACGACCTCAGCGACCGCGACCTGCTGACCGCCCTGGAGGCGTGGGGGCTCGGCCCCGTCACGCTCGACTACGCGCCGGTCGGGTTCGGCGACTACCACTGGATCGCCACCGGCCCCGCCGGCCGCTGGTTCGTCACCGCCGTGGACCTCGCCGCCAAGCCGCCGACCGGCCTCACCGACCTGCGCCGCGCCATGGACACCGCCGCCGCCCTGCACGCCACGCTCCGGCCGTCCGCCGCCGTGGTCGCACCCCTCCCGTCCCGCGACGGCTCGACGACCGTACGGACCGGGCCGCGCCACGCCGTCACCGTCTTCCCGTACGTGGACGGGGTCGCCGGGCACTTCGGCGAGCGGCTGCCCCAGGTGCGGCGGGACGCCCTCATCGACCTGCTCGCCACCCTCCACCGCGCTCCCGCCCCCGCCTCCACCCCTACGGCCCCCCTCACCCTGCCCCGCCGCGACCGCCTGGAGGCAGCCCTGACCGAAGCGCTGGCGCACGCCGAAGCCGGGCAGGAACCAACCCCCCAGACCAGAGCCACCGCCCCCGAAACCGCACGCACAACCGGAAGCGCGGACGAAGGGGCGAACGCGGGCACAGACCGGAACGCGGGCACAGACCGGAGTGTGGGGACCGGAGCGGACGCGGGGACCGGCACGCGCGGCGCCACCGGCACGGGAAGCGCGGCCGGCTCCGGGGCCGGGGTGGGCGCTGGCATCCGGGGCGCCGCAGATCCCGAGGCCGGGGTGGCCGTTGGGGGAGTGGCTGGGGCAGGGGGTGGTTGGCGGGGTGGGCCGTATTCGGAGCCGGCGCGGGCGCTCGTGGCCGCGCGGGCGGACGGGCTGCGGCGGGCGCTCGAGCGCTTCGACCGGCTGGCCCGGGAGGTGCGGGGGCCGTTCGTCGTCACGCACGGGGAGCCGCACCCCGGCAACCTGCTCTGGCTGGACGGGCGGCCGGCGCTGGTCGACTGGGACACGGTCGGCCTGGCCCCGCCCGAGCGGGACCTGTGGCTGGCCGCCCCGGAGGAACGCGACCTGGCCCGCTACGAGGCCGCCACCGGCAGGCGCCCGGACCCGTCGGCTCTGGCCCTCTACCGGCTGCGCTGGGACCTCGACGACGTGTGCGACTTCCTCGACCGGTTCCGGGCCCCGCACGGCCGCACCCCCGACACGGAGGTGGCGTGGCGCGGCCTGGAGGACGCCCTGGAACGCTTCTCCCGCCTCTGACCGCACCCGCCACGCCCGCCAGGGGCTATTCCTTGCCCGTGTAGACCTGGCTCGCGGGCGGCGCCTTGATCGTCTGGCGGTGGCCCCAGCCCTCGTACACCGTCCGGGTGCTGACCTCGTCGCCCGGCGAGGTCGAGTTGCCGCCGAACCCGTGGGCCGTCGCCAGGTAGGTCGTCCTCAGCTGCCTGGGCAGCCGGTCGGCCCCCACGGTGAGCGTGTAGCGGATGACCTCGTCGTCCTGCTCGCCCACCAGGACCGACCGCGCCCACGGGGACGCCTTCGCCAGCTGCTCGAACGTGATGCTGCCCGTGTAGGTCCGGCCTGACCGCTTGGCGCCCTTGATCAGCGCCTTGAGCGCCTCCGGCTCGGCGGCGTTGACCGGCTGGGTGTAGAAGGCGGTCAGCCCGGCGGGCAGCGGCCGGTGGGTCCTGGTCCAGGTCTTGCCCTTGGGCAGCCCCTCGCCCAACAGCTTGTTGCGGACGTAGGAGACCTTCCCGACGGTGATGACGCGTTCGTCGTCGAGGAAGGTGTGCACCCGTTCCTTCTCGGTGTGCTTGACCGAGATGTCCGAGGCGGCGAACCCGGACTTGCCGTACTGGAAGGCGCCGCGACGGGTCAGCAGCTCGCTCTTGCCGGCGAGCTCGACGTAGGAGGCGACCTCGGTGAACCTCACTCCTTTGCCCGCCCCCGAACGGCTCTTGAGCGCGGCGACCGGGTCGGCGGGCGCGGCGGCGGCGGCCTGGGCGGGCGTGGCGAGGAACGCGCCCGCCAGGAGCGCGGCGACGACCAGCTTCATCTCTGGGGAAATCCTTCCGACGGCGGTATCGCCGGTCGATTGTGCCGGACGATGATCACGACGGCGTATCGCCGGGCGGTCAGAGGAAGGCCGCGACGAGCGAGGCGAACTCGTCCGGCGTGATGATCTCCACGCCGAGCGACTCGGCCTTGGCCCGCTTGGAACCGGCCTTCTCGCCCGCCACCAGCAGGCTCGTCCTGGCCGAGACGCTGGACGACGACCTGCCGCCGGCCCGCTCGATCAGCTCGTTCATCTCGTTGCGGGACAGATCCTCCAGCTTGCCCGTCATGGAACCGGTGACCACGACGGACTTGCCCGACAACGGCAGCGCCGCGACGAGCGCCTCCCCGTCGCCCGGCTCCCCGGCGACACCGGCCTCTCCAGAAGCGGCCTGACCTGGCGCGGCCTGTCCCGGCGAGGTCTGGCCGGGCGCGGGCGGGGTGACGCCGGGCTCGGTCATGTTGACCCCGGCCGCGATCAGCTTGTCGATGAGCGGCCGCAGATCGGCCAGCTCCGCCACCAGCAGGGCCGCCTTCTTCTCCGCCATGCCCTCGACCGCCTGGATCGCCTCCACGTCGGCGGCCAGGATGGCCTCCATCGTGCCGAAGTGCCGCGCGATCCGGCGCGACATCGCCCGGCCCGTGCCGCGTACGCCCAGAGCGCAGAACACCCGGCTCAACGGCCGCGTCTTGGCCTGCTCGATCGCCGCCAGCAGCTTGGCGGTGCTGGTCTCGCCCATCCGGTCCAGCGCCAGGACCTGCTCGTGGGTGAGCGTGAACAGGTCGGCGAAGTCGGTGACGAGCCCGGCCTGGATCATCTGGACGATCCGGCTCTCGGCCAGCGTCTCGATGTCGAGCTGGTCGCGGCCGGCGGCGTAGAGCACGGACGTGGTGATCTTGCAGGCCCGGCCGCGGACGCAGCGCCACCGCTCCTGCGACTTGTCGATCTCCCCCTGGCAGTTGGGGCACACGTCGGGGATCGCGATCGGCTGCTCCTCGCCGGTGCGCAGGTGGACGACGGGCGCCTCCACGCGCGGGATCACGTCACCGGCCTTGTGCACCATGACCCGGTCGTACAGCATCAGGCCGCGCCGGGCGATGTCGGCCGGATTGTGCAGCGTGGCGTAGCGGACCTTGCTGCCGTCGAGCTCCACCTCCTCCAGCTCGGCGCGGGGCGCGATGATGCCGGTGCGGCCCACGTTCCACTCCACGCCGATCAGCTTGGTGATCTTCTCGGTGGCGGGCAGCTTGTAGGCGACGGCCCAGCGCGGCACCCGCGTGCCGAACCCGGCCTCCGCCTGGTCGGCCGCGCTGTCGGCCTTGATGACGATCCCGTCGATGCCGAACGGCAGCTCCGCCCGGACCGCCGCCAGCTCGCCGATGCGCCGCTGGATCTCCTCGACCGAGGTGGCGACGATCCCGGCGACCGGCGTCGACCCCGTCGTCGCCACGCCCAGCGCGGCGACCAGCTTCATGATCTCGCTGTGCGGCAGCTCGCGCAGTCGCGCCGCCAGCTCCGAGTCGTCGTCCGGCGGCAGCGGCAGCGCGCTGTAGCCGAAGAAGGTCAGCTCGCACACGTACGGCCGGTCCTTGGCGCGCAGCGTGCCCGCAGCCGCGCTGCGCGGATTGGCGAACGTGGTGCCGTCGTGCGCCTGCCGCTTGGCGCACGCCGCCTCGAACTGCTCGGCCGTCATCAGCACCTCGCCGCGGATCTCCACGGTCACCGGCTCGGCGAGCGTCAGCGGCAGGCCCACGACCGTGCCGATGCCGTGGGAGACGTCCTCGCCCTCGGTGCCGTTGCCGCGCGTCACGAGCTGGACGAGCCTGCCGTCGTGATAGCGCGCGGAGATCGCCAGCCCGTCGAGCTTCGGCTCCACGCTGAACGCCGTCACCGGCCTGCCCAGCCGCCGCTCCAGCCCCGCCACCCAGCGGAGCAGCGCCTCCGCCGAGAACACGTTGTCCAGGCTGAGCATCGGCACCGTGTGCGGCACGTCACCGGTCACCGCGCCGCCCGCCACCTTGCCCGTCGGCGAATGGGGCAGCACCTCGTCGGGGTGCGCGCTCTCGTACGCCTGGATGCCCCGGAACAGCCGGTCATAGGCGTCGTCGTCGAGCGGGGATTCGCCGTCGCCGTAATAGGCAGCGTTGGCGTCGACCGCGATCCGCACCGCCTCGGCGTAGGCGGCGTGATCGAGCAGCTCGGTGTGCGGGGGCGCTTCAGTCATGAACACATCGTGCCGCCTCCCACCGACAATTCTCACCCGCGAAACGGTGCTCGTCCGGCGCGCCTGAACAGCCCCGATCCGGCGAGATCCCGCCGCGTACCGGCCGGATCGCGGCGTGCGCGACGGGACGTGACCGTATCGGCCGGATGCGCGGTTCCGGCCCTCGGCCGGGTTGTGGTGATTGCGGGGCAGAGGTCCCTCCTGGCGCGCGAGCGCGGCCCGTGGCCACGGCATGGTGCTTTGACCTGGGGCACCGGTCGCCCTCACAGTGAATCCCCGTAGTTGGCTGATCACTCGGGGTGGGCGGATGCCCGCCGGTGGAGGCGGACGTGCTCGTGGGCGGAGTCGGTGGCCAGGCGGTGGCCGTAGTCGGGGCCGGCTGCCGGTTGCCGGGCGGGATCACGGACCCGGACGGGCTGTGGGCCGCCCTGGAGGCGGGGCGCGACCTGGGCGTGGGCGGCGTGGGCGGCCAGGGGGCGGCCGGGTTCGACGCGGGCTACTTCGGGACGCGGGCCGGGGAGGCCGCCGCGGCCGACCCCCGGCACCGGCTCCTGCTGGAGATGGCCGTCGAGGCGCTCGACGACGCCGGGCTCGACCCCGCCCGGCTGGCCGGCTCCGACACCGGCGTCTACACCGGCGGCGCGCCTCACGACCCGCTGACGCGCCTCTTCGGTCTGCGCGGGCCCGGCGCCTCCGTCGACGCCGGCCCCGCGTCGTCG
>NZ_JBEZZG010000075.1:0-5015 GCF_040639085.1 Nonomuraea sp. NPDC023979
GACCCTGGCCAAGGTCAAGTCCGTGCCCTGGTGGGTCCCGGCCGCCGCACTGGCCGGCACCCTCGTGCCGTTCCTGACCATGGACCAGACGCCCGTCGCCCAGTCCACCGGCGCCCTGCTGCACCTGGCCGCCTACGGCTGGATCGAACGGCGCGTACTGCGCATGACGGACACCGAATGGCGCAGCGGGATCGCGAGGGCGCGGCACGTCACCCTCGGGACAGAAGCCGGTGCAGGGTTTCGAGGTCGTTGAGCGGCGGCCGAGGCGGCCTTTGAACAGACACTCGGTGCGCGGGGCAGGACAGCCGCCCCGCAGATAGGACTGACGTCGCCGGACGCGGGAGCGCGGTGGCCGGGAGCGCACGCTTCGCCGTCGAACTCACGGCGCAGCGGCTTGCGCGTGTCGGGTCACGCCGGGCAATCAGTGGGCGGATCTGCAACTCCCGGACCAAGCAACGGTACGCCGTGATCATTCCCAGCGGAAGAGTGCGGAAGCCACAGCGACGCCGAACACAGTGGTGACCCCGATGCTGGCCCAGTTCTCCCAGGCCACGCTCTCGCCCATCCATGTGGACTGGAAGGCTTCGACGGCAGCACCGAAGGGGAGCCAGGAGCCGACTTCGGCCAGCCGCTCGGGCAGGTTCTCCATGGGGCCGAACATGCCGCCGAGTGCAGCCATACCGAAGAAGCCGACCAGGCCAATGGCGACTGCCGCGTTGGGTGTTGGAGCCACTGATGCCACGATCATGCCCACGGAGTACATCGCCAGACACAGAGCTAGCAGGACCAACACAGCCACCAGCACGTCACTGGGCAGGGCGGCGTCGAAGAACTGAATCGCGATTCCGAGGGCGATGGCGATGCCGAAGAGCATCTGGAGGAAACTGACCACCGTCTGGGCCACCAGCACCATCGCAGGAGATGCCGGGGTGACCGCCAGTCGGCGGAGTACTTTGCTCTTGCGATAGGTGGCTAGGTAGCCGGGGAAGTTCATCACCGCGATCATGGTCACTACCAGGGCCAGGACCACTGGCACCGTGTGGAAGTCCAGAACGGTGACACCGGGCCGGATCTCTTCGTCGGGGTTTTCCAGCGAGAGGCCGTTCATCACCAGGAGCAGCACGGGAACAGCTAGTGGGATGATGACGTTCGCGGGGTCCCGGGTGATCATCCTTGCCTCGGCCTGGATCATCCGCAGCCCCGCTCGGAGCCCTGGCCGACGAGCGTGGACAGCAGGTGTCGTCGTGGTGGTAGCGGTCATCGGTAATCTTCCTCCTCGTCCAGAAGCGCTTTGCCGGTCAGCTGCACGAAGGCATCTTCCAAGGTGGCGGCCGTGGCCTGTGCTTTGAGTTCCGCCGGGCTGCCCCGAGCGATGATGCGTCCGGCGTCGATGATCAACACCTGGTCACAGAGCCGTTCCACCTCGTCCATGGCGTGGCTGATCAGGATCACCGTCTGATCCTTCAACGACTCGATCGTCGACCACACCCGGCGTCGCGCCTTGGGGTCCAGCCCGGTGGTGAGCTCATCGAGGATGACTACCTGAGGCTGACCGATCAGCGCCAGGGCGATGGAGAGCCTCTGTTTCTGTCCCCCGGAGAGCCTGCTGAATCTGGTCTTGGCCTTGTCCTGTAGCTCAACCATGGCGAGGGCCTGGTCGGCATCCAGGGGATGGGGGTAAAAGCTACGGTAGAGGTCTACCAGCTCACGAGCGGTCAGGGCATCATGCAGGTTGGCCTCCTGCAGCTGCACGCCGAGCACCTGACGTACTTCGGCCTCGTTGCTGAAGGGATCCAGGCCTAGAATCCGCACACTGCCCTTCGTGGGCCGGCGCAGCCCGGCGATCATCTCCACGGTCGTGGTCTTGCCGGCCCCGTTGGTGCCCAGCAAACCGAAGGTTTCCCCTACAGGCACCTGCAGGCTGATGTCGTCGACTGCCGTCTTGTTCTTGTACCGCTTGACCAGATGCTGGGCATCGATGGCCAAAGGCCTGGTTGCGCTGCTCATGCTGATCAGTCTTCTGCGCCTGAGCTGCCGCAGGCAGGTGCCGACGGTCATGACTTCGGCCATGACTTTCGGCACCTTGGCCGTCCACCGGGCACAGGTAGGCTCGGTCGCCATGACCCACACCCCGGCCACTGTGGCCGTCGGCCACAAGGGCGGACGCCGCGCCGACGACTTTGCTCGACATGCGATTGTGGGACTCAGCCTGGTCATTGGCGTGCTCACCCTGGCCATGGACGAACTCGCGATGCCGGCCTGGACATGGTCCGCCACCCTGGCGGTGTGGTTCGCCGCCACGAACCTGTCGGTCAGCCGATTGCCCGGCCGCACCGGCCAGCTGCTGTTGTACGGGTGTGCTGTGCTCACCTCCTGGGTGCTGCTGATGACCGTGTCGTCCAGCGGCAGCATGGCCGTGACGCTGCTGATCGTGATTGCCGCCATGGGCACCTACCTGATGCCCATGGGGTGGGTGCTCTGTGTGGTGGTGCTGAACTGCGCGGTGACCTCTGCGTATGCTTGGTCTGCCGGCGCGGATCTCGTCAAAACGATCGCGTCCGGGGTCTTCTATCTCATCGTTCATCTGGCCGTAGTCTCCACCGCCTATGCGATGTCGCGAGAAGCCCTGCTCCGGGCCGAAATGGAGCAGAAGACCCTGGAACTGGAAGCAGCAGGAGTGCTGCTGGAAGACTCCGCAGCCTCCTCCGAACGGCTGCGCATCTCCCGAGAGCTCCACGATTCGCTCGGCCACCAGCTCACTGTGCTCAACCTGGAGCTGGCCGCTGCCCAGCACCGCCTGGAGAAGGAGGCCGCCCAGCACGGCGAAGGCCCCGCCGTGCTGGAACACCTCCGGCGCGCCGGAGGTATGGCCAAGGACGTGCTCGCCGATGTGCGCAGCACAGTCGGGGAGCTGCGGGTGCCCAGCCAGGCTGACGTGCAGCAGGACTTGGAACGGCTGGCCCGCGCCGTGCCCAGCCTGGAGATACACGTAGAGGTTGACGCCGAGGTGGAAGCCGACGAAGAGAGATCAACAGTTCTGGTGCGAGTAGCCCAAGAGATCATCACCAATACCCTCAAGCATGCCGGGGCCGCTGAACTGGCACTCACGGTGAAATTGGAGGATGGCACGCTGACCCTGACCGGCATCAATGACGGCACCACGCCAGGTAGCATCACCATGGGAAACGGCCTCACCGGACTGAAAGAGCGCCTGAAGCCGTTCGGCGGACACCTGACCATCCGCACCACACCACAGTTCACCGTCGAGGCTCGGCTGCCGGCGACACATGATCGGCGACTGCAGAAGTGACAGACACCGCTCCGCGCGTACTGGTGGTTGATGACCAGACCCTGGTCCGCCACGGTATCCGCACCCTGCTTGAGCTGGCTGGCATCGAAGTGATCGGTGAGGCATCCGACGGTGCCGAGGCACTTCAGGCATGCTCTGCCCACAGCCCGGATGTCGTCCTGCTCGACCTCCAGATGCCGGTGCATGACGGGCTCTGGTTTCTCAAGAAGCAGTACGAGCAGGGGATCGAGATTCCTGTTCTGGTGCTGACCACCTTCGACGACGACGCCCTGGTTCTCGACGCCATGCGCGCCGGGGCCAAGGGTTATCTCCTCAAGGACGTCACAGTCGAACAGCTTTCCCGGGCCGTTGAGTCGCTCGCCTCCGGCGGTACTTTGATCGGCCCCTCCATTACCGATCGGCTAGTGCGGTTCATCCGGTCCGGAGCACAGCCCAGCGGTGCCGCCGGGGTCGTCGTCGACGACCTCACAGACCGTGAGCTCGAGGTATTGCGACTGGTGGCCGAAGGCTACTCCAACAGTCAGATCGCCGAACTGGTGCGCTTGGCCGAGGGCACGGTGAAGAACTACATTTCCTCCATCCTGATGAAGCTCGGAGCCCGTGATCGCACCAACGCCGTACTGCGAGCCATTCGCGACGGGATACTTGGTTAGGAGTGCGGGTAGTGGCGCTACGTCCGTCTTGGCATCGCTCAATAGGGTGACGGTATGGGGGCCGTTCGGTGCCTTTCCAGCCCTGAGCAGCCGCCGATACTGCTGTGTTACCAGGGCTGGATTCGGCGGTAGCGGCTTGAGGGTCATGTGGTCACGGGCGGCCCGAATGCCGATGACTTCGCGGTGCGTCTTGTGGGTCTGGTCCCATCGCCGAGACACCCAGGCGGCGAACGCCGCGTCCATCTCCTCGATCGATGAGAACGCCCCGGACAGGACATAAGCACGGACGGTAAGAACCTGACGCTCGACGCGGCCCTTTCAGGTGGGCGGCCAGTACGTCGATGTCGAAGTCGTAGTGCCCGGCGAACCCGACCACCCCCGGATGCAGGGGAACCGTCACACCAGGGGCAACGTGCAGGCGCCCGACTGTCTTGGTCCGGTGGTAGACGATCGACATCGGGACCCCCTTGGTATGCGGGTCTCGATGTCAAGCCATAGGGCCTGTGCTGCGGGTGGGTCAGGAAGCCTCGCCACGAGTCGGCTGAGGAGTCCGTAGAAGTGCGACCTGCCCCCTTGGCGGCCGTGTCATCCCGCCGGCGCTCATGGGCCGGGCGGAACTCGATGGTGGTGTCGAAGAACGGGCAGGACTCACAGACCGACTCGAAGTGGCAATCCATCTCGACGGGCCGAGTGCAGGAGCCGGTGCTGAACGTTCGGCGGTGCTTCTCCCGGCGGAGCTTGGCCATCTCGGTCCCCTGGGCTTGATCCGGTTTGACGGACATCTGAGATCAGGGGCTCGCCCCCGGAAGGATGTCCATGATGGAGAGCATGGGGAAGAAGAAGCCGCGTCCTCGCCGCTCGTTCACGCCGGAGTTCAAAGCCGAGATCGTCGAGCTGTGCCAGCGCGGTGACCGCTCGGTCGGGCAGGTGGCCCAGGACTTCGACCTGACCGAGACCGCGGTGCGCCAATGGGTGCGCCAGGCTGAGGTCGACGAGGGGCAGCGGGATGGGCTGACCAGCAGTGAGCGGGAGGAGCTGGCGGCGCTGCGGCG
>NZ_JBEZZG010000076.1:0-4682 GCF_040639085.1 Nonomuraea sp. NPDC023979
GCGGTGAGCGCGGCCTGCGCCAGCTCGCCGCCCGCCTGCACCGAGGCCAGCTCCACCAGCCACGCGCCGTCCGGCAGCTCGGCGAGCATCGACGGCCTGCAGCGTGTACGCGGCGTCGGCCAGCCGGACGCCCGGCTCGGCCGCCAGGTGCCGGCCCAGCCTGCGGCACGCCTCGTCGGCCGCCGCGGCGGCGCGGGCCGACACCGGCAGCACCTGGTAGCGGCGGCCCTGCGGCTCGGCGTCGCGGGAGACGGCCGGGGGCTCCTCGATCACCATGTGGACGTTGGTGCCGCCCATGCCGAGCGAGTTCAGCCCGGCGATGCGCGGGCGGCCGTCACGGGTCCGCCACGGCGACAGCTCGGTGTTGACGTAGAACGGGCCCGACTCGAAGTCGATCTCCGGGTTGGGGCTGGTGTAGTGCAGGCTGGCCGGGATCACGCCGTCGCGGATCGCGAACGCGGTCTTGATCAGCCCGCTCGCCCCGGCCGCCCGGTCCAGGTGGCCGACGTTCGTCTTGACCGACCCGATCGCGCAGTAGCGGCGCTCGCTGGTCGGGCCGAAGGCGCGGGCGAGCGCGGCCACCTCGATCGGGTCTCCCAGCTCGGTGGCGGTGCCGTGGGCCTCCACGTAGCTGATGTCCTCGCCGGTGACGCCGGCGTCGGCCATCGCGTCGGCGATCACCCGCGACTGGCCGACGACGCTGGGCGCGGTGTAGCCGACCTTGAGCGCGCCGTCGTTGTTCATCGCCGTGCCGCGGATCACCGCCCAGACGTGGTCGCCGTCGCGCAGCGCGTCCGGCAGCCGCTTGAGCAGGACGGCGGCGGCGCCGTCGCCGAACATGCTGCCCTTGGCCCGCGCGTCGAACGTGCGCACGTGCCCGTCGGGCGACTCCTGCCCGCCCGGCCCGTACAGGTGGCCGACGCGGTCCGGCACCCGGATGGAGACGCCGCCCGCCAGCGCGAGCTCGCACTCGCCGTTGCGCAGCGACTGCACCGCCAGGTGCGCGGCGACCAGCGACGTGGAGCAGAACGTCTGCACGGCGACGCTCGGCCCGTGCAGGTCGAGCAGGTACGACACGGTCGTGGGCAGCGCGTCCTTGTCGTTGCCCATGATCACTTCGAAGTCGCTGAAGCCCGCCTTGCCGCCCGCGCCGAGCAGGTGGTCGGTCATCCTCAGCAGGTAGGTGCTGATGTTGGCGCCGCCGAACACGCCCACCCGGCCCCGCCGCTCCGGCGCGGCGTAACCGGCCTGCTCCAGCGCCTCCCAGCACACCTCCAGGAACGCCCGCTGCTGCGGGTCGGTGATGGCGGCCATGCGCGGGCTCATCCCGAAGAACGCCGCGTCGAAGCCCCCGACGTCGTCCAGCACCGGCCGCGCCGGCACGTACGCCGGATCGCGCACCTGCTCGGGATCGGCCCCGGCGGCCAGCAGCTCGTCCTCGGAGAAGAACGTGATCGACTCGACGCCGTCGCGCAGGTTCCGCCAGAACGCGTCCACGTCCGGCGCGCCGGGGAAGCGGCCCGCCATCCCGACGATCGCGATCCGCCGGTCCTCGTCCTCGGTGACGCGCTCCACCCGCGCGGCCCGTACGGGCTCGGCCTGCGGCGGCGCGGTGGAACGGCGCTCGTCGAGCACGGCGGCCAGCGTGGCGACCGTGGGCGCCTCGAACAGGGTCACCGTCGGCACCGCGATCCCGTGCCGCTTCTTCACCAGCGCCAGCATCTGCAGCGCCACCAGGGAGTTGCCGCCGAGGTCGAAGAAGTTGTCCCGGGTGCCGACAGGCTCCACGCCCAGCACCTCCGACCAGAGCGCCGCCAGGTCCCGCTCGGCCTGCGTGATCGGGGCCGTGTACGGCTGGGGCAGCTCGGGGCGGGGGAAGCGGTCGCCGCTCCCGGCCGCCTCCGGGCCCGGCGCGCTCATGGCACGCGGGAGCCGGTCGTCGAGACCGCCCGCGGCGACCACGACGTGCGGGGCGGCGCCGGCCCGGACCCGGTCGAAGGCCGCCAGGGCCTCCTCCGCCGTCATCGAGTGCGCCGCCATCGCCGCGCCCAGGCCGCCCTCGATGCGGTCGAGCGTCACCGCCCAGGTGTCCCAGCTCGCGGCCGTCCACCGGGTGGCGCCGCCGTGGTGGCGGTGGGCGATCGCCGTCAGCGCCGCGTTCGCGGCGGCGTAGCTGCCGAACGTGATGCCGCCCAGCAGCGACGACGTGGAGGCGAACAGCACGCAGAAGTCCGGCGTCAGCTCCGTGCCCGCCAGCGCCTCGGCCAGCGCCAGCGCGCCGCCGACCTTGGCGTCGAAGTGCCGGGCCACCGCGTCCGCGTCCAGCTCGCGCAGCGGGCGGAACGTGTCGGGCGTGGTCACGGCGGCGGCGTGCACGACGCCGTCCAGCCGGTCCAGCCCGGCCAGCAGCGCGCGCACGGCGGCCGGGTCGGTGACGTCCACGCGGGGGGCGCTCACCTCGACGCCCAGCTCCCGCAGCGCGTCGACCGCGTGCCGCCGCAGGTGGGCCGGGTCGTCCGGCACGCCGCCCCGGCTGGCCAGGACCAGCCTGCCCGCCCCGGCGCGCGCCAGGTGGCCGGCCAGCAGCAGGCCCACGTCCCCGAGCCCGCCCGTCACCAGGTACGTCCCGCCCCGCCGCACCGGGGCCCCGTCCGCCGGGGTGGCGTCGTCGGGGGTGTAGGCGCGGGTCAGGCGGGTGCCGTGGCGGTAGGCGACGAAGACGTCGCCGGGCGGGGTGCGGAGTTCCGCCTCCAGCGCCTCGGCCACCTCGGCGGCGTCCGCGTCCCCGGCCACGTCCACGGTGGCGCAGTCGAGGTTCAGGTACTCCTGGTTGGCGACCATCGGCAGGGTCGCGGCGGCGGCCATCCCCGGGTCGGGGCGCTCCCCCGCGGCCACGGCCTGCCCGCCGCGCGTCACGACGATCACCCGCGCGGCCGTCTCGGCGGTCGCCTCCCCCCAGGCCGCCAGCATCGCCGCCACGGGCAACACCGCCCCCCGCCCATCCCCTCCGATGACAGCGGCCCCTTCGGGGAGCGCACGCCCGTCGAGGGTTGCGGGCTCGTCGGTGGTGGAGGGGCCTGTGGGGGTGGTGTGGTGGGCGTTGCCGCCGTCGGGGCCGGTGCCGTCGCGGCCGTCGCCGCCGTCCGGGCCGACCTCGCCGTCCTGTCCGTCGCGGTCGTCGCCGCCGTCCGGGCCGGTGCCGCCGTCGGGGCCGGGGGTTCCGGCCGGGCCAGTGTGGGGTGCGGCCCCGTTCGGGAGGCTGGGTCCGTTCGCCAGGACCGCTTCGCCGTACGGGACGGTCCCGCCGTACGGGGTGGCGGGGCCGGTCGGCGGGGTGAGGAGGCGGAGGTCGAGGATCGTGAGGCCGTCCGTCGTGAGGCGGGAGGCGAGGGTGGCGGGGTCGGCGGGGTCGAACGTGCAGCCGTCCGGGGTCTCGGTGAAGGCGTCGCCGGGGACCGCGGTGACGACGTCGGCGCCGGTGGCGCGCAGGGTCCGGGCCAGGGCGTCGCCGGCGCCGCCGGGGCCGTCGGTGAGGAGGGCGTAGCGGGTGGCCTGGAGCTCGGACGACGCGGGCGGGGCGGGGGTCCAGCGGGGGGACAGCAGGGACACGTGCCCGGCCCGGGGCGCGGCGTCCGCGGGAAGCTCGGCGGCGGGCGAGGCGGCGGCGGGGAGGGTGGGGGTTGCGGGCGGGTTCACCCAGAAGCGCTCGCGCTGGAACGGGTAGGTGGGCAGCCCGACCTTGGCGACGGGCCGGTCCTGCCGGTAGCCGGCCCAGTCGACGGGGACGCCCGCGAGCCAGAGCCGCCCGGCGGCCTCGGCGAGCACGGCGCGGGCGGGGCGCGGGTCGGCGGCGCCGGGCAGGGTGGCGACGACGAGCGGCCAGCGGTCCGGCGGGCAGTCGGCGTGGCCGCGCGCCATGGCGCCCAGCGACTGGCCGGGCCCGATCTCCAGGAGCGCGGGCTCGCCGTCGTGCCGCAGGAGGGTGCGCAGCATGTCGTGGAAGCGGACGGGCTCGCACATGTGGCGGGCCCAGTAGGCGGGGTCGGTGACCTGCCCGGCCGTGGCGATCTCGCCGGTGACGTTGGACACGTACGGGATCTGGGGCGGGTGGAGGGTGACGTGGGCGGCGATCCACGCGGTGAGGCGGTCCCGGAGGGGTTCCATCATCGCGGAGTGGAAGGCGTGGGTGGTGGCGAGCGGCCGGCACGGCACCGCGTCGGCCTCCAGGAGCGCCCGGGCGGCGGCGACGGCCTGCGGTTCGCCGGACAGGACGGTGAGCTCGGGGCCGTTGATCGCGCCGACGCCGACGCCGGTGATGCCGGCGCGGCGGATGCGGTCCAGGACGTCGGCGGCGGCCAGCGGCACGGCGGCCATGGCGCCTTCGGGGAGTTCGCCGATGAGGCGGGCGCGGTGGGTGACGAGGGCGACGGCGTCGTCGAGGGTGAGCACGCCGGCCAGGCAGGCGGCGACGTACTCGCCGAGGCTGTAGCCGGCCAGGATCGCCGGCTCGACGCCCCACGACCGGACGAGCGTGGCGAGCGCGTACTCGACGGCGAACAGGGCGGGCTGGAGCGTCTCGGTGGGGGTGGCGGCGCACGCGGCCGGGATCGTGCACGGGCGGGTCAACCCGGCCAACGTGCTGCTGACCGGGACCGGGCGGGCGCTGCTCACCGGGTTCGGGA
>NZ_JBEZZG010000077.1:0-4034 GCF_040639085.1 Nonomuraea sp. NPDC023979
TTCGTTATCTTGAGCCCTCAAGGCTCTGTCTCTGACGTGTATGACCTGCGCTAACTCCTTCCCGATCATCGTGGTGGATGCGATTACCTTCCGCTGTCCAGCACGGAAGCGGGGGAAGCGATGCGCGTACAACGAGTGCTCATGCCGGACTCGGAGGCGGAGTCATGGACTCTGCTCGGGAACGATCACGTCCCGGTCGAGCCGGTCGAGCAGTTCCTGGCCTATCTGACCTCGATTGAGAAGTCGCCGAACACCGTCAAGGCCTACGCTCACGATCTGAAGGACTGGTTCGTCTACCTGACCGGCCACGACCTCCACTGGAAGACCGCCACGCTGGAAGACGTGGCGGGGTTCGTGGCCTGGTTGCGGCTGCCGCCCGAGGCCCGCCATGGCAAGGTCAGCGTGCTGCCCACGGTTGACCACCACTGCTCGGCGGCGAGTGTGAACCGCAAGCTGGCGGCCCTGACCTCCTTTTGCGAGTTCCACGCCCGGCACGGCGTCGAGCTGGCCGGGCTTCTGATCACCAATCTCCCTTCGGGGCATCGACGCGGATCGGCAGCGACCTCCTACAAGCCGTTCCTGCACCACGTCACCAAGCACATGGCTGAGCGAAGGCGGACCATCAAGCTGCGAGCCTCGCGGCCGCGGCCCCACGTGCTGACGGCTGCAGAGGCCCAGGCCATCCTGGACACCTGCGATCATCTGCGGGATCGCCTCATCTTCGGGATTCTGCTGGACTGCGGCGTTCGCATCGGCGAGGCCCTGGGCCTGCGGCACGAGGACATGGACATCGCCGGCCGCGCCGTGACCGTCACACCGCGCCGCAACGACAATCGTGCCCGCGCCAAGGGCGATCGGACGCGCACGATCCCGGCCAGCGCCGAACTGATGCGGCTCTACGCCAGCTACCTCAACGATGAGTACGGCGCCCTCGACTCCGACTACGTCTTCGTCAACCTCTGGGCCGAACCTCATGGACGACCGCTCACCTACCCAGCCGTCTATGACCTGGTCATACGGCTGCGCCGCCGGACCGGCATCGACTTCGAGCCCCACCAATTCCGGCACACCTACGCCACCTGGCTCCTGCGTCGGGGCGCCGGCATGGAGAGCGTGAAGGAACTGCTCGGGCACGCCTCGATCACCACGACGATCGACACATACGGCCACCTCACCGTCGAGGACGCCCGCCAGACCTTGGAGAACGCGGGCTGGTTCACCGGGCGGGAGGTCAAGCTGTGACTCTCGCCGAGAAGGATCCAGCTGGCCGCGGATTGCTGGAGAAGCTGATGGCCGCGGTTCGGCCCGAGTTCCGCGTCGACATCCTGTTCCCGGCCCCCGACGACCCGGTTCTGGGCTGGAAGTTCTGCGCCGTGCCCGGTTGCGACCGCCCCGCCAGTGACTACGAGTTGTGCAAGGGCCACGGCAATCGCTGGCGGAAGCTGCCCGACCGGCCCGACCGGGCCAGCTTCATCGCCAGCCCCGGGCCACCCCTGCGGGGCCGCAGCGAGCCCGGCCGGTGCACCGTCGCCGACTGTCGCTACGGCAGCGCGGGTAAGGGCCTATGCACCCGGCACCGCGATCGATGGCAGCGCTCCGGCCAGCCCGACCCCGCCGCCTGGGCGGCCACCGTTCCCGCCGTCCAGGCGGCAGGGCAGGCGGAATGCCGGTTGTCGTTCTGCTCGCTCTGGGCCGAAAGCAACCTGGGTCTGTGCAAGTCGCACCGCACCCGCCGCAAAGACCTCGCCTCGCTCGACATCGAGGAGTTCATCGCCGAGTGCGAACGCCACGGCAAGGCCTTCATCGACTTCCGCGGGCTGTCTCCTCAGCTGAAGCTCGAACTGCAATATGCCGTCCAGACTCGACACGACGAGCAGACGGTCACCCTGCCCCTCCACATCGCGAACTGGACGATCAACCGCGCCCGCGAGTGCGGTGTCGCCTCGCTGCTGGAACGCACCGAGCAGGAGTGGCGGCAGATGTCCGTGGCTCGCCGCCGGAAGCCAGGCTGGGAGAAGTTCCGGAACCGGAGTGAAACGTTCTTGATCTACGCCCGCGACATCGTCGAAACGCTCCGTGACGGCAGCGGCTGGGAAGTGGAGTATCCCCGCGACATCTGGCGCCTGGCCAAGCTGAGCGGGCTCAAGCAGAGCGCGGGCGGCGCGCGTTCCGGAATCCGGCTACGTTTCGACCGCATCGCCCAGCCGTGGCTGCGCGAGCTCGGGAAACGGTGGGTCCGCTACCGGCTGACCTCCGGGCTCTCCATCCCGACCGCGGCGTCGGATGTTCAGGCACTGACTCGCTTCAGCGAGTTCCTCACCGCCGCAGCGTCCACGGTCAACGGCCTGGCCGACATCGACCGCCCGCTGCTGGAGCGATATCTCGCCTGGCTGACCGACCTGCCCGGCGGCGTCAGCGCCAACGAGAGCCGCGTGGGCGGACTCCACCTGTTCTTCCAGGCCATCCGGCAACACCGCTGGGATGACACGCTTCCCACCACCGCGGCGTTCTTCACCGGCGATGTCTCCCGACGCCGCGCGCCCATTACCCGCCATCTGGCCGAGCACGTGATGGCCCAAGTGGAACAGCCCGCCTACCTGGACCGCTGGCCCTACCCGGAAGGTCGCCTGGTCACCATCATCCTCATCCGGTGCGGACTGCGCCTGGCGGCCGCGTGCACCCTGTCCTTCGACTGCCTGCTCCACGACGGGCAAGGCGCCCCCTACCTGCGCTACGTCAACACCAAGATGGAGCGTGAGGCCGCCGTCCCCATCGACGAGGAACTCGAGGCGGAGATCCGTACACAACAGCGGCGAGTCCTGGAACGCTGGCCCGGCGGAAACCCGCACCTGTTCCCCCGCCTCACGGGCAACGCCAACGGCCAGCGACCGATGAGCTCGGACGCCTACCGCGGCCAGCTCAACCGCTGGCTGGCAAGCTGCAACGTCCGTGACGAGCAGGGCCGACCCGTCCACCTGACTCCGCACCAGTGGCGGCACACCTTCGCCACCCGGCTGATCAACCGTGATGTTCCGCAGGAAGTCATCCGGGTGCTCCTCGACCACGATTCCATGCAGATGACGGCCCACTACGCCAAGATCACAGACCAGACCGTCCGGCGCCGCTGGGAGCAGGCGACCAAGGTCAACATCAGGGGTGAGCGGGTGACCCTCGACCCCGATGGGCCCCTCGCCCAGGCGCAATGGGCCAAGACCCGTTTCGCCATGGCCACCCAGACCCTGTCCAACGGCTACTGCGGGCTGCCCGTCCAAAAGAGCTGTCCGCACGCCAATGCATGCCTGACCTGCCCGGTCTTCATCACCGGCCCAGAGTTCCTGCCCGAGCTGCGCGAGCAACGCCACCGCACGCTCACCCTCATCGAGGTGTCCAGCGGCAAGGGCCACACCCGGGTCGCGGAGATGAACCAGCAAGTGCTGACCAACCTGGACCGCATGATCGGCGAGATCGAGAAGGACGAGGCCGAAGAAGCCGATGCGAGCTGACAACACCCATCACGTCGTGGCCGCCGCCCGACGCCGGGCCGAGCAGACCCGCCAGCGGGCCATCGCCGCGCTGCGCCGCATGGACGCCGCCGGCCAGCACGTCACCTTCGAGGCCGTCGCCCGGCAGGCCAAGGTGTCTCGATCATGGCTCTACACCCAGGAGGACCTGCGCGCCGAGATCGAGCGTCTTCGCCGGCGACACCCGGCTGCGTCCTCGCCGCCTCCGCCGGAGCGTCAGCGCGCCTCCGATCCGTCGCTGCTGCGCCGACTGGAAGTGGCCACAGCTCATATTCGCCGTCTGGAAGCCGACAACAAGCAACTACGCGACGCACTCGCCCGAGCTCTCGGCGAGCGCCGCGCCGCCGAGATCCTGGGGCAGGTCGCTGGCTGCGACACGCCGACGCGTGCTTCCTCCAAACTCACCGGACCCTGCTGACAGACCGGCTCCATAAGCTCGTCGACGACACCGTCCACATCGAATCTCCCCTGGTCACGGCCGTGATCAAAATCGAAGCTAAAGATAAGGTTCGC
>NZ_JBEZZG010000078.1:0-2798 GCF_040639085.1 Nonomuraea sp. NPDC023979
CGTCGGCGGCGACCTGGGCCGCCGTGACGAGGCGGCGCTGCCGGGCGGCGGGGTCGGCGCTGAGCTGGGCGGCGCGCTCGTACGCGGCGGAGGCCGAGGCCATGCCCTGCCGGCCGGTGGCGCGTTCGGCGGCGCGTTCCAGCTCGGCGGCGGCCCGCTCGTCGGGGCCGGTGGCGGCGGACGCCCGGTGCCAGGCGCGGCGGTCGGCGTGCTCGTCGCCGTGCAGGACGGCCACCAGGGCGTCGTGGGCGGCGATCCGCTCGGCGAACGTGGCTCCCTGGTAGGCGGCGGCCCGCACCAGCGGATGCCGGAAGGCCAGCGTGGAGCCCGTCAGGTGGATCAGCCCGGCCTTCTCGGCCGGTTCCAGGTCGGGCGCGGCGGCCCCGGCCGCGGCCAGGACGACGGCCGGATCGCCGGTGTCGTCGGCGGCGGCGACGAGCAGCGCCCGCCGGGTGAGCGGCGGCAGCAGGCCGAGCTGCGCGCCGAACGCGGCCTGCACGCGACCCGCCGCGCTGACGCCGCCCGGCGCCGCCGGGAGCGGGCCGAGCAGCCCCGCGCGCTGCTCGGCGGTCATCGCCCGCGACAGCTCGACGAGGGCCAGCGGGTTGCCCTGCGCCTCCGCCGTGACCCGTTCGCGCACGTACGCGGGCAGCTCGCCGCCCGTCCGCGCCGCGAGCAGCGCCGCCGTGGCCGCCTCGTTCAGCCTGCCCAGCCGCAGCTCAGGCAGACCGAGCGGACGCGGCTCGCGCAGGGCGAAGAGCATCACCACGCCCTCGGCGTCCAGCCGCCGCGCGGCGAAGGTCAGCGCGTCCAGGGACGCCTGGTCCACCCACTGCGCGTCGTCCACCAGGCACAGCAGCGCCTGCTCCCCGGCGTGCTCCGACAGCAGCGTCAGCACGGCGAGCCCGATCAGGAAACGGTCGCGGCCGGTGGCCGCGGTCATGCCGAACGCGGCCCGCAACGCCTCCGCCTGCGGCCCGGGGAGCAGGTCCAGGTGGTCCAGGGCGGGCCGCAGCAGCTGGTGCAGGGCGGCGAACGGCAGCTCGTTCTCCGACTCGATCCCGGTCGTCCGCAGCACCCTGCCCGCGCCGGACGCCAGGTGGTCGAGCAGCGCGGTCTTGCCGATGCCCGCCTCGCCGGTCAGCACCAGCGCGGCGCTCGCACCGGCTCCGGCCTCGGTGAGGAGGCGGCGCAACTGTTCTTCTTCGGCGGCCCGACCGTACAACACCCGGCAAATGTACTGGCATGCCGGTCAGGGCGATCGGTCGCATTAGGTCGTCATGACCGATTCGGCGGCGGGGGCCGGGTGCCTACTGTCGGTGCCGTACCCCTACGCCGGCCTGGTTCCGGCCTGATTCGGCAGGAGAGCATGATGACGTTCACCCTGGAGACCGCCCGGCTGCGGCTTCGCCCGTTCACCGAGGAGGAGGCCCGGCACGTGGTGGCCGGGTCGCGCGAGGGCCGTAACTGGAGCCCCGGCTACCCCAGGGACGACGACCGGGACATCGCCGGGCTCGTCCTCAAGGGCGCCGGGGGTGATCCGCTGTTCGGGCCGCTGCAGATCGTGCTGCTCGGGTCGGGCGCGGTCATCGGCGGCCTCGGCTTCTTCGGCCCGCCCGACGAGGCGGGGACCGTCGGGTTCGGGTACGGCGTCGCCCCCGAGGCCGAGGGGCGCGGTTACGCGACCGAGGCGGTGCGGGCGCTGCTGCGGGAGGGCTTCGACGACGGCCGGGTCCGCCGCGCGCTGGCCGACACCGCGCACACCAACGTCGCCTCCCAGCGGGTGCTGGAGAAGGCCGGCCTGCGCCGGGTCTCCTCCGACGACAGCCTGCACTACTACAGTACCGACAATTGACGCTGCGGTGTCGTGCAATTGCGAAATTGCGCAACTGCGTCGACACTGGAGCGCATGAATGCGGGATGCGATGAGTGAGGCCTTCGCGGCGGAGATCCGCAGGCGGGCCGACGAGGCGGCCGAGGCCCTGCGCGCCGCCGAACGGGCCGGTGACGCCGAGGCCGCGCTGGCCGCCGCCGGCGACCTGGACGAGGTGCTCCGGCTGGCGCGCGCCCACGGCGTGACGACGGGCCACGATGAGACGGGCCACGAGACGGGCGGCGAGGCGGGCGGCGAGAGACCGGGGGAGGGGAATGCGTGATGTCCGTCCCGCTGTACGAGGCCAAGGCGGAGCTGTTCCGGCTGCTGGGGCACCCGGTCCGGATCCGCGTGCTGGAGCTGCTCCAGGACGGGCCGAAGCCGGTGCGTGACCTGCTGGCCGCGATCGAGGTGGAGCCCGCCGGGCTGTCGCAGCACCTGGCCGTGCTGCGGCGTTCGGAGCTGGTCACCGCGCGCCGCGACGGCTCGACCGTGGTCTACGCGCTGTCCGGCGGCGACGTGGCCGAGCTGCTGCGCGCCGCCCGCCACCTGCTGCACGCCAAGCTGGCGGGCCGCCACGCCCTGCTCGACGAGCTCGAGGCGGAGGCCGGCAGCCGGTGAACCAGGCGCTCGCCGGGGCGTGGGCCATCGACCGGCTGGAGAGACGGGTCCTTCCTCCGGATGACGGCGGCGGGGCCCGTCCGCATAGGGCTTTTCCCGAAAGCGTCAGCTAAGGTCCCGGGTTAGGAAAGTTTCCTAACTAGGGAGTTCGCATGAAACTCGCCGTGATCGGGGGCGGCTCGACCTACACCCCCGAGCTCATCGACGGCTTCGCGCGGCTGCGCGACGAGCTGCCGCTGACCGAGATCGCGCTGGTGGACCCGGACGCCTCCAGGCTCGGGCTGGTGGCGGGCATGGCGCGCCG
>NZ_JBEZZG010000079.1:0-2742 GCF_040639085.1 Nonomuraea sp. NPDC023979
GCGCCCCCGACCCCGTCGCCGCCCTCACCCGGGCGCTCGCCGGCCGCGACCGGATCACCGTCACCACCGCCGACGGCCCCGCCCTCGACCTGCCCCAACCGCTGCGCACCGCCCCCGCCGGAACCGTCGTCGGGCCGGTCCCGTACGGGAGGAGTCACCTGCTCGGCGTCGTCCGCGAACGCCGTCCCGCCGACCCCGCCGACCCGCGCACCCTCGCCGCCGCCGGTCGCGCGGGCCTTGCGGAGTACCTGGCCGGACTGCGGGCCAAGGCCGACGTCGAATGGCACTGGCTGTGACCGCGCCCGATCGCCGTGGCCCGTCGTTCGCTCTGCTCTGGCTCGCGGTGGCGGTGCCGGCGGCGGGCGGGGTGGTGGCGGTACTGATCGCGGGCGTCCGGTGAGCCGGCTGCGGGTAGTGCTCCAAAACACGCAGACCGAGTGCGGGGCGGCATGCCTGGCCATGGTCCTGGGCCATCACGGCCACCGGACGACGGTCACAGAGCTGTCGGAGCGCCTCGGCGTCGGCCGGGACGGCCTCAGCGCCCGCGCCGTCGTGGCGGGCGCCCGCGAGCACGGACTGGCCGCCAAGGCGCTCCGGCTCGCCCCCGGCGAGGTCGCCCGTGCGCCGCTCCCGGCCATCGCCCACTGGGAATCCAACCACTTCGTGGTGGTCGAGCGCTGGGCCGCCGGCCGCGTCGACCTCGTCGACCCCGGCCAGGGGCGGCGACGGCTGACCCAGGCGGAGTTCGCGGCGGGCTTCACCGGCGTCCTGCTCCTCTTCGAACCGGGCGCGGGATTCCGGCGCGGCCCGTCGCCGGCCGACGCCTGGCGGCGACAGTTCGTGCGGACCATGCTCCGGCGCAGGCGTGGGCTGCTGGCGCAGGTCATCGCGGCCTCGCTGCTGCTGCAACTGATCGGCCTGGCCTTGCCGCTGCTGTCCGAGATCCTGCTGGACACGGTCCTGCCGCAACGTGCTGGCGGCCTCCTGCCCCTGCTCGGGGTAGCGGTGCTCGTCGCGGGGGCGGCACAGCTCGTCCTGGGCGGCTTGCGGGCGGCGTTGCTCGTGTCCCTGCGCGCCCGCGCCGACCGAGAGCTCAGTGAAGGGGTGATCGGCCACCTGATGGCCCTGCCCTACACGTACTTCACCCGGCGGGGCACCGGCGACCTGGTGACCCGCGCCGCGAGCGTGTCCACCCTGCGCGAGCTGCTGACCGGCCAGATCGTCACCGCGATCCTCGACGGGCCACTCGCCATCGGGTACCTGGTGCTGATCGCCGTCCGCGACCCGGTCTTCGGGGCGGCGCTCACCGGCGTCGTGGTGCTTCAGTCGCTGCTCCTGGCGCTCACCTCCCGGCGGGTCCACCTGCTGACGCAGCAGGAACTGGCAGCCGAGGCGAAGACGCAGGGCACGCTCATCCAGACGATCGCCGGTATCGAAACGCTCAAGGCGTCGGGCGCGGAGCACCGGGCGGCGCGCCGGTGGTCCGACCAGTTCGCCCGGCAGCTCCGGGCGGACGTGCGCGCCGGTCTCACCCACGGCCTCCTAGACGCGGCCGTGTCCGCGATCCGCGTGATCACACCGCTCGGCCTGTTGTGGATCGGCGCCTGGCGGGTCCTCGACGGAGACCTCACAGCCGGAGCGCTGGTCGCGCTCAACGCCCTTGCCATGGCCGCGCTGACCCCGCTCGGCTCGCTGATGAGCAGCCTCCAGAGCTTCCAGCTCGCGGGCGCCCATTTCGACCGGCTCTCCGACATTCTCATCGCCGTTCCCGAACCCGGCGAGGGCATCGAGGTGCGGCGCCTGCGCGGCCGCATCGAGCTGGACGGCGTCGGCTTCCGCCACGACCCCCGCGGTCCCTGGACGCTACGGGGCGTGACGGTGTCGATCAGCCCCGGCCAGAAGGTCGCGCTGGTCGGCGCGTCGGGCTCCGGCAAGAGCACGCTGGCCCGGCTCCTGCTCGCGCTGCACACCCCGACCGAGGGACAGATCCGCTACGACGGCGTGCCCGTGAGCGAGCTCAACCTGCGCACCCTGCGCTGCCGGTTCGGCGTCGTGACCCAGGACCCGTCCCTGTTCAACGGCACCATCCGGGAGAACATCGCGTTCAACGACCCCGACGCCCCCATGGAGCGCGTCGTCGCGGCGGCAGAGCTGGCCGCGCTGCACGACGACGTCATGGCCATGCCCATGAAGTACGACACCGTGCTGGTCGAGGGCGGCAGCCTGTCCGGCGGCCAGCGACAGCGGCTGGCCCTGGCACGGGCCGTGCTGTCGCGGCCCGAGGTTCTCCTGCTCGACGAGGCCACCAGCAACCTCGACAGTGCCACCGAGGCCGTCGTCGAGGGCAACTTGGCCTGGTTGTCCCAGACCCGGATCGTCATCGCCCACCGGCTCAGCACGGTCAGGGACGCTGACCTCATCCTGGTCCTCGACGCGGGCCGAATCGTCCAGCGCGGCACCCACGAGCAGCTGATGGCCGTGCCCGGCGCTTACGCCGAACTGCTCGCCGCGCAGAGCGGCGTCCCGCCGCGCCGTTGAGCCCGGCCCGGGCGCCCGGGACATTCCTCCCGGCCGGGCGGGACGAGGGGGATCATGCGACCCGGGACCGGTTGACGGTTGGCTGGGCGCATGATGAAGAATCCCGACACGTTCCGGCGGGTGACCGCCGCAATCGCCCTGTTCGCCTGGCCGGTGCTGGAGTTCCTGGCCTTCCTCACCTCTCCGCCGGGGGCCGAGCACGAT
>NZ_JBEZZG010000080.1:0-2089 GCF_040639085.1 Nonomuraea sp. NPDC023979
CGCGACGGTACGCGGCCTGCCGCGCGGGGCTGGTCACGGCGTGCGGCGCGCTGCCGGGCGCAGCCGGCGGCGGCGTCGCCGGCCTGCTGCTGGCCTGGCCGCTGACCACCTCGATCGAATGGGACGTGCCGCCACGGGTGGCCTTCGACACCCCGTGGGAGCTGGTCGCCGCCCTGGCAGCCGGGCTCCCGGCGCTCGCGGCGGCCCTGGCGGCGCTCAGACCGGCGAGATGACCCGGCCCCGGCGGCGACCTGTCGGGGCGCCGGGGGTCACGCGATCCGTGAGGCCGCCTCGAGGAGGCGGCGCAGCCGGACCAGGTCCGGGGCGACGGCGCTCACCAGGAAGGCCGGCCCGGCGAGCGGGGTGAGCACGGCCTGCCCCTCCCCGGGATCGTCGCCGGCGAGCCGGACGGCCGGCGCCCGCTCGTCGAGGCCCGGGTCGACGACGAGGATCTGCCCGGCGGTGCGATGACCGGCCAGGACCGCCGGGCCGTCCCACCCGGGCGCGTCCGGCCCGTACCGGCTCTCCAGGTCGAGAAGGGGACGCCCGCCGCGCCGGACGGTCAGCCGGGCCGACAGCCGGCCCGGCGGCTCGCCGACGCGGCCGAGGACGTGCTCCTCGCGCAGCACGAGCCGCGCCGTGGCCGCCAGGTCGACGACGCACGTCTGCCGCAGGTTGCTGCGCGCGGCGGAGATCAGCGGCTCGGGCAGCCACTGCAGGCTCGCCCCCGCCGCGACGCTCACCCGCACGTCGTAGGCGGCGTGCCCGGACGTGGGGCCGCGCAGCGCGACGGTGGCCCCGGCCGAGGTGACGCGCAGGTGGGCGTCCTCCTCGACGCCGACCTCGATGCGCAGCCGGTCGCCGCCCAGCGGCGCGCTCATGGCGCCGATGACGCACACCCGCGCCTGGCTCCCGTCGGAACGGCCGCGCCGCAGGTCGAACGGGCCGTCCCCGGCCAGCACGGGCAGGGCCGTGACCGTCCCCGCGCGCACCGCCCTGATGCGCGCGGTGGCGTGCACGCCCGGCCCGGGACGACCGGCCCGGCTCGCGGTGGCCGCCGTGAGCGTCACGCGGCGCCCGCGCCCCAGGCGGCCAGCCGCCCGCGCACCCAGTCGGCCACCGGCGTGACGCCGCCCTCGGCCTTCAGCGCCGTGAACGCCACCGGCAGGTCGCCGCGCTGCGCCCTGGCGTCGCGGGCCATGCCCTCCAGGTCGGCGCCCACGTACGGGGCCAGGTCGGTCTTGTTGACCACCAGCAGGTCGGAGGCGGTCACGCCGGGGCCGCCCTTGCGCGGGATGTCGTCGCCGCCCGACACGTCGATGACGAAGATCTGCGCGTCGACGAGGCCCCTGGAGAAGGTGGCGGTCAGGTTGTCGCCGCCGGACTCCACGAGGATCAGGTCCAGCGCGCCGATCCGGTCCTCCAGGTCCTCGACGGCTTCGAGATTGGCGGAGATGTCGTCGCGGATGGCGGTGTGCGGGCACGCGCCCGTCTCGACCGCGGCGATCCGCTCCGGCGGCAGGACGGCCTCGCGCAGCAGGAACTCGGCGTCCTCGCGGGTGTAGATGTCGTTGGTGACGACGGCGATCGACACCTCGTCGCGCAACGCCCGGCACAGGGCGGCCACCGTGGCGGTCTTGCCGGTGCCGACCGGGCCGCCCAGCCCGATGCGCAGGGCCCGCCGCCCGCCGCCCGGCCGCTGCGGGGGAGAGCCGCCGGGGCCGTGCGGGTGGCCGTCGGGGAAGGAGTCGCCGTGGTTCAGGTGCATGGGTGCTCCGGATGGTCTGGGGGTCAGGAGGCGAACAGGCGTACCGGCAGGGCAGCATGCCGTTCGGCGGAGATGTCGAGCAGCGGCGCCGAGACGGCGGGCAGCGCCTCGACGCCCTCGGCGGCGACCCGCCGCGCGGCCCCGGCCGCCCGCGCCGCGACCCGGTCGACGTCCTCGGCGAGGCGGGCGAGCACACCGGCGGCGTCGACCGGGTCCAGCCGCAGCAGCCGGACCGTCGCACCGGCCGGCCCGCTGACGCTCTCGTACGCGGCCGCGTACGCCGCGTCGAGCGCCGGCAGGCCCGCCGAGCGGGCGGCGAGC
>NZ_JBEZZG010000081.1:0-1719 GCF_040639085.1 Nonomuraea sp. NPDC023979
CTCGTCGAGGTCGGCCAGGACCTCTTCGGAGACGTTCGGGATGTCGCGGGTGATCTCCTCCGGGCCCAGCTTGGTGTCACGGGCGTCGACCTCGTGCTCCTCGATGTGGATCGAGGAGAGGACGTCGTCCTGGACCAGCCGCTGGGACAGGATGATCGCGTCTTCGTAGTTGTGGCCCTCCCACGGCATGAACGCCACGAGGAGGTTCTTGCCCAGCGCCATCTCGCCCTTGTCGGTGCAGGGACCGTCGGCGATGACCTGGTTGACCTCGATGCGGTCGCCCTCGGCCACGATGGGCTTCTGGTTGAACGAGGTGCCCTGGTTGGAGCGCTTGAACTTGGCCACGCGGTAGGTCGTCCGGGTGCCGTCGTCGTTCATGACCGTGACGTAGTCGGCGGAGACCTCCTCGACCACGCCGGCCTTCTCGGCGCTGATGACGTCACCGGCGTCGGTCGCGGCACGGTATTCCATGCCGGTGCCGACCAGCGGCGCCTCGCTCTTGAGGAGCGGCACCGACTGGCGCTGCATGTTGGAGCCCATGAGCGCGCGGTTGGCGTCGTCGTGCTCGAGGAAGGGGATCATCGCGGTGGCGACCGACACCATCTGGCGCGGCGACACGTCGATGTAGTCGACTTCCTCGGCGCGGGCGAGCTCGGTCTCGCCGCCCTTGGTGCGGACCAGGACGCGGGACTCGGCGAACGACCCGTCGGGGTTGAGCACCGTGTTGGCCTGCGCCTTGACGAAGCGGTCCTCCTCGTCGGCCGTCAGGTAGTCGATCTGGTCGGTGACCTTGCCGTCGACGACCTTGCGGTAAGGAGTCTCCACGAAGCCGAAGGCGTTGATCCGGCCGTAGGAGGCCAGCGAGCCGATGAGGCCGATGTTGGGGCCTTCAGGGGTCTCGATCGGGCACATCCGGCCGTAGTGGGACGGGTGCACGTCTCGGACCTCGAAGCCGGCCCGCTCACGCGACAGACCACCGGGGCCCAGCGCGGACAGACGCCGCTTGTGCGTCAGGCCGGCCAGCGGGTTGGTCTGGTCCATGAACTGCGACAGCTGCGAGGTGCCGAAGAACTCCCGGATCGACGCGACGACCGGGCGGATGTTGATCAGGGTCTGCGGCGTGATCGCCTCGACGTCCTGCGTCGTCATGCGCTCGCGCACGACGCGCTCCATCCGGGCCAGGCCCAGGCGGACCTGGTTCTGGATCAGCTCGCCGACGCTGCGCAGGCGGCGGTTGCCGAAGTGGTCGATGTCGTCGGTCTCGACGATCACCGTGTCGATCGGCGCGCCCTCGGCGGCCGGCATCGTCTCCTCGCCCGCGTGGAGGCGGACGATGTACTCGATCGTGGCGACGATGTCCTCTTCGGTCAGCGTGCCCTGCGTGATCTCCGCACCGACCCCGAGCTTCTTGTTGATCTTGTAGCGGCCGACCTTGGCCAGATCGTAACGCTTGGGGTTGAAGTACAGGTTCTCCAGCAGGGTCTGCGCCGACTCCTTGGTCGGCGGCTCACCCGGCCGCAGCTTGCGGTAGATGTCGAGCAGCGCGTCGTCCTGACCGGCCGTGTGGTCCTTCTCCAGCGTGGCCCGCATCGACTCGTACTGCCCGAACCGCTCGAGAATCTGCTCGCTGGTCCATCCCAGCGCCTTGAGAAGCACGGTGACGGCCTGCTTGCGCTTACGGTCGATGCGCACACCGACGCTGTCACGCTTGTCGATCTC
>NZ_JBEZZG010000082.1:0-1616 GCF_040639085.1 Nonomuraea sp. NPDC023979
CGCAGGATGTCCATGGTCCTGGCCGGCAGCCAGCGGCTCTCGACGGTGTGCTCCCACCCGCGCAGCAGGATGGTCGCGAGCTTCTCGACGTACTTGCGGTGGTTCGCGTCGGTGACCGGCTCGGGGGCCTGCGGGTGGGTGGGATGGCGGTTCCAGATCGCGGTGAACCGCGAGCAGTCGTACGCGCGGCCGTCGATGCGCAGCGTGTGCCGCCATGACCCGCCGGTCAGCCGCGAGCTCATCGTAGTGCGGGCGGGGTAGCCGCCCGGATCCCACCACAGGAACTCGGCACCGCGCTTGACGAGTTCGGGAACGACCATCTGCACCGAATCGTCGTTCTCGGCGCTGAGGATGAGGATCAACGGATTTCCTTGTCGTGGGGAGGCGGCGTGCCCGGTAAGCACGGGCACGCCGCCCTTACCGCACTATGACTTCAGGCGTTGCCGTCACACCTGGATGTCCAGCCTGTCGACGGTCCGGCCCTCATGACTGCTGGCCATGTAGGCGCACGACGGCCCTTGCATGCCTCTGCCTCCGACGATGTCGTCCAGGGCGTCCTCGGGCAGCTCGGCGGCCTTGTCGAGATCGTCCAAGCGAATGCTCATTCTTCACACCTTTCTCTGGTTTCTGCACGGCCCAGCCAACCGGCGACCGGTCCCGGACCACCTGATCCCCTCGTCCTGGCTCCCGGGAGGAATGTCCTGTGTGTCCTGGGACGGCGTCCCTCCCTGCCTCGAATCGTCGTTCTCGGCGCTGAGGATGAGATCAACGGTTCTCCTTGTCGCCGGGAGGCGGCGTGCCCCGATGAGTCCGGGCACGCCGCTCGCGGTCGGGTTCAGGCACGGATCGTCACAGGATGACGTCGCGCCTGTCGACGGTCTGCCCCTGGTGGGCGCTGGCCGTCCACACGCACGGCTGCCACTGCATGTCCCGGCCCCCGACGATGTCGTCCAGGGCGTCCTCGGGCAGCTCGGCGGCCTTGTCGAGATCGTCCAAGCGAATGCTCATTGCTCACCTCCTACGATGTTTGATCGTTTTCTTTCTTCCGATGTCACGACGCAACGCTAGAGATCATCCGGTTCCGAACGCGTCCGCCCGGCGGCGCGATCGCCTACCACCGGAGGCTGACCCGGCTACCTCAACCGGCTGACGCCCATGGCCCGGCCCGGCAGTACCGTTCTGCGTGTGGACCCCCTCGCACGGCTGGCCCAGGTGCCCCGGCGCCCGCCCCGCTCGGACCTGGCCCTCGCCGTACTGCTGGCCGTCTGGGCCGTCGCCGAGGTGCTGCCACCGGGCCCGGACCCGCTCTGGGCCGGGATCGCCTTCGCCCTGGTGACGACGGTTCCGCTGGCGGTACGGCGGCACGTACCGCTGCTCGTTCTCGCTGTCATCGTGGCCGCGCTGCTGCTGCGGGCGGCCACTGCCGACGGCCCGCCCGCAACGGTCGCGCCGTTCCCGGCGATGCTCGTGGCCGCCTTCTCCGCCGCGCTGCACACACGGTCGCTGCCGGTGGCGCTCGGGGCGTGGTGCGGCGCTGTCGGGGGCATGGCCGGCGCGATCGTCCTGCAGTTCTACGACACCCGGCCGGACGCCGGCTCCGCCGTGGTCATGGTCTT
>NZ_JBEZZG010000083.1:0-1501 GCF_040639085.1 Nonomuraea sp. NPDC023979
CAACGCCGTTCAGTTAGGGCTGGGGTCGTGGCGTCAAGGGCTGGCCCGGAGCATGTTGATGCTGATGGTGGCTTTGTAGGTGGTCCGGTCGATGGCGGGTCCGCGGGCGTTGTATTTGGAGATCGCGCGTTTGACGATGCGGTCTTTGGTGCGGACCCGCCGGGCGGGCAAGAGGTGGGCCAGGACGTGACGCCCGATGCTGCCGATCAGGTCGATGTCGGTGCCGGTGATGACGCCGGCGGCCAGGATGAGCTGGTCACGGGCGGCGGCCAGGGCCGTGGTGAAGCCGGCCCGGTCCGGGTCGAGGCCTGGAACGCTGTCGGTGGCGTCGGTCATCGCGATGCGCAGGACCTGATAGACGGTCAGCAGGGCCCAGACCTCCTGTTCGATGCCGTCAGGGGTGCGCGAGCGCAGGATGTGCCCGCCCAGGATGGTGGACTTCAGCTCGGCGTAGGTGGTCTCGATCTCCCAGCGCTCGTGGTAGAGCCGCACGAGATCGGCCGCCGGATGGCGGGAAGCGTCGGTGAGGGTGGTCAACAGCCGGTAGTGACTGCTCCGGATGCCGGCCGCGGTGCGGATGGTGATCTCGGCGTCAATGACGCGGACGGTCAGCGCGCCGAGCCGGGCCAGGGCCGAGCCGTCGCGGCAGCGCGCCACGGCAGGCAGGTTGCGGCCGGACTTGCAGCGCACCAGCAGGTCGGCGCCGGTGGCGGCCAGATGGTTGAGCAGATCGGTGGCGGCGAAGTTCCGGTCGCCCAGCAGGAGCATCCCGGCCCGTAGCTGCGCGGCCAGGCGGCGGGCGTAGTCCAGCTCACCGGTCGTGGCAGGCCCGAAGGCGGCCGCGATGAGCGACCGGGTCCCGCAGGACAGCAGCACGGTCAGCCGCAGTTGCGGGTATCCCGAGATCCCGTTGCCGAGCCGCTGCCGGGTGAACCTGGCAAGGTTGGCCGCACAGTCCGGGACCGAAAGCAGGGTGCCATCGACGGCGACCAGGCGCAGTCCCCGCCACCATCCCGCCGCAGCGGTCGTCACCGCAGGACCGCTCAGCAGGTCGAACAGCGCCTTCATCGGCGCCGCTCCCAGCCGCTGGCGGGCCTGGCGAAGAGCGCTGCCGCTGGGCCGCAGGGGTGCCAGGCCCGCCAGCCCGGCGCACAACCGGTCGAACACCTGCCGGTAGCCCAGGCCGGTGAACAACGCCGCGGCCAGCAGCAGGTAGACCGTGACCCGGGCCGGCACCAGGCGGACCCTGCGCTCATGCGCACGGGTCTGCGCCAGCACATCATCGACCATCTCGAACGGAATGATCCGGGTCAGTTCACCCAGATGTCCCGGCGCGAACACCCCTGGCGCTACCCCGGCCATTCGATGTGTGGCAACCTGTTCCAACAGCGGAGCTCCTGTGGTGAGGATGTCTTGGAGTGACAGACCTCTTCTACAGCGGCTCCGCTGCTTTGTTCACCGGTCTTGACGAACAGCCCTCTCCCTTAACTGAACGGCGTTG
>NZ_JBEZZG010000084.1:0-1206 GCF_040639085.1 Nonomuraea sp. NPDC023979
ATCCAGAACCAGGTCCGCCTGGGCCTGGCCCGGATGGAGCGCGTCGTGCGCGAGCGCATGACGACGCAGGACGTCGAGGCGATCACGCCGCAGACGCTGATCAACATCCGCCCGGTCGTCGCGGCGCTGCGCGAGTTCTTCGGCACCTCGCAGCTCTCGCAGTTCCTCGACCAGACCAACCCGCTCGCGGGCCTGACCAACAAGCGGCGGCTGTCCGCACTCGGGCCCGGCGGCATGTCACGGGAGCGCGCCGGGTTCGAGGTGCGTGACGTGCACCCGTCCCACTACGGCCGGATGTGCCCGATCGAGACCCCTGAAGGCCCCAACATCGGCCTCATCGGCTATCTCGCGAGCTACGCCCGGGTCAACGCCTTCGGCTTCGTGGAGACTCCGTACCGGAAGGTCGTCGACGGGAAGGTGACCGACCGGATCGACTACCTGACGGCCGACGAGGAGGACCGCTTCGTCAAGGCGCAGGCCAACACGGTGCTCAACCTGGACGGGTCGTTCGCCGAGTCGCGCGTCCTGGTGCGCACCAAGGGCGGTGAGACGGAGCTGGTCCGGGTGGCCGAGGTCGACTACATCGACGTGTCGCCGCGCCAGATGGTGTCGGTGGCGACGGCGATGATCCCGTTCCTGGAGCACGACGACGCCAACCGGGCCCTGATGGGGGCGAACATGCAGCGGCAGTCGGTGCCGCTGATCAGGAGCGAGGCGCCGCTGGTCGGCACCGGCATGGAATACCGTGCCGCGACCGACGCCGGTGACGTCATCAGCGCCGAGAAGGCCGGCGTGGTCGAGGAGGTCTCCGCCGACTACGTCACGGTCATGAACGACGACGGCACCCGGACGACGTACCGGGTGGCCAAGTTCAAGCGCTCCAACCAGGGCACCTCGTTCAACCAGAAGCCGATCGTGGCCGAGGGCGACCGGGTGGAGGCGCGTCAGGTCATCGCCGACGGCCCGTCCACCGACGGCGGCGAGATGGCCCTCGGCAAGAACCTGCTGGTCGCGTTCATGCCGTGGGAGGGGCACAACTACGAGGACGCGATCATCATCTCGCAGCGCCTGGTGCAGGACGACGTACTGTCCTCGGTGCACATCGAGGAGTACGAGGTCGACGCCCGTGACACCAAGCTGGGCCCGGAGGAGATCACCCGCGACATCCCGAACGTCTCCGAAGAGGTCCTGGCCGACCTCGACGAG
>NZ_JBEZZG010000085.1:0-1082 GCF_040639085.1 Nonomuraea sp. NPDC023979
TGTACTTGGCCAAGATCTTGGTGACACGCGGTCGCGGGTGATTGATCACATAGAAGACCTCCGGGCGTAGTGGAGTTTGCCGACTTCACCACCACCCGGAGGTCTTGATGGGTCACGCTAACGCCCGGCTGACGTTTCATGGCAGATGCCTGCTGATTCGCCGTGTCGTGTTCGACGGCCGCCCGGTCGCGCATGTGGCCGCCGAACTCGGTGTCTCCCGCCAGTGCGGGCATCGCTGGGTGCGCCGCTTCCGCGCCGAAGGCTGGGACGGACTACGCGAACGCCGCAGCGGCCCCCGCTCCTGCCCGCGCCGCACCCCCGCCGCCACCGAGCAGCACGTGCTGGCCGCCCGCGCCCAGCTGCGGGCCGGACCCGACCACATCGCCCGGGCCACCGGAGTGCCGGCCAGGACCGTCACCCGCATCCTGCGCCGCCACGGCGTGCCCGTCCTGGCCGCCTGCGACCCCCTCACCGGCACACCGATACGCACCACCCGCCACAGCACCCGCCGCTACGAACACCCCGCACCCGGCGACATGATCCACATCGACGTCAAGAAACTCGGCCGCATCCCCGACGGCGGCGGCTGGCGCGCACACGGCCGCAGCGAGCAGGTCCGCGGCCGCGGCATCGGCTACGACTACCTGCACACCGCCATCGACGACCACACCCGCCTGGCCTACGCCGAAGCCCTCACCGACGAGAAGGGCACCACCTGCGCCGCCTTCCTGACCCGTGCCGCCGCCTTCTTCGCCGCCCACGGCATCGACCGCATCCACCGGGTACTGACCGACAACGCCAAGAACTACCGCATCAGCCGCGCATTCCAGCAAGCCTGCGCCGAACTGGGCGCACGGCAGAAGTTCACCCGCCCGCACTGCCCATGGACCAACGGCAAAGCAGAACGCTTCAACCGCACCCTGGCCACCGAATGGGCCTACCGCCGGCCCTACGCCAGCAACCAGCACCGCACTCAAGCCCTTGATCCCTGGCTCGAGCACTACAACACCACCCGGCCACACACAGCCCTCGGCGGCCGACCACCGATCAGCCGACTGACACCAAGTTCATGACCAAGTACA
>NZ_JBEZZG010000086.1:0-1028 GCF_040639085.1 Nonomuraea sp. NPDC023979
CCGCCTAGATGATTGATTCCAAGGGGTGGAGATCAGCTGTTCGGCTGCGGACATGAAGCGAGGGCGTTCAAGATCCGTTTGTGACGACAGAACTGAACACCCTCGCGACAGCACTGTACGTGAAGATCGACGATCAGCTGATCGCTTCTCCGGATCTGGCTCCCGAGCGGCCTGCGACCGGGCTGCAGCCTCGGCTCAGTGACGCGGAGCTGGTGACGCTGGCGGTATTGTCGGCGCTGCTCGGCTTCACCTCAGAGCGGCGCTGGCTGCGCTACGCTCGCGCCCACCTGACCGGCCTGTTTCCTTACCTGCCCGGCCAGTCCGGCTACAACAAGCGCCTGCGCGCCGCCACCGGCCTGGTGCTCCACCTGATCCGCATTCTCGGCCGGGACACCAGCCTGTGGAGCGACGACGTGTGGGTGGCCGACTCCACCCCGGTCGAGTGCGGCCGCTCCCGGCAGACCGCCCAGCGCTCCGACCTGGCCGGCTGGGCCGAGTACGGCTACTGCCCCTCCCACTCCCGCTTCTTCTGGGGCCTGCGCCTGCACCTGCTGTGCACCCTGGGCGGCCTGCCCGTCGCCTTCGCCCTGACCGGCGCCAAGGCCGACGAACGCCTCACCCTGCTCGGCATGCTCGAAGCCGACCCCGACCTGCTGGCCCGCCACCGAGGCCGGCAGGACCTGATCGCCGACATGCAGTACTACGGCCGCGACTTCGAACACGCCCTGGCCACCGCAGGAGTGCGCCTGCTGCGCAAGGCCCGCAAAGGCGAGCCCCCACGCTCCGGCGCACACCTGTTCAAACCCCTGCGCCAGACCATCGAGTCCATCAATCAGACCCTGAAAGGCCAGCTCGACCTCGAACGCCACGGCGGGCGCACGTTCGCGGGCGTCATCATCCGCGTGATCACCCGCATCCTTGCGCTGACCGCCGTGATCTGGCACAACGACAAGACCGGTCAGCCCATCGCCCGCTCACTCACCGCCTACGACCACTGATCCCAACCCCTTGGAATCAATCATCTAGGC